>CAXZAJ010000164.1:0-8694 GCA_964293355.1 uncultured bacterium
GTCGCTGCTGGCTACCTGGGGCTGCCGGTTCAGCGAGGCCGCGGACGGCGATTCCGCGGTTTTGCTTCTGGAGGCTGCGGCCCGCGAGGCTGCCCCCTTCGACATAGCGCTGCTCGATATGGAAATACCGGGGATGGATGGCACGGAGCTGGGCCGCCGCATCAAGGATAACCCGGCACTCCGGGACACCCGCCTGATCATGATGACCTCTATCGGCAAGCGTGGCGATGCCGCGGTTCTGGCCGGGCTGGGCTTCTCAGGATACCTGACCAAGCCCATCCGCCAGTCACAGTTCCATGAATGCCTGTCGCTGGTAGCCGGGCGCGACCATCACGATGTAAAGCCTGCTGTGGAAGATACGGCCGCGACCCCGGCAATAACGGACGGACGCAAGGATACGCTGCGGATATTACTGGCGGAAGACAATCAGACGAACCAGCTGGTGGCGATCAAGATTCTGGAAAAACTCGGCTACAGGGTGGACGCTGTTGCCAATGGTAACCTTGCGCTGGAAGCCATGCGGAAGGTGCCGTACGACCTCGTGCTGATGGACTGCCAGATGCCCGAGCTCGACGGCTACGAGGCCACGCGGGAACTGCGATCCAGGGAAGCCGGGGGCAAGCGGACGCCCGTCATCGCCATGACAGCCAACGCGCTGCAGGGTGACCGGGACCGGTGCCTTGAAGCCGGCATGGACGACTACCTGAGCAAGCCGGTGGAACCCGCCAAGCTCTCTGCCATGCTCGATTTCTGGCTGCGCGGCAGTGATCCGGATTTTGCGGAACTGGAAGCCGTCGAGGAAGGATCCGCTCCGCAACCGGCTACATTCGACTATGAATCGTTCAAGGCGCGGACCATGTTCGATGACGACATGGCGCGGACGCTGATTGGGATGTTCCTCACCGACCTGCCGCTCCAGCTGGAGGCGATGGTTTCCGCCGTCGCGGCCAGAGATTCAAAAGCGGCGGAGCGCCAGGCCCACCGGATCAAGGGATCATCAGCCAACATGAGCGGCGATGCCTTGAGCAATACCGCCGCAGCGCTGGAAGTGGCAGGCAGAAACGGAGACATCGCCGCTCTGGACCGCTTGCTGCCGGAGTTGCATCAACGAGTCGAAGCGCTGAGGTCCGCCATGGAGGCTATGATAAGCATGTCGTTATCATGAAAATCATCGTGCGGGTAAACAAACCGGCAATCTTCGGGTATACTTGACGACGTGAGCATACGCCTGAAGATCGTACTGGTCGTCCTGCCAATCCTCGTCGTAGCCGTCGTGCTGGCAGGCATGTCGAGCCAGATCGCCGCCACGCGGGCCGTAACCCGCATCGCCACGGAATTCCTGGACTTCAAGGCCTCCGAGCTGGAGAAATACGCCGAGAGCCAGTGGAATCTGCTCGTGGAGAACGGCGTGGCAGACCGCCCCGACATGGCGGCAGCGGCCCAGGCCGGCGTCGAGTCGTTCGCGCGCGCCATAGCGCGCAGCTCCACCGAGCTCATCGTCGCGGTACGCACCGACGGCAGCCTTGCAATGCGCACCGCCGCCGTCGAGGCAACACCCGAAGAGACCACCAGCATGGGGACCGTGTTTGCAGGCGGCCAAAGGGGCTTCCAGTCCTTGACGTTGGGCGGCGTGGAACGTGTTGCCTCGGGCTTTCCGTTTGGCCCCTTTGGCTGGTACATGCTGGTGTCGGAGGAACGCAGTTCGTTCTACGGCGACGTGGAGGCTATAACCCGCAGCACCCTCATCATCCTCGCGGCCTCGCTGCTCATCGCCACGATACTCGTGCTGCTGTTCGTGCAGCGCCTGACGCACCCGCTGTCCACCATGGTGGTGGCGATGAAGCGCATCATCGATTCGGGAGACATGTCCGAACGCGTCGTCGTCGAATTTCCAGACGAGATAGGCACCCTATCGCACACCTTCAACATCATGCTCGGCGAGCTTTCAAAAGCCTACGACCAGATTAAAAAGTACGCGTTTGAAACGGTGCTGGCGCAGAAAAAGGAAGAGAAGATCAGGCACATTTTCCAGAAGTTCGTGCCGCAGGAACTGATAGACCGTTTCTTCCAGAATCCCGAGGCGATGCTCGTGGGCGAGAACCGCGAACTGGCAATACTCTTCTCCGACATACGCTCCTTTACCACGATATCGGAATCGATGCAGCCCGACGACCTGGTCAATTCGCTCAACCGCTACTTCGGCTCCATGGTAGACATCATCATGAACCGCTCAGGCGTCATAGACAAATACATCGGCGACGCGATCATGGCCTTCTTCGGCGCACCGGTGAAGCATGACGACGATGCGGTGCAGTCGGTGCTGGCTGCCCTGGAGATGACCGAGGCGCTGGACCGCTTCAATGCCAACCAGATACAACTGGGCAAGCCCGAGTTCAAGATCGGCATAGGCATCAACTACGGCGTCGTTACGGTGGGCAACATAGGCTGCGACAAGAAGATGGACTACACGGTGATAGGCGACATGGTCAACCTGGCCTCCAGGCTGGAAGGCTTGACCAAGCCCTACCACCAGCCGCTGATATTCTCCGAATTCCTGTACGAAAAGGTCAAGGGCGATTTCCCGTGCCGGCTCCTGGACACGGTGGCGGTCAAGGGCAAGACCAAGGGAGTGCGCATCTACACGGCCCGCCGTTCCATCACGCCGGCGGTAGCCGCGGCCTGGGCCAACCATGCCGAGGCGATGGCCACGTACCACGCCAGGCACTTCCAGGAAGCGGCCATACTCTTCCGCTCCGTCGCGGACGAACTGGGCCAGGACGACTACGCCTCCACCTCGATGGCGGAGCGTTGCGATCGCTATGCGGTAACACCCCCGCCGGCCGACTGGGACGGCGTCGAGGTCCTGCACGAGAAATGATCAAGCATAACGGCCGCTCGGTTTCCGTATTCCTGCTGTCGGCCATGTTCCTTGGCGCGCCGGCAGGTCTGGCCCAGGCGCAGTCCGGCGGAGACGCCGCTGTCATAGTCGCGACGTACCCGGAAGCGGCGGCATCGTTTGCCGGCACCTTGGTGGCCGCGATGCACAGGGAGCTGGGGGACGCCGGCTTCGGGCCTGTCAGCATCCTGGAGAGTACGCATGAAGGCACCGAAGTCACATCGCTGCCGGACGGCGAACTGGCCGGAGCTGCGTTCGCTGAGGGCATGGCCAGGTGGGCAGCCGTGGTCAGGTGTTCGCTTGACAACCGCCGGGTGCTGTGGCGGCTTTCTGTCTACGACAGGCTGGACGGCGCGCTGGTGGCCACTGACGCGCGGGCCGCGTTCGCGGGGCTCTCGGCCCTGCCGCTGATGGACGAAAGCGCCACGCTCGTTGCGGAAGCAGCCGCCGCGCTCCGCGGCAGGACAGCGCCCGGGGCCCCCATCGAGTACCGCATACGGTTTTCCTCGCCGGACGACGGGGCTGCGGTGGCCTTCGGCAGCGGGTCTTCTTCACGTCTCATCGGCACCATAGTCGAAGGCGGAGTGGTCGCGCCCTATGCGGCCTTCGAGTCTGAGGTAGCCGTCGTGGCGACGGTGAGCAAGGACGGCTACTGGCCCCGCATGCACAGCTTCAAACCAGGCCTGGCCGACGAGCCCGTCAGGCTGCCAGCCCTGATGCCCCGCACGCGGCACTCGCTGTCTGCTGGAACCAGCATCGGCCGTCTGGTCGGGCTTGCGGCAGAGTACCGCTACCATCTTGTCAGCGACTCGGTGTTCCTGCGCGCCAGCGACCAGGCGTGGTTCCAGATTGCTCCGGGCGAGGAATTTCTGGCAACGTTCCACGACGAACTGCGGCTCGGGCTCGGCGCCTACCTGTTCCTGCCGCGGCCATCCCGGTTCCGCGTGGCAGCCGGCACCGGCATTTCCGGCATTGCCTCGGTACTGCAATCAGAAGCCGGTCCAGACAGCCTGTACGTTGACCTGTCACTGGACGCTGTGTGGATCTCGTACGAATGGCACTGGCCCAGGGTGGCGCTCTTCATCGAGCAGCGCGCGGCCTACTCGTTTGGCATCGACGCCGGCTTGCTCAGGCGCGGCTGGTGGGAAGCCGAACACTTGCCCATGCTGTTCACCGCGGGGGCGATGATAAAATGGTAACATCACGTTCTGTCGCGGTGCTGGCACCTGCTACGCTCCTCGCACTTGCCGCGATCCTCGCTTCATCCTGCGACCTGCTCTCCGGCGACATCTTCCCGAGTTGGCTGCCCTATGTGGAAGCGCGGGCCGACCTCGCCGCCGCCGCCGCCGAAGCAGGAATCGGTACCCTGCGCAATCTGGACACAGTCGAGTACGTGAGCTTCACCGATACCGCTGATGCAGACAAGTCCAAGATACTGGCATACCTCAGAGGCCTCGACGGCGAAGCGCTGGTCGCGTTCGAACCGGCCGGCATGGGATTCGTGGCTCCATGGGTCAAAGCCCCGGAACCCGGCACCCCCCTGTTCGCATTAGGCCCACGGATAATCCAGACTTCAGCAGGTTTCACCGCGGGCCAACTGGCATTCAACCTGGAAAACATGAACAACCCGGAAGCCCTTCCAGTACAATTGTCCAATGCATTCTCCCAGGACGGTATCGTGTTGGCAATCGGTTCTCCAATTGGTTACTTCCAGATTCGTGCGATGTACGACGATGCTACATTGAAGAACAGGATTGAAATCCTGAAGTATGACGATTCAATCATTCCTGGAATACCCACCGCCCGCTTGCTTGAACTGGCGGGCAGGATCAATTATCTGGTCGATGCCCAGTATTACGAAAACGCTGATCTGACCGAAGGTGTTTTCCGCATACTCGTCAAGACTGATACCGGGGTCCAAGCTTTCTCGTTCGCCAGCGATGCGGCATTGGTCCTGGCCCCTGATGCCCCAGAGATTACCGGCCCCGTGCCCATGAGCGACAGCACAGCCTGGCTGACTGCTGACGGCGTCGTCACCATCAACCATAACCAGAATACCTACCTTGCCCGATACGCATACGGCTGGACCGTCGCCGATGTCGATCCTACCGACACGCTCCAACTTACCGGCAACACCGAGGCCTACCAGATCATGTCATTCGACGCATCGGGAACCTGGTGGTTCCTCTATGACCGGCTGGCGCAGCAACTCTATGCCTTGAGGACCTGGTGGTGAGCGCCATGGGACGACGAACCGTAGCCCGCGGGGCGGTGTTGTTCGCGGCCGCGATGCTGCTGGCGGCGACGCGGCAGGTTTCCGCGAAGCCGGTCCAGCCGGAAGAAGGCGTGCGCGTCATGGTGCGCGCTACCGGAGCGGGGCCGGCCGCGGACGCCGGTTCGCTCGCGGCGGCGCTGGCCCGCTCGACCATACTCGATGCAATACTGGCCGCACCTGAAGGCACCGACCTCGTGGAGGCAGCCGCCAGGACCCGCTGCGCCGTGGCTGTCGAGATAACGGGCGTTGCCACAGGCGAAGGCCAGGCGCGGTCCGACTGGCGCATCATCGACCCGTTTGACGGAACCATTGTCAACAGCGGCACTGTAGAAGGCTTTGAACCAACTACGCGTGACTTGATCGATTTCTGGTGGCTGCCCGTCGTCGAGGCCGTAGAACAGGCCCTGCCGTCGCTGAAGAAACCCATGATCAGCATCACCGCAAAACCTGGAACCAGCGTGAAGGGACTCACTGAAGAGCCGCTCGTGATACCCGAGTCGGGCCGGGTCGAACTCTCGCTGCGCGTGCCGGGAACCTATCCGTGGCGGGCGACCGTTGCCGGCGCGTACCCCGAGCGCGGCGTGTTCGATGCCCTGGAGCACGGCGCGGGAATGGTCATCACCAACCGGCCGCTCCGGCATTGGGCCGTGGAACTTGGCATGCACATGATACAGTATCCCGACGTCTATGGCTCATGGCGCTTCGCATATGACAGGCTCTTCCTGCGATTCGGGTTGAGCCAGATACTCGCGGGACTCTATCTGGGCGACGCGACGAGCGACTCCGGCGAGTGGGGATTCGTGTCGTCTCCGTTAGTCCAGCCAGGTTTCGGGCTGGGCTTCTACGCGCTGCCGCCGGACTTTTCAGTTCGGCCGTACCTGACCGTTTCAGCCTTCGCCCGCGTCATCGTCAGCGCGGAACTGCCGCTGACCCTCGACCCCGTGGGACCGTTCGGCACGTCAGCCGTACTCGGAGCCGAGTGGGTCCTCGCAGAACGTCTCGCCATGTTCATGGAACTTGGCGCCAGCTTCTACCCCTGCAACGACGGGGAACTCTTTGCCGTATCACGTGGCTCCGGAGATTCCGGCCCAACGCTCTCCATGTACCGCGGATCATGGTTCCTTGAAGCGCCGCTGTTCAGGTTCGGAGTGAGGATGAGCCTATGAGACCGGTCCGCACAATAATCGTCGCGACCCTCGCCGCCTCAATCGTCGCATCATGCTGGCAGCCTGCCTTCGACCCCGAGCTCTCGGCATCGAGCCTCACCACTTCAAGGATGGAACTCGTATCGACCATCACTGTAACCGGCATGAAGGAATACTGGGCTACCCACGGCGTCTTCCTGCCGCGCCGCGTAGCCGTGCCGACAGACGGCATCTGGCTGCAAGGCGATGCCCCCGCGCCGTATGAATTCGAGTCAACCCGCCCGTGGTACATGAAGAGTGCATCTTCCTTTGAGCTATTCAATAACTATTATGCTCAAAATTTCAGCGCCGCTCCGCAAGGTTGGCCCATTGCCCGCATGTCACCGGCTTTCGATGCGACTACCCCGCTTGAAGCGCTCGCTGTCGCGACGAAATCCCCTTCATGGGGCGCAGCCTGGCTATCAGGACCAGACCCCATGACACGATCGATTTCACTCAGTCCCGACAGCCCGATCCTGACCGGATCTACTACGTTGCTCGGGGCAGGTTTTTCGAGTGACACTGAAACCAGCGATTTGGTGTTGATGGTGTACTACGATGAAACCGCAGGGTTATGGAAGGCCGGCGAGCTCTCGATTCCGTTGCCACTTCCGCCACCGGTACTTTACATGACGCAGCCAATCACCATGCCAGTTGGCTTTCCTGTCCCAAAAGGCTTGATCATCGGCTTTGCGGCGCGCAAAGGCACAGACTATTACCTGTCGGTAAACGATGACGATGGCGTTACGACTGTATATCGCTGGGCAAGCGGGCTGACGACCACGCCCGTAATACTCGAGAAGGTGCTGGATCCCCTCGTTGCCGTGCTGAGCGCCGTTCCCGGTAGCGAGCCAATCCTACTCTCAAGCGACGGTATGACCATGACCGCGCATGATGCCGCAGGTGAGCCGCAGTTCTCATTCCCGGTCGGCTCGCTCCGTTTCGTCCACGAACGATACGACGCGACGGCAACACCGCCGCGCTGGATGGCCGTTTTCTGCCGCACCATATTCATCAGGGACCAGAAGGACGACAACGGCACGCTGCGAACCGAGGTATTCGAGATTCCGGTCAGCGGGCTGTCGTCGCTGGAACCTTGAACCGAGTCTACTTAAGGCTCTCGCGCACGCTGACCAGGAACTCCAGCATGGCCGGGTCGCGCGCGTAACGCTTCTCGAGGTCGGTAAAGTACCGCACGCGGACGGCGGCATCGCGGATGCGCGCGGCTCCATCGACAATGTCCGCGGCATTGAACAGGATTTCCTTCTGCCCGGCCGCCTGGAATGACGACAGGTACGCGGCGATGCGGTCGCGCATGCCAGGCAGCGCCTCGCTGATCTCGGGGCTGGACAGGAACACATCCAGCCGGGTGCGGGCCTCCACCAGGGCAAGCTCGCCGCCGCGCGCGAGTATGGCATCCTCGTCGGCCGCATAGGCCAGGTAGGCCGCGTTGACGGCCTGGTAACGCGCGCGCGCCTCCGTGAGCTGCGACTCGATACCGGCTTTTTCTTCCTGCAGGGCAAGGTATTCAGCACTCGTGGGGCCACCCGGAATAGCAGCGCCGGGAGTTGCGGTCGCCGCAGGCGCTACGGTGGCGGCGGGTACGGCGGCGCCTTCAAGAGCGGCCACGCGCTCACGCAGGGCTGCGGCATCCGATTCTGAGCCGGCCAGATCAGCCTGGAGACCGGCCGCGCGCACGGAGGATTCGGCGAGCCGCACTTCAAGGGCGGCTACCCGTTCGGCGGCGTTGGCGCGGGACTCGCGGAGTGCTTCGGCGAGCCTGGCACCTGATTGCACCAGGCCGTCAACGGCGAGCGGTGCCTGGCCTGCGGCAGGAAACCGCGTCAGCACTGACGAGTAGCCCCTGATGGCATCGACGAACCGCTCCGCGGTAAAATCCGCGGCTGCAGCCTGGTACGGCACAGCCGCAGCCGCGGTATCGGCGCGGCGCCTCTCGGCATCAGCCTCGCGGGCTCCCGCATCCTGTACGTACCCGTAAATTCGGGTTGCATCCCCGGGGCCAAGCGGCAGGCTGGAGAGCAACCGCGAGAACGCCGCCTCCAGAGCCTGAGATTCCTTGGCGGCGGCATCAAGAGCGACCACGGCAGCCCTGGAATCGGCCAGCGTCTTTTCCGCCGCCAGGGCCGCATTTTCTACCGTGGCAACCTGAGCGTCGAGCCGGGCCTGCCATTCGCTTTCCAGGAAGGCACCTGCCTCCTCGAGTTCCCTGGTGGCGCCCAGGGCCTTGCGGAAGGCGGCAGCGGCTTCTTCGCGCTTGCCCGCGGACGTGGCAGCCCGCGCGCTCTCGGTTTCGGTGGGCACAACCGTCAGCGCGTCCT
>CAXZAJ010000165.1:0-8662 GCA_964293355.1 uncultured bacterium
CAGGTGTACTGCGCCAGCCGCCAGGGCATTCATACCGTGTACGTCAGCGCCGAAGAAACCATCATGCCGGAGATCCTCTTCATCGAGCCCGAGCAGACTGGAAGTGGAACCATGCTTCGCGACTATGGGGCGGCGATTACGGCCCTCGAGGGAGAATCAGCCAGAGTCATGGATGGTGCACGGGCCCTCATAGAGCGCTCCAACGCAATAGAGGGATCAATAGACGAGCAACGCCCGGTCATAGAACGGGCACACGTTCTCTTCTCGGCCTTCTCTGAAGGTGCGGGACGAGTGCAGACCGGCCGGCAGGGCCTTGGCAACCAGATAGCCCAGAGTTCCGCCGAGGCCGCCACGGCAGCAGACGCAGCCAGGGTCGTAGGCAACGGCCTCCGCGATTTGATGGGAACACTGGCGGCAACGGTCAAGAGCCTGGTCTCGGTGCTTTCTGAAGTCGAATCCATGCTCGCCGTACTCGCCGCCATCAGCTCGTCCAATGCGTTCATATCATCGATCTCGATCAATGCCGCCATCATAGCGGCCAAGAGCGACGACGTGGCGGGCGAACTGCGCAAGGTTTCGCAATCCATCTCGGCACAGGCAACGCGCAATACCGACTATACCCAGAACCTGATCAAAACCGTAGAGAGCATGCGCGAAGCGGTGCGTGCCCATCAGGAATTCCTGTCGGCCACGCTATCGGCCCTTGCACGCTCAGCCTCCGGCGTAGCCGCTGCGGAAGCCACCATGGCCAAGGTACTGCCGCTGCTTTCAGGCGTTACGGCCAACGGCGAACGGGTAACCGAGGCAACCGTGAAACTGGGAAAGCTCGTTGATGACGGGCCCCTCTCCGTTCCTGCCATAACAGCAAAAGCCGACTCCCTGAGTCAGGCGGCCGAGACCCTGCGTTTCGGCATGGACCTGGAGCGGGCCGTTTCCGACATCCTGGCCGATGTCGGGGTGCTCAACCACAAGGTGCATGACTATATGGCGAGCGCTAATATGTTTGGTTATAAATGAAATTTGCTTGTTTTCTTACATATCTTAATTTATAACATAAGATATGGAAAAAATCGTTACCAGAAGCCTCTATCTTGATGCTCTTCTAGCTTGGCTCGGCAAGCCAGTCATCAAAGTGCTTTGTGGAATACGCCGCTCAGGAAAAAGCTCGATACTGGTGCTCCTCAAGAATGCACTAGAAAAAAGCGGGCTACCTGCAGACAATATTCTACACATCAATATGGAGTTGATGGAAAACGCCCGCTATGCAACTCCCGAATCACTCCACCAAAAAATCAAGGACTCCTTTCCTGCCGCAAATATGAAGCATGTGCTCTTGATTGACGAAGTACAGGAAGTCACCGGCTGGGAGCGAGTCATCAACTCACTGCACGCGGAATCATGGTGTGATATCATAATCACAGGATCAAACGCCAGGCTATTCTCTGGTGAACTCGCGACCCTTCTTTCCGGCCGGTATGTACAGATTCCCGTTTATGGTTTGTCTTTCAAGGAATTTTTAATGTTCCGCGGCATTGAAACCAAAATGAAACCCGCCACCAGGCTGGAAGAAGAGTTCTATCTCTGGCTCCGCTGGGGTGGGATGCCGGGCCTTCATCATATCAATTTTGCACCCGCTGCAGAAAGTTCAGATGAGTCGACGATGGGGTTGGAATACCTGCGGTCCATCCTGGATACCATACTCCTCAAGGATGTTGTCCTCCGCAATAAAATCCGTGATCCTTCCTTTTTGATGCAACTTGTTCGCTTTGCTTTTGGCAACATCGGCAAACTCTTTTCCGCCAAATCAGTGCATGACTGGCTCAAGTCCCAAAAGCAAAGTGCGAGCATAGAGACAATTCAAAATTATGTAAGCTTTCTTGAAGATGCCCAGCTCATATACCCACTGAGGCGAGCTGACATTCAGGGCAAGCGACTGCTCGCGTATCAAGAAAAACTCTTCATAGCGGATCTTGGGCTTCGACATGCGCTGCTGGGCTTTCGCATGGATGACATTGCATGTCTACTTGAAAACGTTGTGATGCAGGAACTCTTGCGCCGTGCCTGCACCGTCCAAGTCGGTCAAACAGGAAACAAGGAAATCGACTTTGTTGCTCTCAAAGGTAATGAACCCGTGTACTATCAGGTTTGCTACCTGCTCGCAAGCACTGAAACCATAGAACGTGAATTCTCGGCTCTTGAATCCATTAAAGACAACTTTCCTAAAATAGTACTTTCCATGGACCGCGGCCCCAGTGCGGCCCGTAATGGCATTCAGCACCTCTATCTGCCGTCCTGGCTACTCGGGGAATAGATGAAATCAATAAAGACAGGATGATATGGAAAAACCAAAGAACCTGGCACGAGTAGACCGCGCAGCCTTTGCGTCGATGTTCCTGTATGCCTCCGCGGTCAACGCGTTGCCCGTCTGCCTCGTCATGCTTTCGCGGGACCTTGGCTTCAGCCTGACCCAGGCGGGGCTGCTGGGCTTCATGACCTCGCTGGAACAGTTCTTCGTGCTGATACTGAGCAGCTTCGCGGCGGCCCGTTTCGGCAAAATCAGGGTACTCAGGACTGCGCTGCTGATCGTGGCGCTGGGCCTGTTCGCTTTTTCGTTTACCTTCAGCTACCTGAGTACCGTCGCGCTGATGCTGCTCATCGGAATCGGCTACGCCTTCCTGGAAGCGCTGCTGACACCGCTGGTGCAGGATCTTCACCCGGGCGACGCGGGCTCGCGCATGAACCTGCTGCACGCGTTCTGGCCTACCGGCGTATTCGTCAGCGTGCTGTTCGTAGGTGAACTCCTCTCGCGGGGCGTTTCCTGGAGGGCGGTCTTTGCCGGATTGTCGGTGATCGCGCTGGCCGTGTTTTTCGTGTATCCCTCATCACGCAGCGTTTCGCTGCCCCGGTCGCGCACCGATTTCAGCCACATGGGCGAGATCCTGGCGCGCAGGCGGTTCTGGTTCCTGGGCGCGGCGCTCTTCTTTGCGGGCGGCGCCGAGGTCGCGTTCGCGTTCTGGTCCGCCAGCTACATCCAGCTGCATTTCCAGACCCTGCCGCGCGCCGGCGCGCTCGGGGCGGCCATCTTCGCTCTGGGCATGGTAACGGGCCGCATGGGCAGCGCCCGCCTGCTCCGGCGTATCGGCATCAAGCCGCTGATACTCGGTTCCGCCCTGCTGGCGCTCGCCGGCAGCCTGACCTTCTTCTGGATAGAAAACCTGCCGACGCTCTACGGCTTCATGTTCTTCATGGGACTGACCATCGCCTGCTACTGGCCCAGCATCCAGTCATACGCGGCGGTCGTCCTGCCCGTCGATGCCACCGTGCTGATGATTTTCCTGTCCTGCTTCGGCATTCCGGGCGCCAGCCTCTCGCCGCTGCTCATGGGAATCCTGGGCGACCGCTACGGGCTTCGGGCTTCGTTCATCGTCGCGCCGGTGTTCCTGCTGTTCCTCGTGGTGATCATGAGCCTCGAAGGCAGGATCAAGGAATCAGTCCCGAAAGCAAAGCCGGCTCACGGCTGAACGTCGCATCCGGTTGCAAATCCTTGCAAGCAAAGCGCTCTTTCGCTATAGTAGCGCGCGGAGCTACAGCATGAACCTCAAAACAACACGGAATATTGGCATCATGGCGCACATCGACGCGGGCAAAACCACGACGACGGAGCGCATACTCTATTATTCGGGCAAGACGTACAAACTGGGCGAGGTCGACGACGGCGAGGCCGTAATGGACTGGATGGAGCAGGAGCAGGAGCGCGGCATCACCATCCAGAGCGCGGCCACGACCACGTACTGGCGCGAACACCAGGTCAACATAATCGACACGCCCGGTCACGTGGACTTTACCGCCGAGGTGGAGCGGAGCCTGCGCGTGCTGGACGGCGCTGTGGCCGTGTTCTGCGCGGTAGGTGGCGTGGAGCCGCAGAGCGAGACCGTATGGCACCAGGCCGACCACTACCACGTGCCCCGTATCGTATACGTCAACAAGATGGACAGGCTCGGTGCCGACTTCTACGCGGCCGTAGAGGAAATCCACGAGAAATTTGCGGCGGTCGCCATCCCCGTGCAGTTGCCGATAGGCAAGGAAGGCAGCTTCATTGGAGCCGTCGACCTGATAACGATGGAAGAACTGCGATGGGACGCGGATGCGGGCGGCCAGAACATCACCAGATCGCCGTTGGGATCCGAGATGGCTGACCTGGCTGCGGAATGGCGCGACAGGATGGTCGACGCGCTGGCTTCGCACTCGGATGAAATCACGGAACTGTACCTCTCCGGGGAGCCGATTCCCGCTGACCTCATACGCAAGGCACTGCGCGACCAGACGATATCCCGGAAGATCGTGCCGGTACTTTGCGGCGCTTCACGACGCAATGTAGGCGTACAACCACTGCTCGACGCGGTTGTCGATTACCTGCCCTCCCCCATCGACGTGCCGCCGGTCTCGGCTTTCAATCCCAAAAAAGAAGAACACTTCGAGCTGCCCTGCGATCCCAAGGGCAATCCGTTGGGACTCGTGTTCAAGGTTCAGTACGACCGCGAAGCCGGCCCGCTCTGCTATGTTCGCATGTACTCGGGCACCATCAAGACCGCGGGCGTGGTCTACAACATAGGCAAGAAGAAGCGCGAGCGCGTCACGCGCATCCTGCGCATGCACGCCAACAAGAGCGAAGCGATAGACGAGATCCAGGCCGGCGACATCGCCGTGTTCGTCGGCATGAAGACCGCGCAGACCGGAGACACGGTCGGCTCGGAAGGCTGGCCGATGCTGCTTGAGCACATGCACTTTCCGGAACCCGTCATCACGGTGGCCATCGAACCCAAGACCGTATCAGACCGCGAAAAGCTCAAGGAAACACTGGACATCCTGTCCAAGGAAGATCCCACGTTCCAGACGGGCGACGACGAGGATACCGGTCAGCTCGTCATACGCGGCATGGGCGAACTGCACCTGGATGTGCTCGTCACCAGGATACTCAGGGAATTCAAGGTCGGAGCCAAGGTGGGCAATCCGCAGGTCTCGTACCGTGAATCGGTGACGAAAAAGGTAACGCATTCCGAGAGTTACGCGCGATCCATGGCCGGCAAGGAAATATTCGCAGGCGTCACGCTGGAAGTAGAGCCGTTGGCCCGTGGTACAGGCAATACCTACACCAAGGTTGTGCATGACCGCAAGGTACCCGATGATATCTTTGAGGCGATAGAACGCGCGGTTACAAACGCGTTCTCGGGCGGTATCGTGCTTGGCTATGCCTGCGTCGATATTGGCGTAAAGCTCGTCGGCATCGACTGGGACGAACTGACGGCGACGGTGTTCGCGTTCGAGGCGTGCGCTTCGATGGCCTTCGACGAAGCCTGCCGCAAGGCCGGCCCCGTACAACTGGAACCCGTGATGAAGGTGGACATCATGACGCCCAAGGATTACGTGGGTGAAGTGATGAGCCTCCTGTCCCAGCGCGGCGGCATGATCCACGGCTCCGACTCGCGCCCCGCCATAGATATCGTACACGCCCAGGCGCCTCTGGCGGTGATGTTCGGATTTTCCACCAGCCTGCGTTCCGTCAGCCAGGGCCGCGCCAGCTTCTCTATGGAGTTCTCCCACTTCGAACAGAAACGATAGCTCCCACGTCCGGACCGCTATTCTCGAAGAGGCTTACCAGAAAGGCCAGACATGAATTTGCGCAGGGGCCCGCCTCGTGAATTCAAGGAGGTCGCTTATCGCTCCCCCCTTGATTCACGGTCGCCCTGCGCACTGTTCATGCGCTGGCCTCTCTGAAACTTTTTTGATGCGGTCCGGACGTGGGCTTCCCCCTGCATAGTGGGAGCATCAGGATTAATCTTCTGGAAGGCGGTACGGACGTGGGCTTCCCCTGCATATTCGGAGCCGCAGGATTAGTCGTCTGGAAAGCGGGACGGACGTGGGATTCCCCTGCATTGTCAGAGCCGTAGGATTAGTCTTCTGAAAAGCGGGCCGGACGTGGCTTCCCCTGCAACAAGCAATGGATGATTCAACGAGTGGTAGATGAAAACAGCTCCGGATCTGCCCGTTCTTTATCAATAACAGCTTGCAGGTCACCGGTTATCAAGGATTCGAGTTCTTGCCAGACAAAGAAATGTTGCCTACGGCGTGTATACTTGGGAAACGATCCAAAACCTGACTGGTTGGCTTTAGAGTGCTCGTTATCAACTTTACACGCCTTGATTCCGCTCATACAACATCCTTTCTCAAAAGAGTGTGCATGTTTTTGTATGAACATTATATCAGTTTAGCTGATGAAGAGGCAATTAATACACTCAGGCATCAGCGCCATTGTCTCAAAAGCATTCGACCATATG
The DNA here is from genome assembly GCA_964293355.1 of uncultured bacterium. Classification (GTDB taxonomy): domain Bacteria; phylum Spirochaetota; class Spirochaetia; order Treponematales; family UBA12059; genus SZUA-370. Next base: position 6,336 of record CAXZAJ010000165.1, read on the forward strand.
AGATAATCTTGGGAGAATCGGCTGGGTAGGATCGAGCCACGACCTGGCCACCCCCCTCGGCTGCTGAATAAGCGTCGATGAAAAAAACAATGCTGTCTTCGATCCTGTCGAGGATAGCTACATGGGTGACAGACCCATCACCCATAAAGACCAGGTCGCCCTGCGACGGAACCGTGATTGACTCGACGAATGAAGAGTACATTCCAGATGATGTGGCGTCATCGAACAGAAGTTCAAACTCCGTATCAATTGTTACAGTAAAGTAAACATTGACCAACAAACCAGAACAATCTATTCCGCGCGGGAATTCCTGCCCGCCCCATTCGTATGGCATACCGAGATAGCGCTGAGCTTCAGCAAAGGCCAATTCACGTATATATGCAGGCGCTGGAACGATGGTACCCGTTATGTCAGGTTGGCATGACAATATAATTACAGCCATCACCGTAGAAAATAATAAGGCAACTACTTTTCCAAGTTTCATATCAGGTGACATTCTGATTACTGTCTCATTACACAAAATATCTCAGCCACCGTACGCTCCAGCAATTTCGGGAGTACCTCGAAGGCATACTCGGCATGGACCCGCTCAAGCCGCTGGTGGTACTCGCGGCCCCAGGGGCCAATGTTTATGACGGGGCATGAAAAGCCGGAAGGCAGCGGGTCGAGGCCAAGGGGACAAGCAGCCGCGGCGAACAACCTGGCATCGGCATCGTCACAGGGATTGAGGAAGCTCATGTCGGAGATGCCAGGAAAATATTTGTGTATCGTAATGCTCTGACCGGTGGATGCAGCCATCGACGAGACGGCATGTTCAACCGCTGTAATTATTTTTTCATCTCGTTCAGCCTCAAGCGCGGCCCGGGGATAATATGGTGGAGCAAGGCCGACGACGGCGAGCGGTCCCTCGAGGCCGGCGATGAGCACAGCCGCTGCTACGAATTCGGCTAAGGCCGGAATCCCCTCGGCAGAGCTGCGCGCTTTCGACTCAGCCGCTTCATACGCTTCCTGATTCGCCGCCCGCGCAGACTGCGCCAGTTCGCTCCAGTACAGTATCCGGGGCTTATGATCCGGCGGGCTGAACGCCTGCCCGATCGACCTTGAAAACACATTCGCCCGAGCCACAAGCGATGCTATCGCGGACTGTATGGATTTCAGCGCCAGCCGTGAACATGCACCGAGCACAGCCTCAGGCCCATCGCGATGAGTCAGTACATTGACGGACACGAACACCGACGAGGGCGTCGTGACGTCGTAGTGGTCGCGCAGTTCGCGGTAATACAGGATGGTCGGTGGCGGCGGCGGGTTGGGCGTTGCGGGTTGATCGAACAGGTCGACGGCGCATTCCACCCCCCGCGCAAAGTCGGCGGCTAGCAAGGCCGGGTTGATGCCGTCGAACGGCGCGCCGGCGTGGGTCGGCCTGCCAACGAACAGTGCAAACGGGTGGAGTTTGCCAACGCTCCCGAGAAATGCCGCTCGACCCGCCGAACCGTCCCCCTGGTCTACGGCAGCGTCAAGGTTGATGGCGGCGAGCGCTTCAAGCCCCCATGCTTCGAGTATCGATTGTAGTGCTCGTACGGCACTCAGCATGCCATGAGAAGATCCTTCTTCGTCAGGCACCGCCAGAAATACCAGAGCGCCTGGCAGTTGCGTCTCGTCCGCTTGCATGGCCGCGGCGGCGTGTTCTTCCAGCAGGGCCAGGCCGGCGGCAAGACCAGCCTTCATGTCCAGGAGGCCGCGCCCCGGCAGGAAATCCCCGGATTTGAGATCAGCCAGCGCCATGCGCTCCGTTTCGCCGGCAATGACGCCGCGAGCTTCCCTGGCTACGGCTTCCGCCTCCAGAACTGACACGAGACGGGGTGCCAGCGCATCGGGACTAAAAGCCAAAGGTGCCAGCGCACCATAGTTACTCACGCTTACAACATCGTAGTGGCCAGTAAGGATCACCGCTGGATTAAGATAGCTGTCGGTTGCATCGCTGACGGAGGCAACCAGCGCATACCGCTCCCGCTTGTCATCCACAGTCCGTATCAACCTGATGCGGTCAGGATTCGCCTTGAAATATGGCCATGCGGCCAGCAAGTCGCGGAGAAAAAAGGCAAAACGAGTTTCGCCATCAGTGTCGGTAATGCTGGAAAAAGACGTCAGCGCAAGGGCCAGTTCACGGGTACGTGCGGCATTCATGCAAACTGTTATACACGAAAGCCTCCCCATATTTCGAGTACCACGTCCGGACCGCTATGTTCAAGGAGGCTTTTCAGAAAGGCCCTGCATGAATTTGCGCGTGGGCCCGCCTCGTGAATGCAAGGGGGTCGCTTATCGCTCGC
>CAXZAJ010000166.1:0-8654 GCA_964293355.1 uncultured bacterium
ACGATGGGTTCGGGCTGGGGGCTCAGCGGCGGGCCATCGAGAAGAATGACTTACCGGCCGCGCTTGCGGCAATCAAGAATTACAAAGTACGAATTACGAATGGGGAAGCGGTTACGCAAAGCGATTTCTTGATTCCTGATTCGCAATTCCTGATTGTTCCAAAGGCAAAGATCGCCGCGAATGGAGATTATAACTTGAGCGGGGAGCGGTATAGGGAGGGGGCTACTCAAAGCAAGACCTATCCTTCCTATCCTCTGTCCGAGGTGTGCGACATCTTCAACGGCTCAACGCCGTCAAAACAAGAGCCACGTTATTGGGAAAATGGAACCGTGCCTTGGTTCACAGTAGAGGACATCCGTAAAGGCGGACGCATCATTGAAAAGACAGAAAAGTTCGTTACTGATGCTGGCTTGAAGGAAACCAGTCTCAAATTGTTACCCAAACACTCGGTCTTGCTTTGCTGTACGGCTTCAGTGGGAGAGTATGCATTTTCTGAAATCGAGGTTACGACCAACCAACAATTCAACGGGTTGGTGGTGAACCGGGCGTTTGCAGAACGGCTGCTTCCCAAGTTTCTCTTTCTCATCTCAAGCCGATTCAAAGATGAATTGATCAGGCTATCAGGAAAGACTGCCTTCAATTTCGTTTCAGTTGGAACTCTCAAGACTATCCCAATTCCCCTACCACCACTGGAAGTCCAGAAGGAGATTGTGGCGGAGATCGAGGGCTACCAGAAGGTCATCGACGGGGCGCGGGCGATCCTTGATAATTACCGACCGCATATTCCTTTAAATCCGGAATGGCCGATGGTGGAGATTGGAGACCTGGTGGCGAATGAGAAAAATGCCTTAAAGGCTGGTCCATTCGGTTCGTCGCTGAAAAAGGAGTGTTACGTAAAATCAGGCTACAAAATCTATGGGCAAGAACAAGTAATTCGCGGCGACATCAACTACGGTGACTATTACATCAATGAAGAAAAATACCGAGAACTTGAAACCTGCAAAGTGAAGGCAGGCGATGTGTTGATAAGCCTCGTCGGAACCTATGGAAAAATCTTGATCATTCCTGAAAAGCATGAGCCGGGAATCATTAACCCGCGGCTACTCAAAGTGACATTGGACAAGCAGAAAATACTGGCAACCTATTTCGTAGAAGCGTTTCGCCAAGAGGCCGTAACCAAACAGGTTGCTAAACTTTCCTACGGAGGGACGATGGACATTCTGAGCCTGAAGGTTTTGAAAAGCTTGAAACTCCCAATCCCACCTCTAGACACCCAGCATGCAATAGTTTTGGAGATAGAAGCCGAGCAGAAACTGGTCGATGCCAACCGGGAACTGATTTTGAGGTTCGAAAAGAAGATTCAGGCGACGCTGGCACGGGTGTGGGGGGAAGATGAATCGGTACTAGAGAAGCCGTGAGGTAGGGTCGCTATGACCTTTACTGAAGCCCATATCGACACTGGTCTATGCCACCGCACCTTCTTATCGACACCAACGGAGAGGTAGCATTACATTGAGGCGGTCAGGCGCGAATCAAATACCGATTCAGAAGTGCTTGATCATGGCTTTCACGTATCGTGTCTCGATTGCGAACGATGTACCGGGCCGGCGACTGGGAGCGTTGCTTGTCGTCCAGCACCTTGATGAAGAGAAGCCAGCCAATTTCCTCGATGCGCTGCGCGTCGCCGGAAACGCCCGGATCCTTGCGCATGATATTCTGCAGTGTCTTTACCATGCTGCCCAGATTTTTTATGACTAATTCGTACCTTTCATTTCGTCAATCAGAAAATAGCTTGAGATATTCAGAGAACACGAACATGCGGTTGCGCTGGAATCCGGTAGTCTCAACGAGGATTCCATTACTGACGAAAGCCGCTATAAGGTCGTTGGCAGCTTTCAATGACAACCCTGTCTGCTCATGGACTGTCTTTACGCTTACCACGGGGTTCTTGAAAAGGCTGCGAAGGAGCACTATGCCATGCCGGGATCCCTTGCCCAGATGCACGATTCGGTCCTGCTCTACCGTTGCCTTGAGATCGGTGATTTTTTTCAGGGTTTCTACTGATCGTTCTGCAGTCTGGATAACGCCGGTCAGAAAGAACTTGATCCATTGGCCAAGATCGTTCCTCTCTCGGACGAGCGTAAGGTTATCATAGTAGAGACTCTTGTTGTGCTTGAAAAAGTCAGAGAGGTACAGGAGCGGCTTTTCAAGGATTCCACTCGACACGAGATAGAGCGTGATGAGAAGACGCCCGATTCGACCATTGCCGTCAAGGAATGGATGGATGGTCTCAAACTGATAATGCGCTATGGCGATACGGACCAGGTGTGGCAGTTTTACACTCTCATTGTGGAGGAACATCTCGAGGTCGCCCAGGAGCTCGGGTAGTTCCGTTTGCGCTGGCGGTATGAACACCGCATCGGCCAGGCTCGCCCCTCCGATCCAGTTCTGCGAGACGCGGAACTCTCCGGGAGTCTTGTGTTCTCCCCTCCCGCTTGAGAGAAGGATGCGGTGTGTTTCACGTATGAGGCGGTTCGACAGCGGAAGTCGTGATAGTTCTTCGAGTGCAAAGTTCATCGCGGCCACATAGTTGTTGACTTCGTTCCAGTCATTCCGGTTCTCCGGGTCGATTTCGCTCTCGACTACGAGAGCTTCCTCGATGTTCGTCCGCGTACCCTCGATCTTGCTTGAAACGACGGCTTCCTTGAAGATGTGCATCCGGATGAACATGTCCGTGTCGGGCACGAAACGGGAAAACGCGTTGAGCTCGCCAAGCCGGAGTGAGGCACGTTCAAGCAGCTCGTTGATTCCTTCATCAGTCCAGTAGAACCCGTGGTTTATCTTTTCAGGAAGAAAATAGCGAAACTGATAACCTTGCGCCAGACCACCAGCCTTGAAGTTTTTTAGATCCACCATAACCTCCCAAAGTAACATAAGAATATTCTTAAATTACTTTAACGACTTAAAGTAACATAAGAACAAGTATAATATAGGGAAAATGCTTGAAAAACCCATTTTTACCATGCTGATTCGTATGGCATAGCATTCGAGTACGGTGTTGAAAGCCTCTGCCGTGAACTGTCAGCCCTTATCCTTTATGCTACAACTATAGCCAAGGAGAAAAGCCATGCAATCGATTGATGAACTGGAAACCTGGACGATACAGGATCTGAAAAAACTGCTCGGCAGGATAGAGCTTGAAGATGTAATCATCGCTATGCACGGGCTGAGTCCAGACTTGCAAAAAATGCTGTTCAGGGCGATGAATTTATCGCAAAAAGCCAGAAGCTGATTTCAAGAAACAGATGGGTCAGCCACAGGCTGGAAACAGTGGAACAAAAGCACAAGGAGATTCTACGCAAGGCCGAGACGCTGCGGGGATAAGTGGGCAGCCGGATTCAGCTGCCCCACCCCTCGTCTTCTACACGTCCTTCCAGACCTTGCGATACTTGGTTCGGTCGGCATCAGAGGACACGGTCATGATACGCTGCCGGGCCCGTTCGGCGAGCGCGGGGTCGCGCTTGGCGTCGTAGAGCTTTTTCATGCAGACCAGTATGTCAAAGCGTATCAGCGAGGCGTTCCGCTCGGCGGCGCAGTCGTCGTAGCGTTCCTCGTAGAAGTCGAGGACCAGCTTGCGGTACTTGGGGCCGGCCAGGCCGATATGGTACGAGGCCTGAAGCACGTGCCTGGCGGTGACGAACATGGGGTCTTTGGTGAGCCGCTTTATCCCGTCGAAATACATGAACACGTAACCCTCGGGGTCGTTTTTGGCCAGGCCGCAGAGGAGCTGGCCGCCAATGGAACGCAGGTGGTTGTCCTTGGAGTCCATGTAGGCCGCTATCCTGTCCCACTGGCCAGCGACGTCGACAACGCCCTCGGTCAGGTCCATGAGTTCGCTGTAAGCCCGGGTGCGCTGCGCAGGGTCGGTGCCTTCTATATCGTTGAGGTAGTCAGCAATCGTTTTCACGTGAGGTTCCTTCTGCCGTTGTTGGTGTGGCTGTGCGGATCGAGTTGAAGCGCTCGTCATGCCTCGCTGGAGGTTGTCGCGACGAATCCTGCCACGTTGTGCAGAGTACCACAGAAGCCCCATCCTGAAGAAGGACCATCCGAGCTTCCTTCAATGCTTTGCTCACGTGGTGTATACTTGTAGCTGTATTGCATGGCGGCATTGTATGGAGGCTACGCATGAACAAGACGGAAGGCAGTTCCGCGCTCGACCTGGAAAAACGGTACACACTGGCCGACTGGCGCTCATGGCCGGATGACGAGCGCTGGGAACTCATCAATGGCGTTGCCTATGGCATGAGCCCGTCCCCCAGGGAAAAACACCAGGACAGGGCCTTTAACCTTGGCCGCAAGCTGGCAAACTGGCTCGAAAACAAACCTTGCAAGGTCTACATGGCTCCGCTGGATGTATTCCTGCCAAATCCAGGCATAAAAACCCAGAGTGATGCCAGCAAAAGCGACAGCAGCGACACGGTAGTCCAGCCCGATGTTCTGGCCGTGTGCGACCCCGACAAGATCCACGACAATGGCATACACGGGGCTCCTGACTTTGTGGTGGAAGTACTGTCCGATTCCACCGCCAACAAGGACTTCAGCGTCAAGCTCGAGCTCTATGAGCAAAGCGGAGTGCGTGAATACTGGATCATCCAGCCGGAGACAGCCACCGTGTTCCAGTATGTACTTGAAGGTGCCACCTTTGCCCCCGTACGCGAGTTCCGCCGAGGAGTGCCAGCGCCGAGCGCGGTGTTCGCCGGGTTTTCGTGGGCTTGCGCCTAGTGGTGTGCGCCTAGAACCGGAGCGGCTGCGTTCACGTCATTGAATCACATCGAGGATGATTTTTAAAGTCCGGTCAGCCTTTTACCTGCCGCCACCGGATACAGCAACGCAGATGCTGCGAGCACGGCAGCGGCGATGAACCAGGCTGCCTGTATGCCATACGAGCCGACCACGAAGCCAAACGACACGGCACCGATGAGCCCGCCCAGCTGCACGGCAAGGGATACGGCTGAGAGCATCGAGGCGCGCTTGTCTGAGGGCAGCAGGCGGTTGAGCATGGTGGCTTCAGGCGGCGAGGCCATGCCGTTCCAGAAAAACATGGTAAGGTACACCGTGGCAAAGCCTCCGGTGCGGGTCTGCAACGCGAGCGCCACGATGAACGCGGCGGTCAAGAGGCGCAGCGCCAGCAACAGAGGTGCGGCACCGAACCTGGCTTTTTCAATCAACGGGGTTACGGCGAGGCTGCCGGCAAGGGCGGCCAGGAAGTAACCGGCTGACAAAAAGCCGTTGAGCCTGTCAGGGCCCGCTGGATCAGTGGCTCCGGCGAGTTCTGCCACGCGCGGCTGCCAGTACGTCTCCACGGCGGAAAAGGCAAGGCCCCAGGCTACCGCGATCACGAACATAGCGACCAGGGCCGGGCTGGAACGCGCAAAGGCCAGTGATTCTGACAGGAAGGTGCCGAGCCTCGGATCTGCCCGCTTGGCCAACGGTTCCTTGGGCACCGCAGACAACACGAGAATTCCAAGCACGCAGAGAAAGGCCAGCATGGCAAGGAGGTTGCCGTGGTAGCGGTTGGCCAGAGGAAAGAGCGTTGACCAGATACCGGGAATGAACCCGCCTGCAATGCTGCCCAGGGCCAGCCCGAGCGTGTCGGCGGCATTGGTGACAGACATCAGGCGGTGCAGCTTGTTGTCGCCATGGGCTTCCAGGTACCGGTCGATGAGCAGCGCTTCGAGGGATCCGGAGGATAGTGCCCGGGAAACGCCGTAGAGGGCAAAGGCGGCGCTGACGGCCGCAAAGCCCGAGGCGAACAGCAGCGAGCTATACGCTGCGGCCTGGAATACGAGCGCCAACATATAGGTGCGCTTGCGGCCAACCCTGTCAGCGAGGATTCCGGTCGGCAATTCCAGTACGACGACGACGCCGGCCGTTATCGCCGCGGAAAAGCCGAGCTCAGCGAGGCTGAGCCCTTTGGACATGCGCACCAGATTGGTAACCGGGATGATGAGACCGAGTATGCCCCATTGCAGAAAGCGCGTGGTTGCCGCGACCGTGATGATGGCCAGTTGCTTTTTTCTGTGCATGATGGCAGGCAGTGTAGTGCAGAATTACGGAATCGTCAGCAGGCATGATGCTTGATCCCATGGATGCCATGGCGTATCTTTGCTTCCAAGGGGTTACCATGAAACGTGCAAGATTCTTCATCGCCTACTTCTTTACGCCCGTCATTCCGGCTTTCTTCTATATAAAAGCTACGAGCAGCGGTGTAGACCCGTACTCGGTTTCCGTGGTGCTCGGCGTTGTGGCGTTCATCCTGCTCTGCAACCAGTTCATGCTGGCATCGCGGCCTGGCTGGATCGTGGCGGCGCTCGGGCTTAAAAACATGCTTGCGTTCCATGGGACGATGCCATTCGTCATCCTGGCCCTTGCCGGCTTGCACCGGGGACTCAAGGCCAGCCTGGGGTTCCCGCTGGACAGCGTGCAGGCAGTGATCGGGTCAGTATCGTTTCTGGTGTTCGTGCTGGCCGCGGTCTTCGCGGTGGTGTTCCTGGCCACCATCAACCTGCCGATAGCCCTGAAGCTGCGCGAGTTCAGAAAATGGGCCCAGGACCGCCTTGGACTGAGCTACAAGCTGACGAGAGCCTTCCACAACATCACGGTAGCTGCCGGCGTGGCGATCATGGTGCATGTGCTGCTGGCGTCCAGTTCTGATTTCGCCGCCAATCCGGTCGGCGCGGGTTGGATGACCGCGTGGCTCGTGATCTCCCTCGGGGCCTACGCACGGTACCGGCTCAATGGCCGCAAGGCACCGGCGGCCCGTGCTCCGGCTTGACCCGTACGAACGCATAGACCATCATCGCCACCATGAATATCCTTGTGATCCATGGGACTGGAGGCTACGTTCGTGCCTGATCCTTACAAGATAATCCTTGTTGATGACGAGGACGAAGTGCGCGGACGCATATCCTCCAAGATCACGCCGGAGTCCGGATTCGTAGTGGCGGGAACGGCGGGCAACGGCTATGACGCACTGGAACTCATAGAAAAGGTTGCCCCGCAAGTGGTGCTGACTGACATCAAGATGCCCTATATAGACGGCATCGAGCTGGCTGGAATAATCAGGCGGGACTATCCCACCGTCCGCATCGGCTTCATCACCGGGTACGACGAGTTCGACTACGCGCGGCAAGCCATAAAGCTGGGCGTGCGCAGCTACCTGACCAAGCCCCTGACCCAGGAAGACATCTCCGCGTTCCTGCAGAGGCTCAAGGTGGAGCTTGACGACGAGCACCGCGACAATTACAACCGCGAGCAGATCCAGAAGCGCTACGAACAGAGCGTGCCGCTGATCATTGAAAACTGCTTCGTGTCGTTCCTCGCCTCTGGTGCAACGGGTGCCAAGGACGACATAGAACAATTGCGGCAGTGCGGCGTAACGCTCGACGACGCGCGGTATCTGGTCGCTTTTGCCCTCGTGGAGCGGAATCCTGAACTCTGGGGCATCATCGAGTTCGAGCAGCTCAAGTTGTCGGTACGGGCCAGACTAGCTGCCCTCCTGGAACTGGAAGGCTACGAGCATCACCACTTTACGTTCCACGAAGGCATCGTGTTCGTTGTCAAGGAAAAGGGCCACGACTTCGAGCGGCAGGTGGATGTGGTATTCAACCGCATGGTCAGGACGACGGAGCATTTCCTGTCGGTGCAGGTGGACATCGGCGTCAGCGACATGCACAAGGATTTCAGGCAACTGCGCGACGCCTGGGAGGAAGCCGGCAAGGCGCTGTCGTACAGCCGATTCAGCGCTGTCAGCCACGTGTCGTATTTCAGGCAGGTAGGAGAGCGTGGGCTGCAACAGGTAGCGTTCCGCGAGGGGGATGCGGCGGCCCTCGAACACGCGCTACGGTACGGTACGGCCGAGCAGGTTTCAGCAGTGCTTGAAACCCTCAAGCTGGACGCGGCCCGTGACGCGACCAACACGCGCAACCTGAATCTTTATATAATCAACCTGGTGAGCCTCCTGGCCAATTATGCCGCAGCCACGGGGGTGGACATCAACGAGCTTGCGGAGGTTGACATCATCGACCTGATGAGCCGGATCAGGAACCTTGACCAGCTCTTCTCATGGGCAGGCAGCATCGCCACCAGGATCAGGGAACGGAGCTTTGCATCCAAGGCCAGCAATGCCCAGCGCATGCTTGAACAGGCTGTAAACCTGATACGAAAAAGTTACACGGATCCTGATCTCACGCTGGACTTCATCTGCGACAGGCTGGGTATCAGCGCTTCGTACCTTGGGCAACTCTTCAAGAAATACCGTGACATTACCTTCGTTAAATTCCTTACGGGCGTGCGCATAGACAAGGCCAAGGAGTTGCTGTCGACCACGGGCGACCGCGTCGTGGAGGTAGCTCTGCAATGCGGCTACAAGGATGTGTACTACTTCAGCCACACGTTCAAAAAAACAACCGGGGTTTCGCCCAAAAAATACCGGGAAGACCATGCGTAAGCCGTCCATTTCCATAGGCCTCAATATTTTCATCGCGACCATGGGAATCGTGACGGTCATACTCCTGCTGACAAGCATCGTGTTTCTCGCTGTATTCTCGGAGACGCTCGACGATGTAGTGGAATCGCAGTCACGTGAGATAAAC
>CAXZAJ010000167.1:0-8652 GCA_964293355.1 uncultured bacterium
TCCTCGCCACGGACTATGAACCCGTCGGAGAATCCCGCGAAGCGCAGGTCGATGAGCTGGTCTTCTGCCTTGAAGCGATCACTGCCAAGGCAGACCACGTGCGGCACCACCACGGAACCGGTCCGCTCCCTGATGGCGACGCACAGCCCGAGCGTACCGGGCTTGCCTCGTATCGGCACCGCAACGGGCTTGCCATCGCGTTCCTCCCACGCGCGCCCCGCCGGATGGTCGGTGACGCTGACGAAGGCAGGCTCCCACGGCGCGACGGCATCCACGCAGGCGATGACGCCATCCGGATCACCCCCACGGGATGGAGGAACGACTTCTATGGATATGCGGCGCGGTCTGGCCGCGAGCGCCTTCAAAACGCTGCTCATGGGGCTCTCCTTGCAAGGTGTGTACTGAGATACTGGTTTGTATGACTGTGTTGGAAAATTCCCGAGCGTCATCCGCTCCGCGTCAACGGATCCGGATAGTCCGGGGACGACTCAGGAGTCGCCCGGCCGGTTCATGGACGCTCGGGGCGTCACATCGTCGTGCGCTTGTTTTTCGTCGTGGGGAGTTTGAGGCAGGATTTGGAAGCGGTGAGCATGTTGGCATTGGAGGGGCTGAAGGCTGGTTGCTGCGGTACACTCGACCGTATTCGTTCCATGATCGTCTCCTCGCGGGCACGACGTCCCGCACTCAAGACTATATCGACTGTTGAAACGTTGCGCAAGGGGTACCTGTAGGTAGAAACATTATTGCGGGACAAGGACTATTGAACCGTCAGTCTGCATCACGTACGACCCCGTGGCCAGCATGTCCGGCTCAAAGGCCGGTGTGACGAGCGTCCGGATCGAACAGCCCAGCATCCTCGCCAGAATTCCCCCGTCACCTGAACCGATGAGCGGGCCGCGGTCTTGCGGCAACGCAAAACGGACGCCTCCTGCAACCACGGCTACGGTCCGGTATCGCCTGGTACCGAACGCCACGGATAACGGTCCCCGAATCTCAACCTGCTCGAATTCCAGTTCCACTGACCCTGGCCCCAGTTCCAGGTTACGTTCCTCCGACAGACCGCCCCTTGCGGCGTTACGCAGCGAACAGAGCGAACCCTGCCCGGTTGCCGACCAGACCGTCAGCCGCGCGGCTTCCGTTCCAGCGGTCCACGGCAGCCAAACCCCGAGCCCGGCTGTCGCCATCGCGCCGGCCAGTATGCCCAGGGCCAGCAGGGGTAGCCCCGCCGCTTTGGGAAACAGGCCGGCGAGTAGGCCCGCCGCGAGCCCGAGTCCCGCGTACAGGAGCAGGCTGCCCGGTACTGAGCCGAACCGAACCGCCGCCACGAACGCCCAGGCCCCAGCCGCAACGGCACCGCTCGCCGCCACCAAGGCCCGTATCGAGCGGCCCGCGCCGCCGCCGTCACCCCTGCGGATGATAGCGTGTATGCCCTGGGCGGCGCCGATGCCTGCGCAGAGCGCTGCCGCAGCCGTGGCCAGCCGTATGGCTTCCGCGGCGAGCTGCTCAGAAACCATAGATCCCGGCGTACTTTTCGTTGAGGTAGCGTACGAAGTGCGAGGCGTCGAGCGGCGCTCCCGTTACGTGCTCCACGAGTTCTCCCGGCTTGTACGTAGCGCCTGGCTTGTGCACGTTGGCCCGGAGCCAGCCCAGGATTGATTCCAGATCGCCGCACTCGACGGCCGCTTTGGGGTCCAGCCCCTGGGCCTTCATCGTGTCCCAGAACTGCGCTCCGTACAGGTTGCCCAAGGCATAGCTCGGAAAGTAACCGAACAGCCCGACCGACCAGTGCACATCCTGCAGGCAGCCCTTGGCGTCATCCGGCGGGACCACGCCCAAGAGCCGCTGCTTGCCCTCGTTCCATGCGGCCGGCAGGTCGGCGACCGCGAGGTCTCCGGCCATCAGCCTGCCTTCCAGCTCGAAGCGCAGGATGATGTGCAGCCCGTACGCCACCTCGTCGGCCTCCACGCGTATCAGCGACGATTCCACCTTGTTGATGCCGCGGTAGAAGTCGTCCAGGGCAACTCCCTCCAGCGCGGGGGCGAACAGCTGCTGGAGCTGGCTCAGGTGCTGCTGCCAGAAACCGCGCGAACGGCCCACCATGTTTTCCCAGAGCCTTGATTGCGACTCGTGGATGGCCATGCTGGACGCGTCCGTCAGCGAGGTGCCGTTGTACTCGGGGGCGGGGTTGATGCCCTGCTCGTAGAGCGCGTGGCCGGTCTCGTGTATGGTGCCGAACACACTGGACGGAAAGAAGTTTTCCAGATAGCGCGTCGTGATGCGTATGTCGGAAGCGCCGAGGCTCGAGGTGAACGGGTGGGCCGTCGTATCCAGCCGTCCACGCGTCAGGTCGTATGACAGAGCCTTCATGAAGTGTTCGCTGGCCTTGGTCTGGGCCGGAACCGGGCAGGCGCGGTGCAGGAAGCTGTCGTTGACCTGGGGACGAGCGCGTATTTTTTCGAGCAATTTGACGAGGTCGACGCGCAAGGCTCCGAACACGGTGGCTACCTGAGCCTCGGTGGCCCCTTCCTCGTACTGGTCCAGTATCACGTCGTAGGGCTTCTTTGACGGATCCAGACAGGCAGCTACCTTTTTGGTAAACTCCAGCATCTTTGACAGGTGGGGTGCGAAGGCCTGAAAATCATTGTTCTTCCGTGCCTCCACCCAGGCCGCCTGGGACAGGCTCGTCGCCTTGGCCATCTCCGAGACGAGTTCCGTCGGGATTTTGGTGGCTTTATCATAGCCGCGCCTGAGTACCCGCAGGTACGCGCGGTCCAGCTCCGGCAATGAATGCGGTCCGCCAGGCTGCGCGCTCGTCGAACCCAGCTCTTCAAGCAGGCGTCCGATTTCCGGAGCGCTCGCCTTGTCATGGGCCGCGGCCTCGATCCACGCCATCTGCTCCGACCGCTCCTCCAGCGCTCCGTCCGGCATGTACGTTTCCTGGTCCCAGCTGAGCACCGCGCCGATATGTGCAAGGAGTCTGGCTTCTCTGTCCAGCGATCTTAGTTTCTCCATGGTTTCCATCGTGTTCTCCTCGTTAATTAGGTGACGTATTCGGTCATCCGGAAATGGACTGTGACGATAATACTATGCCGTCTGGAGAGCCTTGACCACTTCCCGGACGGCATCCCGATCCAGCAAGGCACCCTGTACATACTTTTTGAGAATCATCGCTGCCAGGGTTTGGTAGGGGAGGCCCTCGGCCTCGGCTTTGGCCTTGAGACCTGCGACGGTTGACTCGTCCATGCGCATGGTGACGTTCTTTCGGACCGACCCGGGCTTGCGGAACTGGGCCATAAAGGCATCTTTTTCGGCTTTCGGAAGCGGCTGAAGGGTATCAGCGTTGGCCTCGATTCCTTCGATCAGGGCTTTTTCTTCCTCGTCCAGATACTTGAATCCGCTCTCACCGGGAAAAGAAATTTTTGCCATATCACTCACCTCCGTTGAAGCGCTTGTTCAGTTTGCGGCTCTTGTAGGCCGTCTTGAGAAAATACCCGTCATCAGTGGGAACGGCCGGAACAGCGCAGACGTACTCGCCAACCAGAATCATGAAAATGACCTGGCCAGAATAGTTTGGGTTCCGCGCAACCTCAAGAACGTCGCCCGACTCAATGGATTCGGCCAAGGTTTCCAAATCCAACCCGCGTTCACGTTTGAGGATTTCGTTTTTCTCAGTATTCCAACTGATTTCCATTCTGGAAAATATATTGCAATTACAATGCTGTGTCAATAAAAAGTATTTCATAAATTCACGTCAAAGGCAGTAACCCATAATAGTGTTCCCTATTCCTTCAATACTTGAATCCTGTACTCAATTCCCAGAATTATCCTGTCCTCGTCTATGGCATCGGGATGGATGGAAGGTCTAATCCAGCACCCTTGCCTGATTGATGGCGACAGGATTCACATACAGATGGTAAGTTAGTTTTTCTTGGAATGTCGTAGAGCCGCAAGAAAATCGTAAAATTCTTTCATAAAATTGAAAGCGAATACAGTATCCAGTTACCACAAATCAACCTCCTATAGATCCAAAAGCCCGCGATTTTTACTTTTACAGTTGATTCTATTGACATTGCAATGATATTGTATCTGGATTAGGTAAGTAATGAATGAAGGAGTATTTATGAAAAAAATTAAAAGGTTTTACCATCCCTTGATGTTGGCATTGGCCGCATTCGTTTTATTCGCAGTTTCTTGTTCTCAAGACATACCATATGAACCGGTTGATTTCACTGGTTGGTATAAAGGAACTGCAATAACAACACTTTCCAGTAATAATGATGTGTTTCTTACTGGTGCAATTACAACTCCAAAGATGTTCATTTATCATACAGGGGGTTCTTTTGCAATAGTAAAAATGACTATACCTGAAGATAGTGAAACTTATTGGAAGGTTGGATATGGCACCTTCAGTGAGACAACAGGATTATTTTCAGCAACAATACACGGTGTGACAGGGCTTGATGGGTCTTATCCAATTACAGATTTAACAATTACGGGTGAATATAACAATACCACTAAAACATTTAATGACTGCACTTGGACTGAATCAAAAGAAATTTCCACCTTCACTGAACAATTTACTGCATATGCAAGTGGGACAATGACAATTACAACTGGATCGAATTTTAACTAAAAATAACAACTTGATTCTAATAGATGGAGGTATATGTGCAACACTATTATTTTGAGTTTAAGCATGAAGGGAAATGTCCTGATGATGCTATTCCGCATACACCAGTATCTGCTATTTATATTGGGGATATGCCATCTCGTCTAATGGGTTCTGAAAATAAGTTTTCTCCGCAATGTGTGAGTGCAGGAGAAGTTGCAGAGTATGCGGACAAAATGATAAAGGAGTTAGAAGCTATAAAGCAAAAAGCAGAAATATTTTATACCAAATTTATGAAGGATTAATAAAAATAATTATCATAAATAACTTGATAGTATATTAAAAACAAAACCTACACCCTTGCCTCATCGACGGCGGCAGGACTAATCTGCAGATGGTTATCAGTTTTTTCATTGACTGTCGTAGAATCGCAAGAAAATCGTAAAATTCTTTCATAAAATCGAAAGCGTCAGTGCTTCCAACTGCGTATAGAGGGTATCCAAAAAGGAAGATACATGTATGAGTCATCCCTTTACCGGACTTCATCCTGTATATCCTGTCAAATTCCTGTCTCTCTTCCTCTATCCTGTACATCTCCTGGACCTCATCCCGTATATCCTGTTCCAACTCTCGATCTTGCTTTTTCATGCTAGCATTGCAATGCTCGCACCCGCCAGCCGTTGACGCAAGAACGGTTTTAAGCCGACAATCGGCCAGACCATGAATACACCGAAGTATCCGCCGCAGGGCAGAAGAGGGCCGCAACCGTGTTCGTCCGCGAAATAGCAGCCCCGGTATCCGACCTCAAAGGCGCGGGGCCGTCCATAACAAGTCGCCTGGCAAGACTCGGCGTGTTCACCGGGGCCGACCTGCTCCTCTTGCCGCCCCGCGACTACGAGGACCGCTCCGCAAAGCGGCTCTTGTCGGAATTTGGCTCCGGAGCGGTCAACTGCCGCGTGCGGGTCGTGCTGCACGACTGGTTCGGCTTCGGCCGCATGCGCACGCTCAAGATCTGGGTACAGGACGAGGCCGGCACGCGCGCTGCCCTGGTCTGCTTCAACCGCTCCTTCCTGGAGCGCAGCCTTCCCGTTGACGCCGAGCTCAAGCTCTACGGCAAGTTTGAATACCGCTTCTCCGAACTGCAGTCTTCTGCCTTCGACGCGGAGCCCGTCGGCGACGGCGCTTCAGAATTGCCTGACGGCGTGCGGCCCGTGTACCCGCTGACCGAGGGCCTGGGGCAGTCCACCGTCAGGAAGCTGGTCGGGCGGGCTCTCGCCGCCTGGGGCACGGTGGACGACGAAATACCGCCGTCCATCCGCGCGCGCCGCGGACTCCTCCGCAAGGCCGAAGCGCTGCGGGCTCTCCATGTTCCCGATACGCCGGCCGAGACCGTCGAGGCGCGCCGCTGTCTGGCGTATGAGGAGCTGTTCTACCTGCAGGTGATGATAACCCGCCGCTCCGCCGCCCGCCGCACCGACGAGCGTGCCCGCACCGCTCCGCCTGACCTGCTGGCCCGTGGCTTGGAGGAACGCCTGCCGTTCAAGCTGACCGCGGACCAGCAAACCGCCATCGCGGAGATCGTCGCCGACATGTCGGCCCCTTGGCCGATGGCGCGCCTGCTGCAGGGCGACGTGGGCTCAGGCAAGACCCTGGTCGCCTTTTTCGCGGCCCTGTACGCCATCGCGGGCGGCGGCCAGGCTGCGCTCATGGCCCCTACCGAGCTCCTCGCGCGCCAGCACGCCGACACTGCCGCCCGCCTCCTGGAACCCATGGGCGTGCGGCTGGCCTACCTCTCCGGCAACGTGGCGGACGCAGCCCGTCGGCCCCTGCTTGCCGCGCTCGCCAGAGGCGAGGTGGATCTGGCTATCGGAACGCACGCGCTCTTCTCCGAGGATGTCGTGTTCAAGGACCTGAGGCTGGTCGTGGTGGACGAACAGCAGCGTTTCGGCGTGCTGCAGCGCCTGGCCATGGGCGCCAAGGGCCGCAAGCCGGACCTGCTGATGATGACCGCCACGCCCATACCGCGCACGCTCGCGCTGACCGCCTACGGCGACCTGACCATCTCCACGATACGAACCATGCCCGCCGGGCGCCTGCCCATCATCACGCACCTGGCCAGGGATGGCAACGAAGCCAAGGTCTACGAGTTTGTGCGCCGCGAACTGGCGGCCGGCCGCCGCGCCTATTTTGTCTATCCGCTGGTGGACCGGTCCGACAAGCTGGCCCTCAAGGACGCGGAGGCCATGTTCGAGCGCCTGTCGCGCGAGGTTTTTCCTGAATTCCGCGGCGGCCTCATCCACGCGCGCCTTCCTGAAGATCAGAAGCGTTCCACGATGGCCGATTTTTCAGCGGGGAGGCTGTCCTTCGTCGTGGCCACCAGCGTCGTTGAGGTAGGCGTCGATGTACCGGAGGCTACCTGCATGGTAATAGAGCACGCCGAGCGCTTCGGACTGGCGGCATTGCACCAGCTCCGCGGGCGGGTGGGCCGCAGCACCCTGCAGAGTTACTGTTTCCTCGTGTGGTCCGACCCCAAGGGTACCGTCAATGGCGACGAGGGCTCGCGCCTCTCCGAGGACGGCAAGCGTCGCGTAATGGCCATGAAGGCTACTACGGACGGCTTCAAGATAGCTGAGGAAGACCTGCGCATCCGCGGCCCCGGCGAGATTACCGGCACCACCCAGTCCGGGGCGCTCCGGCTGTCGTTTGCCGACCCGGTCCGGGATGTGGAGCTGCTCGAAATGGCCAGAACCGACGCCGCGGCGCTGCTGGCGGCTGATCCAGGCCTCATGGGCCAGGAAGGCTCCATAGTACGTGCCGTCATCGAGCGGGCCAGTCCCTTTTCCGAACGGACCGCCGCCACCGGTTGATAGCATTTCACGTTGCCGTACGGCTTTTCTACCGATATACTCATCATTCAACGACCGCCTTGAGGCTGTTCCACAACGACATCGAGGAGCCTATCCGTGCACGTGCTCATGGTAACCAGCGAAGCCACACCCTTCGCAAAATCCGGCGGTCTGGCAGATGCCGTCTCGGCCTTGTCAAAGGCCTTGCGCAGGCAAGGAAACGATGTCCGCATCGTCATGCCCCGCTACGGCAGCATCTCTACCCAGGACCTGCGCAAGCTTCCCGCTGAGCTTGTCGTCGCCATGGGTGGGTCAACTGAAAAAGCCGCTGTATATCAAGGCGTCCTGCCCGATTCAGACATTCCGGTATACTTCATCGACCACGAGGGCTACTTTGCGCGCGAAGGCATCTACGGCTCCAGGGCCGAGCCAGACTACGCCGACAATCCCCGCAGGTTCTCCTTCCTGTCCAGGTCCCCCTTCAGGGTCTGCGACGCCCTCGGATGGGAGCCCGCCGGATTCCATGCCCACGACTGGCCGAGCGCTGCTGCCATGGTCTACAAGCGTTACGCCGAACCCGCGTACGCCGAGGCGGCGAGCGTCCTGACCATCCACAACCTTGGCTACCAGGGAATCTATTCCAAGGACAATTTCAGCTACCTGGGCCTGCCCTGGGAGCTGTTCTACGGCGCCGGTTTCGAGTTCCACGACAGGATCAACCTGCTCAAGGCCGGCATCACCAGTGCCGATGGCCTGACCACCGTCTCTCCTACCTATGCTCGTGAGATCCAGTCGCCGGAACTCGGCTGCACCCTGGACGGCCTGCTCCGTTCCCGGGGGGCAAACCTCGTTGGCATACTCAACGGCGTTGACGGAGGAGACTGGAACCCGTCCACCGATACCTACCTGCCAGCCAACTATTCCGCTGACGACCTTTCTGGCAAGGCTGCGTGCAAGGCTGCCCTGCAGAAGGAATTCGGCTTGCCTGAGGATCCCGACAAGCCCCTCATCGGCATGGTATCGCGCCTGACCGACCAGAAGGGCGTGGGGGAGCTCTTTGGCCCCACCTACGGCTGCGCGGCCAAGCTGTGCCTGGACATGGATCTGCAGTTCGTGGTCCAGGGTACGGGCGACCCGTGGTGCGAGTCGGAACTGCAGACGTTGTCCAGGAATATCGGTAACTTCAAGGCGAGGGTA
>CAXZAJ010000168.1:0-8596 GCA_964293355.1 uncultured bacterium
GCCAACTCTACCATAAGGATTCCTCTGAGGCGGAAGCTGGCCATGGTCGCTGCCTGGGGGCGCTCCAGACTGGGAGCTCAGGCACGGGCCGTTTCCTTCGTCGTGGTGTATCTGGTGCTTGCCCAGCTCGTGGCGTTGCGTCAGCCGATCCGTAATCCTGTGGAGGCCGCGGCCGGCATACTGGCGACTGTCGCGGGGCTGGCTTTTTTCCTGGAAGGCCTCTTCCTCGGGGTGATGCCCCTGGGCGAGCGCTGCGGCCTCAAGCTGCCCGGCAGGGTAGGCCCAGCCTTCATCGCACTGTTCGCCCTCGTGCTCGGAGCCACCGCGACCCTGGCCGAGCCGGCCATAGGCATACTCAAGCTCCAGGGTGGATCTGCCAAGCCGTGGTCGACGCCGCTTTTATACCTGCTCCTCAACCGGGGTTCGGGCTGGCTCGTGGCTGCGGTGGCTGGCGGGGTAGGCCTCGCGGTCATCCTGGGCGTTTTCCGCTTTCTGTACCGCTGGCCGCTCAAACCGTTCATTTTTTCAATCATACCGATCCTCGTAGCCATGGGTTTCCTCTTTGACCTGGATCCCAACCTGCGCGCCGTGGCGGGCTTGGCCTGGGATACCGGCGGAGTAACCACGGGACCCGTGACGGTGCCCCTCGTCATCGCGCTTGGCATAGGCGTCTCGCGCATCGTCGGTTCGAGGACCGATGCCTCAGGCGCCCTCGGCGTCGTGACGCTGGCGTCGGCCTTGCCCGTAGCGGCGGTTTTTGCCCTCGCAGCGGTCCTCCTGCCCATGGTGCCTCCTGCCGGGGACGCGGCGACCTTCTTCTCCGCCGGGCAAAGGCGGCAGGCGGAATTCGTCGCCGGTTCCAGCGAAGCCCTCGTCGAGTTGGCTGCGGAGGCTGTCCGGTTCGGGTCGCTCGCCGCTTCGGATTTTGTTGCCCTGTTTCCTGACGAGAGCGCTTTTTTCACCAAGGCTGACAGCCATAGCTCCGCCGGTTTGGGAGACCGGCTGCTTGCCAGTGCTTTCTCCGCCCTCAAGGCGGTGCTGCCGCTGGCTTTCGTGCTCATCGTCACGCTCGTCTTCATACTCAAGGACAAGCTGGAAGGGGCTGACGAGATGCTCCTGGGGCTGAGCTTTGCCGTCATGGGCATGTTCCTGTTCAGTTTTGGCATGGAAAACGGCCTGACTGCCCTTGGCACCCAGGCCGGCGCGAGCCTGCCCCGTGCCTATGAACAGACCGAGCGGCCGGATCGCGCCGTGACGCTCAAGGGCATCACCGAAGATGACATCTTCAGGGCGGCAGGCTCCGAAGCCCCAGGCGAGTATGTCTGGATGGAAGGTAGATCTGGCCCCGCAGCCGTGCCTTTCGTGCGGTCGGCCTGGAACCGTACTACCGGCGAATATCGTTACGTGCCGGTAGAACGCGCGGTCTTTGATTCGCTGGGAGCGTATGCCGGCTTTGCGGCCGTCCTTGTCTTCGTGTTCATCCTTGGTTTTGGCGCTACGCTGGCAGAGCCCTCCCTTGCGGCGCTCGGAACCACGGTGGAAGACCTTACGACCGGAACGTACAAGCGCAGCGCGCTCGTGTCGGTGGTCGCCGTCGGCGTTGGTGCCGGGCTGTCCGTCGGCTTCGCTTCCATCCTGTTCAAGCTGCCGTTGTCCTGGGTGCTTGGCGTGCCGTACGCGGCCGCCCTGATTTTAACACTGTTCTCGTCCGAGGACTTTGCCGCCATCGCCTGGGATTCTGCCGGCGTGACGACGGGCCCGGTGACCGTCCCTCTCGTCATCGCCACGGGCCTGGGCATAGGCGGCAGTACCGGCGCGGTCTCGAGCTTCGGCGTGGTTGCAGCGGCGAGCGTGTTTCCGGTGGTCGCCGTGCTGGCATCGGGCTTGTGGAAGGCCGCCCAGGCCCGTTCCGCCTTTTCGTCGATTTCAGAATAGGAGCAGGTTGTGAAGAGAACTGAAGTATCGAAAATAACCTGCGCCGTCGATGCGCGCCTCTCGCAGGCCATAGACTCAGCGCTCGCCGACATGGCCATTCCAGAGGTCTTCATCCAGCGCGGCAAACAAGTTTCATTCCTGGAGCGTTCCCGCATGTTCGGTCTGGGGACCAGGCTGGATCTCGCCGAGTCGCGCGCCGAACTGTACCGGTTCTACGTACCGGCCGAGCTGGAGTCTGCAGCGGCACGCAGGGTGGCAGAAGGCGCCGACCTGTACCTGCCGGGCCGCGGCACGCTGTTCGCTGAAACGGTCGACCTGCTGTCGTCTGCCGAGCCTGTCTTCGATCCTGACCGGATTGCTTCGTCCTGTCCCGACAGCGGCTGCGAACGACCCGCGGAACACCATACCGTGCTCTGTTGCATTGTGCAGCGCGGCATGGGAGAAGCCCTGGCGCGCACCGTACTGGAAATGGGCCTGTGCGTGCCCGTCGTGTCCTACGGTGAAGGCATGGGGCTGCGCAACAAGCTGGGGCTCCTGCGCATAACGATACCCGTGGACAAAGAAATCCTTTATTTCGTCGTGCCTGAACGCGACGCTGACCTCATGGAAGGCGTGGCCGTGCACAAGGCCCGGCTCGACCGGCCGGGCCAGGGCTTCATCTACCGCTTCAACGTGCGCGCCTACGCGGTCAACCTCCGTGTCAGAAGCGGCACGCGCAGCCACGCGGCGTCCATGGAGCAGGTGATATCCGCACTCGATGAATTGCGCGGATCGAGTGAATGGCGCCGTTTCGCTGCCACGAAGCCTGCAAAACCAGGCAAGAACCGTGGCTCTGCCGATACCGGACTCGTCTGCCTGTCATTGATCGCTGAAGAGGGGAGCGTCGGGCGCTTTGTCCGCGCGGCGATGGATGCAGGAGCTGGCGGCGCGACCCTCGTGCCATTGGCCAGGCGGCGCTACGACGGGGTGCAGGAGTCGGACATGTCAAACGCCCGGGAGAGTTGCGACCTCATTGTGAGCCGCGCCTTGTCCAGTCCGATCCTGGATGCCATGGTTGCGGAGGACCTGTTTGCGGGAACCATCCACGGCATGGCTGAGTTGAGTTCCGTCAGCCACGCCGTCACCTACTCAGGCTAATTCAGGCTAGCCTGGATGCCCAGCTTTTCCAGTGTCGCGGGCAGGGGCATCCCGCTCTTCTCGTCCCAGCCGAATTCCTTGCGGTACCGTTCCACCATCGCCTGGAGCGGCACCGTATTGCCGGCCAGCGGCCCGCGCTGCAAGGGCGGCTCCCCATAGATGCGCCCGTTGGCCAGCGGGTAGTTACGCGCCCGTTCCTTGTCCGAGTCAGCCGCCTTTTCCCGGGCACCAAACGCCGCACGCGCCGTCTGTATGCGCCTGCCGGCTTCCATCCACTCGTCCGGCGTACGTGGGGCACCCGTAGCCGCATCGAGCCACTCGAAGAGCCGCCAGTGCTGCAGCCCCGTCGTCAGGGCGAACAGGCAGCCGCCCGAAGCGTCCAGTAGCTGCTTGACGCAGGCTCCCGCGACCGACTTCAGCGCTTCCTCGTCGCTCGCCACGAATTCCCTGGCCTTGAAATACGGCCTCGTCACCGGCGGCGCCCAGCTGACGTATTCCCACAGGTGCGACACGTTGTAGTACATGGCAGAGGCGATGGTATGGCGGCCCGGCGTCGGATCGGCGGTAAACGCCACCGCCATCATCGGGTCCATCCTGCCGTCGTGCATGCCCGGCTCCTGTCCACCCGCGTGCACCGCGACCTCGTCCGCACCCTTGCCCAGGCGCTTCGCTGCCAGCGCTACGCCGTCGGCCAGGATGTCGCCTATGCCCCGTCGTTCGGCCATCATGGTCAGCAGAGCCACGATGGCCTTGCCGTCGCCCCAGCGGAGCTCGAGCCCGTCTGTATCGGCCTTGGTCAGTATGCCACGCTCATAACACTCCATCGCAAATGCCACGGTGGAGCCCGCCGAGATGGTGTCCAGTCCCGAACGGTTGCAGATATCGTTGCACAAGAAAATCGTGTCGAGGTCGTCTGAGAGCACCAGGGCCCCGAACGCACAGCAGGTTTCGTATTCGGGCTTGTGCATGTGCTCGCCCTTGGCGCCTGTCCCGCGGGCGTCGCATATGCCACCGCATCCTATGACGCAGGAATAGCAGTTGTACTTCTTTGTCTCCCGTTCCACGATCCTGTCGGGATTGAGCTTGCTGTAGTTTTTAAAGCCAAAATCCTTCACCGACCCGCCCCAGTTGCGCACTGGGGAATCGCCATTGACTATGCTCGAGGTGTTGTTGAAGATTGTGCCCCACTTTTTGAAAATTGCTGATACCAGGATGCCGTCCACCGGAATCACGGTCTTCATGCCGAGCATTTTACCCATCAGCGGCATGAAAGCGCCCGTCATGATGCCAGGCAGATTGATCTTGCCAATTTTTCTTGTGAAGGCTTTGGAAATTTCCTGAACACGGGTCTTGTCCGCACAGGGTATTGGTTTGCTTCCGGCCAGCACCACGGCCTTGAGCCGCTTTGACCCCATCACCGCGCCGACGCCCGAGCGGGCCGCGTATCGGCCGCCGTCGTTTGAGATGCCCGAGATGAGGGACAATTTCTCGGCTGCCGGTCCTATCGTCGCTATGACCGGTTTTTTGGCACCGGCCCATGCTGCCTTGAAGCTGTCTTCTGACTCGATGGCGTCCATGCCCCACTGGGCCGAGGCATCTACCAGGCGCGGCCCCTTTTCGTCAGCCACAAAAGCCACCGGGCTTGTCGCGACCCCGCGGAACAGTATGCCGTCCCAGCCGCAGCGCTTTATCTCCGGTGAGAGCGTACCGCCGCAGTTGGCGTCGCCCCAGCCACCCGTCAACGGTGACTTGCAGCACACCATCCAGCGCCCGGTCATCATCGACCCCGTGCCGGTGAGGAGGCCGCTCATGAATGCCAGCACATTGTCCGGCCCCAGTGGGTCGGCCCCGGCGGGTATCATGTCGGTCAACAATCTGGTTGCCAGGCCCACGCCACCCAGATAATCGCGGTACGTCTCCTCGGGCACGGCCTTTTCCACCATGCTGCCATTAGAAAGATCGACGACCAGAACCTTGCCCATCATACCGCGCATCGCGCCTCCCTGGCGGCCATTCAGCCGCCTGCCAGTATAGAAAAGAATGAAACGACATCCCCGTCCCGCAGGACGCGCTTCGTTCCTGATTTCTCGTAATTGACTACACAGAAAGCAACTGTCAGCGCTTTGAAAGGCAGTCGCAGCTTTTTCAGCAGATCCCCCAGCGTCGAACCCGGCTCCATTTCCACAAAACCCATCTCGTCGACCGCGCTGGCATCGGCAAAAACCGGAACATATACTCGTATCTTCACCGCGCCTCCACCACGCCCATGCTATAGCCCGCAACTCGCTCCGTCAACCAACATCGTTCCGCTCTTGACTCACCAGCCCTCCCCAGAGTATACAATTCTTCGATCCCGCCCGGATGGTGGAATTGGCAGACACGCTAGTTTCAGGTACTAGTGCCGCAAGGTATGGGGGTTCAAGTCCCCCTCCGGGCAAAAAAGACAGATCGCGCTCCGCGCGGTCTGTCTTTTTTAATTGGCCCCGAGGGGGACTTGAACCAGAATGAGCGCCGTTCCGGATGTCGCGCTAACGACAAATACTATAATATCCTTGCAGGATCCGCATGTACCCATGCGGTGCGATAGCGAGGTACAGCGCGAGACTCGCAGCGCTGTAGGGTCCGGGGTATCCCCGGTTACCACAAGCGCCCATGGATGGGCGCGGAAGCGAGTGGTGGCGGCCTGAAAGGAGCGCACACGACGTGCGCGACTGGAAGGCAAGTCCCCCTCCGGGCATAATGTCCAGGTAGAGTGCAAGATTGCACGGGGTAAGGCCATTATCCCTCTAATTGAGGCTTCTGAGGACTCGTACGTATGCGTATGAGTCCCCAGCCCCCCTTGAGGTGCTTCGATCCTTGCGCCGCACCCTTCCCCCTGGGGGCAAATTTCCTGTCTTTTCCTGCTTAAAAGTCTTTCCTACCTCGTCTTCTCTGTGTCTCTGTGCAAAAATTCCTATCTTATCCTAATCCTAATCCACGGTAATTGATTTGCTGACGTTCTTGGGGGTGTCGGGGTGGACGCCGTGGTCGATTACGCCCAGCGTGTCCAGGTATTCCATCTTGAGCACCGACATCCTGAAGGCCAGGTACTGCAGCGCCACGGTAGCCGAGAACACGAACAGGAAGCGGTCGCCGGATGCCGGCAGCTCCACGTAGGCCGACTGGTAGTCGTCCTTGCCGTACGGCACGCCCCTGACCGCCAGGTCCAGATCGGGGTGCTTCTCCGCGAACAGCATGATGTCCGCGCCGCGTATCTTGTGCGTGTGTATCTGGCTTATCGTGATGCGCGCGTCCCGCACGTCCGGCGGGCACACGAACACCAGCGGGTAGTACGAGAACAGGCTCTCCATGATGGCCGGATTTGCCGCGAGCAGTTCCGCCGCTGTCGCGGGAATGTTGCCAGCACGTGCGGCAGCCAGCGCCGCGTTTATCGCCTTTTCAACTTCGGGCACCGAGAACACGGTGTTCTTGCCCAGTATCGTGTTGGGTCCGTGCTTGAACTCGGCCGCGTCATAGCCCTCGGCATGGTTCAACACCACCTCGCGCACCTTGAGCGCGGCCTCGCGCGCCAACCCGAACAGGCCCGTGCCCAGCATGTGTATGGACGGCTTCAGGAACAGGCTCTTCGCCACCTGTTCGATGGCTGGCGGCGACAGGCGCAGCGTGTCGGAGATGAGGCCCTTGGCTTTTGTAACCGACGCTCTGACCGTAGCCTCGGGCTGGGCGTATGACGCCGCCAGTATGTACAGGATCACCAGCTGGTTGATGAACGACTTGGTTGCTGCAACCGCTATCTCCGGCCCGCAGAGTATGGGCAGGTAGAAGTCCGAGAGCTCCTGCGGTATGCGGCTGTTCTCGTTGTTGACGAGCGACACGCGCCCGACCCGCGGTTGGCTCTCAGCCACGTCCTTGAGTATGTCCACCAGGTCCTTGGTCTCCCCGGATTGCGACACCGCGAGGATCAGGTCTGCATCGGTCAGGCCGTCCATATAGGCGCTGCGGAACTGCCCGGGGTTGCAGGGGTACACGGGTACCTTGGCCAGGCCGCTCCAGAAATAGGCCGTGGTCAGCGCCGCATGGTATGAAGTGCCAGAAGCTACGATGAACACGGTGCCGCCAGCCTTGCGCGCTTCGCGGATCCTGTCGGCGAGTTCGCGGGCGTAGCGGGTAACGGCGCGGCGTTTGCGCCATATCAGGGCCAGGTCGAGCAGGGCCAGGTCAAAGGAGCGGGCGGGCCTGGCGCGCGCGATATCCGCCAAAAGTACCGCCTCGTCGGAGCGGAAGGCGCTGCGGCCGGCCACCGGCGCGCGGGCTGCCTTGTCGGCGTCCACGCGGGCGGCCAGGTTCCTCCAGTCGGGCGAACCGACCAGCTCGTCGAAGGCCGCACCAAGTGCATGCTCATCACGACAGGAAGAGAGAGCACAGGCCTTGTCCAGCAATTCCTTGGCTACGGCGCGTGAATCCTCGAGCATGGTTGCCAGAGCGGCTTCAGCAGAATCTGAGAAGTAGTACCGCGCGATGGTATCGATGTTTTCAGGAGCGGAGAAAATCTCCTGTTCCATGTAGTACTTGTAGCGTGGATCCAGGCCCGTGTCGCGTACATTGAGTTTGGAACGCTTGAGCCTGGGCTCGGAGAACCGCGTCTCGCCGTGCAGTGTAAACACCAGGTAGCGGTCATTGGTGTACCAGACGCCTTCGCCTTCTGCCAGCGGAATCAGCATGGGTGTCTTGGCGATTACGGAGGTCAGGTCGCTCGAGACCACGACGAAGCTGCCGTCGGAGTCGTTGCCCATGCCCGCGTACAGCGAGGAGCCCGACTTGATGGCAAACACGCCCGGTACCTGCGGATCGGCTATGGCGGCGGCATACGAACCGTCCGCTTCCTCTTCGGCCTTGCGTATCGCGTCTATTATGAGCAACACCTCGTCAGCCACGGGAGCAGCCAGGCCGGACGCCTCGTAAGCCCGCCGCATCCCGCCCAGCGCCTTTTCAGGAGTAGCCTTGTTGGCTGCATAATGATCTTCAATAAGGTGCACGATGATCTCGCCGTCGTTGTCGGACACGACTTTGTGGCCACGCGCCGTCAGGCTGGTTTTCAGGGAGTCGGTGTTGGAAATGTTGCCGTTGTGAGCGCCTACCATCTCCACCTTGCAGCGGACGTGGTGCGGCTGGCTGTTGGCGTCGCTCACCGCGCCGTAGGTGGCCCAGCGGACCTGGCCTATGAAGCGCTGACCTTTATAGGAAGGGATCTTCAGCTCGACGGTCACCTTGCTGGGCGCGCCTACTTTCTTGACCAGCACGATGTTGCGGTCCTTGTCTATGAACGAGGCTCCGGTGGAGTCGTAGCCGCGGTATTCCAGCCGCTTGAGCAGGTCTGCCGCCTCGCGGCCCATGTTCTGTGTCTCGTCCTTGTAGACGAGAGAAACGATTCCGCACATCCGTTGTTCCCCCTTGTTTTCGCCGGGGTCAGAGCTCCCCGCCGCCGGTAGTACTATACCAGCCCATTGACGGCACGATAAGTCGT
>CAXZAJ010000169.1:0-8513 GCA_964293355.1 uncultured bacterium
CTTTTACCACATCTACGCTCTCGGTGCGTTCGGAGCGCTGCGGCGGAACGGACATGGCGCAGCTTGCGAATACCGGATCGGACGCGTTGTCGACTGGATTCCCGCCATGAAACGGGTTGGAACAAACGCGCTGGTGCTGGGTCCGGTATTCGAGTCCGAGAGCCATGGCTACGATACGCTCGACTATACGGTGGTCGACAGACGTCTCGGTACCAACCGTGACTTGTCGGCGGTTTCGGCAACGCTCGCGGAG
The DNA here is from genome assembly GCA_964293355.1 of uncultured bacterium. Lineage (GTDB taxonomy): Bacteria > Spirochaetota > Spirochaetia > Treponematales > UBA12059 > SZUA-370. The sequence continues at coordinate 254 of CAXZAJ010000169.1, forward strand.
CATGGCATCGGCCTGTACCTGGATGCGGTACTCAATCACATCGGACGGAACCATCCTTTCGTCAGGGACGTGACCGAACGGGGACAGAGCTCGCCCTATTCGCACTGGATTGCCGGGTACGACCCTTCAGGCCCCGGCCCCGGCGGACTGCCGTTCCGTTATGATGGATGGAAGGGTCACTATGATCTGGTCCGTCTCGACACCGGCAACAAGGACGTTCGCGCATACCTGATCGGCGTGGTGCTGCGCTGGATTAAGGAATTCGGTCTGGCCGGTCTGCGGCTCGACGCTGCTGACTGCCTGGACCGGGGGTTCATGGCAGAACTCGCGACCCGCTGCAGGGAAGCGCGCCCAGGTTTCCGTCTCGTGGGCGAAGTCGTGCATGGTGACCTGTACGAACCGATACTGCGGGAGGGTGCCCTCGATGCGGTTACCGATTACGAGGCGTACAAGGGCTTGTGGTCGAGCTACAACGAAAAGAATTTCCACGAGATCGCCTGGACGCTGGACCGCATGTTCGCCGAACCACCCGCCGGCCAGGCCGCGCCGGGAACATGGTCCGGGGCCGGCCTGTGCCGCGGACGCGCCTTGTATTCCTTTGCCGACAACCACGACGTGGACCGGGTGGCCTGCGTCATCCGCGATCCCGCCGGGCTGTATCCCCTGTATGCGCTCATGTATTCGATGCCCGGCGCGCCATCACTCTACTATGGCAGCGAATACGGCGTTGGCGGCAGGAAGGCGGCGGGTGATGCCGGCCCGCTCCGGCCCAAGCTCGATCCGGAGCGGCTGGCACGGTCTGCTCCCCATCCAGACCTCGCGGTTGCCATCGGCCGGTTCGCAGCAACCAGGCGCGATTCCGCCGCGCTCAGGCGCGGGACGTACCGCCGCCTTGCCGTCGCGGCTGAAACTCTTGCGTTCGAGCGGGTCGTTCACGGCGATGGAGCCAATACGGGGGAGCGCGTCATCGTCGCCATAAACGCGAGCTCTGTCCCCCTGCGGCTTGAACTGCCAGCCGCTTCGCCTGCTGATCCCGCGAGCTCTGTCCCCCGGACGAGCCTTCCCGTTTTCAAAGACCTCCTCGATTCGAGCTTCAGGGCGGTGGCGGCCGACGGAAAGCTCCACGTCGAAGTGCCGCCGCATTGGGCGCGCTGGATGAGGGCTGTGTGATATACTCAGACGAACCGAATATCCGCTGCAAGGAGCCATCATGATCGATCCCCGCCTCGAACGGCTTGCAAAAATCCTCGTAACCTATTCCGTGGCCGTAAAGCCCGGCGACAACGTACTCGTCCAGGATACCGGCCTGGAACCTGGCTTCGACAAGGCCCTCGTCAAGGCCATCCATGCTGCCGGCGGCCGAGCCTTCGTGTCGTTGCGTGACAAGACGCTGGACCGGGCGCTGCTCAAGGACGCTCCGGCCGAGCAGGTGGAGCTGCAGGCCAAATTCGAGCAGGCCCGCATGAAGGAGATGGACTGCTTCATAGGTTTCAACGCCTGGCGCAACCTGAGTTCCTGGTCCGACCTCTCCGGCCGCGAGCTTGACCTGTACAACAAGAATATATGGAAGAAAGTGCACATAGAGACGCGACTGCCCGAGACCCGCTGGGTGGTGCTGCGTTTCCCCAGCCCCGCGATGGCCCAGATGGCATCGATGAGCGAGGAAGCCTTCGAGGACTTCTTCTTCGATGTGTGCACGATGGACTATGCGCGCATGTCCAAGGCCATGGATCCGCTCGTGGCGTACCTGGCAAAAACCGACAAAGTGCGCATCGTCAGCCCGGGGACGGACCTGTCGTTCTCCATCAAGGGCCTGCCCCCGGTCAAGTGCGACGGCACGATGAACATACCCGACGGCGAGGTTTACACCGCGCCGGTGCGCGACTCGGTCAATGGCGTCATCAGCTACAATACGCCCAGCGAGCACGAGGGCTTCACCTACGAGAACATCCGCTTCGAATTCAAGGACGGCAAAATCATCAAGGCGACCAGCAACGACGACGAGCGGATCAACCGCGTCCTGGACACCGACGAGGGTGCCCGCTACGTGGGCGAGTTCGCGTTCGGCGTCAACCCGTACATTACCCGCGCCATGAAGGAGACGCTGTTCGACGAGAAGATCTCCGGCTCCATCCACTTTACGCCGGGCAACAGCTACGACGACTGCTTCAACGGCAACCGCTCGGCCGTCCATTGGGACCTGGTCCTGATCCAGACGCCGGAGTTCGGCGGCGGCGAGATCTGGCTGGACGGCCGCCTGGTGCGCAAGGACGGCCTCTTCGTGGTGCCCGAGCTGGAAGGCCTCAACCCAGCCAACCTGATGTAGTGCGCACATGAAAACATTGTGCGCCTGGAGCGTGGCAGTGAACCTGTCCGCCTTGCTCTTGCTGACCTGCCCGTCCGTGCCCGCAGGCGCACAGGATACCATGGCTTCAGGTGACAGCCTTCTCCTCGCGGCGACACCCATCACCTACGGTGAAGAAGCCTTTCTGGCTCGCATCCAGGCCCGTACCGGAGGACTCCGGGAGCCTGTAGGTCTCGTGTTGTCGGGTGGTTCGGCCCGGGCTTTCGCCCATATCGGGGTGCTCAGGCGCCTCGAGGAGGCGGGCATCGTCCCTGACTTCATCGTAGCCAATTCCATGGGCTCGATCATCGGTTTGCTGTACGCGGCGGGGCTGTCCCCTGACCAGATATATCAGCTGGTTTCAAGTACTGAACTGGGCAGCTTGTTCGAACCGGTCCTGCCCCTTGATGGCGGTATCCTGGATCCCGGCCGCTTCAGCGACCTCATCCGGCTGTACCTCGGTGACCTGCGGCTTGAAGACTTGCCCATCCCCATACTGGTGTCCTGCGAAGACCTGAAAACAAAGCGCGAGATCCATCTCGCGGCTGGTGACTTCATGACCGTCATGGAGGCAGCCTATGCCTTGCCGGTGTTCTTTCCGCCGGTTGCGTATGGCGAACACCTGCTCATCGATGGTGGTATAACAAATCTGGTTCCGCTCGGTACGGCGATGGAATACTCCGGCCAGGTCATAGCGTCGAGCACCTTCTATGACGCCAGCGGCCTTAATCTGCGCAACCCGCTCGTTATCCTGAACACCTCCATAGACATCGGAAAACGGAGGGCGGGCGTCGCCGACATCCTCGAGCATCCCGAGGCTATCTGGATACGCTGCGATGTGGAATCGTTTTCGTTCATGTCGTTTGACCGGCTTGCAGAACTCGATGATCTTGGTTACCGGTCCGCCGAGGAACTGGCAGACAGGCTTTCGGTGATGGGTAACGGTGGCGTGGATGCAGCTCTTGCTGAACTGCGCACCAGGTACGATAGAACCATAGAGCATGCCAAGAAAATATGGGCGCCTTACGAACGTGCTCCGTCCAGGAATTCCGCCCTCGCGTTGACCGCGAGACTGCGTTCCACCGCTTTTCCCGGGGACGATTATTTTCTCCGCGATACCGTATTCCTGGGCGGCGGGCTCGCTTCGCGTTGGGGCAACTTCGATGCTGCCGTGGATGCGGGGCTGGACTGGTCGGCTTACACCGATGGGACCTGGCAGCCCTCAGTCAACATTGCCGGATTGATCGATATCCTTCCATGGCTCAGGCTTGAAACGTTCGTGGCGGCCGATTTCTCCGCCGGTATTGCGGGTGGGTTTCCTTCTGCCTACCAGCGCACGGCTCTCCGGGCTGTCCGGGTGTTCCCGGGTGGACGGCTGGAAGTGTCATCAGCGCTCGAACAGGACCGGCTCTGGCTTGCGGGCCAGACCCTCTTGCTCACGAGCGGAGCCACGTTGACCCTGAATGGTGGAACCGTCTTGACAGGATTTTCCGCCAGTGCGGCGCATCAGATCGGTGGTGCCTGGGATCAGCACTATGCCACGGCGACTGCAGTTGCGGGGCTTCGCCTCTTGCCGGCGCTTGCGCTGCGTGCGACCGGACTGGTCCGGGTTGCCCTCGCGGCGGACGGCAAGGCTCCATGGTACCGTTCAGATCCGCTGGCCGTGGCTGAGCCTTGCGGGGTGGATGACGCCGGGCGTGCGGTATTTGGTGGCTCGCTCTCAGTGGGCTGGGAACCGCCCTGGCTGGCGGTATCGTTTGCGGAGCTCATCGTGATGCGCACGGTATCGGTGGCTCTGTTCGGAACTCCGGTCTGGTCCAGTGGCGAGCAAAAACCCGCATCATTCCTGCTAGGAGCACGGTTGGGCTGTGACCTGGCGTTTATGGGACTCAAGACAGCCCGGTTCCTCGCCGAGGCCGGACGAGACCTGGATACGGGTACCTATACCGCCCGGTTGTACCTGATTCCAGCTTCTGGACGCTGACAAGTTCAAAGTATTTCAGGGTTGCTGCTTTTTTTGATATACTTCAAAAAATACATGCGTTGTCTTGAGAGGAGTTCCTTTGTTGCGCTCTTTGTTTTCAGTTTTGTTGAGCGTTTCCACCCTCGGTCTTTTTTCCGCAGCTCTGACCCCTTCATCGGTCGACATCCTGGGATGGTGGAATGCCGCTACGGTGGCGTCCGGGGCGGCTACTGGTTATGTGGCATCGCGTACGGTCATACGCATCGAGGAACTGGACGAGGCAGGCCTCGTCACATCGTACGAAGAAGCTGTTACCAAGTTGGACTGGACAAAAGCGGCAACCGAGACTGTGGTGGTGAGCGCCGTAAAAAACGGCAAGGACGTTACTGAAGACTGGCGCAAGCGGTATGCAAAAATGGCGAGGGATCAGGCGAAGGCAAAAGCAGACGGAACGTCCGGGGCATCCGGGCGTGGCGGACCGCCTGGCGGCTTCGATGCCACGCCCTTTGATCCAAAGTACGCCAAAGTCGTGACCCGTGGCGATGCAAAGGTTGCCGGAACCGGTATCGAGGTGCCCTACGTCATCACCACCGATGGAGGCCCCGTAGAAGGTGTCGCGAGCTTTTCTGGTTCTGGAGCCGCGCTCGGAGCCATTCAGCGCTGGCGCAAGCCGCCCGTCTTCGTGTCGACCATGAGCTCGAAACTGCGCTATGCCTACCAGGACGGCGCGCTCGTAGTAACGAGCATGCAGATCGAGGGTGAGGCATCCATTCTTTTCATAAAGCGCCGTTTCAGGATGAGTTTCGAGTTTTCAGACTGGCGGAAATCGGCCGGCCAGAAGTAAGTGGTCAGATCCTTCCCAGGTCTACGGGTCCCTTGACGACCACGCAGGCGTAGACGAACAGTTCTAGCACGACCTTCTCGTTGGCCTGCCCCATGGCCCGCAGTCTGGCATCGGTATCGACGCCGAAAGCCACGAGCCGTTCGCAGGTGTTGCGGGGCCAGCGTCGCCGGGCCGAATCGTAACTTGCCAGTGCGGTGCGTCTGGTTATCCTGAGCGACCTGGCCGCCTGTTCGTAGGGCGTTCCTTCAGCCAGCGCCGCATGTAGCGCGGAAAGCCGCCTGAAACTCCATAAAAGCCCCGCCAGCAGTCCTACGCCGGAACCGTCGCGGTCCGCGAGTATGGCATGGAGCGTCTCCAGCGACTGCTCGAAGCTGCCGGCTGCCATCCTGTCCCAGAGGCTGAACGCGTCCTCGGCGCGGTTGTGCGCGATGTAGCGCTCCACGTCATCTTCACCTATGGCGGAGCCGCGGGGAAAGAACAGCGCCAGCCGCGAGCACTCGGTTTTTAACGCCTCGGTGTTGTTTTCAACGAGTTCCAGGATCGACTCGACGGCTCCATCGTCAGCCTTGACGCCCTGGGCAGAGAAGTAGTCGCGTATCCAGCGGCCGGATTCCTGGGCGGAAAGTTCCCAGAACACCTTTTTGGCGTCCTTGGAGATGGCCGCTTCGATGGCCTTGTCAACGCTGATGCCGTCCGCGACCAGCACAAGCACCGTCGCATCAGCCGGATGCTTTGCGTACTCGACGAGGGCCTGCACGTCGGCCTTGGCCTTGACCTGGTCAGCGCCGAGGTACTGTACGAATTTGCCCGGAGAGAACAGCGAGCCGTTCATGAGGAGGTCGAGCAGAGCCGACACGGGTGTTTCATGGGCATAGAGCCGGTGCTCTTCGGGATCGCCCTTCCACTCGGCAGCACAGCGGGTCTTGAGCTGCCTGATGAAATCGTTGCGGCGGCCCAGTTCAGGCCCGCCTACCGCGAAGATTGCTTCCACCGGTGCCTTAGTAGGTTCGGACTATGCCGCGCAACTGGCCCAGGATGCGTACATCCTGGCTGAAAATGGGCGAGTAAGCCTGGTTTTCAGGCTCCAGCCGTACCCGGCTCTTTTCCTTGTAGAAACGTTTGAGCGTAACCATGTCGTCTATGGCGGCCACGACGATCTCACCGTCGCGGGCTTCCTGCTTCTGCTCTATGACCGCCAGATCTCCGTCCAGGATGCCGGCGTTGATCATGCTGTCGCCGCGCACCCTGAGCGCGAAGCAGGTAGCTGAACCTATCATCGAGGCCGGCACATGAACGCTGGATTCGTAGTTTTCTTCGGCAAAGATGGGCTTGCCGGCCGCAACCGAACCAAGCAACGGCACCTCGATCGTCGGCGATCGTCCTGCCTTGATGGATTTGCCGATGATCTCGATCTTGCGAGATCTGCCTCCGCCGGTTCGGATGCGACCCTTTCGTTCGAGCGCCTTCATGTGGTCATACGCGCCTTTGGCAGACATGCCGAAATGCGCGGCGATCTCCCTGATGGTTGGCGGGTAGGGGTTTTCCCTGATGAAAGTCTCGATGTAGTCGAGGACTTCTTTCTGGCGATCTGTCAGTTCGTTCATTCGCCTGCCTCTATACCGAATTTCTTGATTTTGGCATGCAGGTTGCTCGGGTACACGCCTATGGTCTCTGCAGTCCGGGCGATATTATAACCATGCTTCTGCAAGTTGTGTAGCAGGTATCCGCGTTCAAACGCTTCTCTGGCTTCTGATAACCGCAGTTCCGACAGAATGTCCAGCCGGTCCTTGATGATTTCAGGAGACTTGCCGTCTGCCCTGGCAAGGAAGTGCTCGACGGTATCAGCAGAAATCTCTTCTTCATCGCTCATGACCGATATGCGCTCGATGAAATTCTTCAGTTCACGGACGTTGCCTGGCCAGTCATGGGTCGTCAGCGCGTCTATCGCGCTTTTGGAGAGCCGCCTGTGGTCTCCCCCCACGAGCCTGCCGAGGAAAAATTCAGCCAGGCGTGCTATGTCCTCAGGTCGTTCCCTGAGGGCTGGCATGCGCAGTGGTATCACGTTGAGCCTGAAGAACAGGTCTTCCCTGAAGCGGCCTGCCTGAATCTCCTGCCGCAGGTCCTTGTTGGTGGCTGCCACGACACGGACGTCAACCTCTATGGTACTCTCGCCGCCCAGCCGTTCAAAACGCATCTCCTGGATGGCGCGGAGCATCTTTGACTGGGCTGACAGGGACATGTCGGCTATTTCGTCAAGAAAGAGCGTACCGGTATGGGCTGTCTCGAACTTGCCCTTGCGCCTGGCTACCGCGTCGGTGAAGGAGCCCTTCTCGTGGCCGAACAGTTCGCTCTCTATCAGGGTATCGGGCATGGCCGCGCAGTTGACGGCTATGAAGGGACCCGCTGACCGTGCTGAAAGTTCATGGATGCGCCTGGCCGCGAGTTCCTTGCCTGTGCCGTTTTCGCCTGTTATGAGTACCCGGGCATCGGAACGGGCGCTCTGCTCGATGAGTTCCCGCACCTCGGCCATTTTCGCCGAAGTGCCGATGAGTTCATCCTGCTCTATTGTCGTCCGCTTGAGCCGGGCATTTTCCAGCCTGAGATCCGATAGGGCGCGGGCATTCCTGACGGCGGTAACGAGGCGTTCTATGGATAGCGGTTTTTCTATGAAATCAAAGGCGCCGAGCTTTACGGCATTGACGGCCATGTCTATGGATGCATGGCCGGAGACGACTATGGTCTCCACAGCCGGATGGTCCGCCTTGATGGCCTTGAGCACGTCGATGCCGCCCATCCTGGGCAGCCAGACGTCCAGGATGACCACCTCGATGCTGTCGCGCCGGAGTATTTCCAGGCCCATCGGACCGTCTTCGGCCGTCAGGGTGCGGTAGCCCTCGTCCTCGAGGATATCCTTTACGGTGGCCCGTATACCGGGCTCGTCGTCGATGACGAGGATGGCGCCCATGGATGACTTCCTTTATTCGATTATGCGCTCTCTGCAGGTATGTCTATAGAGAATACGGTGCCTGCTCCCACTTCGGAGTCTACCCGTATTTTACCGCCGTGGGCCGATACGATGTGCTCGACTATGGCCAGCCCAAGCCCGGTT
>CAXZAJ010000170.1:0-8492 GCA_964293355.1 uncultured bacterium
TTGTTACGTATGTCGCAGGACGGAGTTCATGGAGGGTATCCCCGAGCAAGCCCGCCGAGGCTTCATCGATGTCGGCTTGGCCCGTCTGGATTTTCCATTCCCACGTGCCGGCGTTGGTTCCGCGCAGGACGTTCTGGAGTCGCCGCTGCTCCCTCTTGATCGCGTCTTCAGCCTTTTTCTGCTCGTCGACGTCCGCATGCGTTCCGCCCGCGCGGACAGGATTACCAGCGGCATCGCGCTCCATTATCTTTCCGCAGTCCTGTATCCATTTATAACCGCCGTCTTTCATCCGCATTCTATAATTCACTTTGAATGAATCCGTGCGGCCTTCATAGTAATCCTCTACCGCCTTCCGCACAGCCTCACGGTCATTGGGGTGTTGCAACTCAACGCCTTGGTCGAAGCGTTCGTCGATCTCAGCCAAGGAGTAACCCAGCATTTCCGCCCAGCGTGCGCTCCGGTGGACGACATTAGTCTTGATGTTCAGTTCCCACTCTCCGAGCCCGCTGACCTCGAGGGCGAACCTCAGGCGTTCCTCGCTGGTTCGCAGCGCCGCTTCAGTACGCTTCCGTTCTGTAATGTCTTCTCCCGAACTGAAAACGGCCACGAACGAACCATCTTCGTCCTTGAGAAGCGCATTGTGGCAGAGTATGGACCTGAGCTCTCCTGATCTGGTCAGTACATCGTTTTCCCGCGTGGGAAGCATCATCGCGTCATCGGATCGGATCTGGCAGAAATATGCTCTCATCTCCTCCCGTATCGCTTCTGGCAAGCAGGTTTCTATCCAGTTTTTACCGATAAGCGCTTGCGACGGATAGCCGAGTATCGTATGACCTGACTCGTTCAATAATAAAATATTCCCATGCTCGTCAAGCGATACTATTATCTCGGCGGCGACGTTCAGCATCAGCCTGAAATGATCCTGGCTTTTCCTCAGCGCTGCTTCGGCGTCATGGCGCTCGGTGATGTCCTGGATGATGCCGCCGAGGCCCTTCCTGTTTCCGCTCAGCTGCAGCGGGAATTTAGTCGTCTCGCAATACCTGTCCCCGATGCGTTCCTCGACGCACAGGGTCGAGCCGGAGTCCAGGACCTGCCGATCCGGGATGCCGCTCGATGGAATCAGCCTTCCGTCCGCCAGTTCCCGGTCTGTTCTCCCGAGGATGACCTCCTTGGACTTCTTCAGGAACCGGGCCATCGCATCATTGACGACCGCATACCGCAACTGGCTGTCTTTGATGAAAACCATGTCTTTTACGACGTTGATGAACGTGTCGTATCGTTCTTCGCTTTCGCGGACTTTATCAGTGGACGACAGCAGTTCATCCATAGACGCGCGAAGTTCCTCGTTCAGCGCTTCGTAATCTTCATTTTTCAGTTGAAGGGCGTTCTCGGCATTCTTTCTTTCGGTTATCTCTATGAACGCGGCGACGAAATGCCCCGGCTTGAACTGGTATCCAACGCAGTCGTACCATCGCTTGTTCGTCTGGAGGTACTGCTCGAACCGCACTTGCCGTCCCGTAATGGCGACATCCCCGAAAACGCCGATCCAGTTGAAGGGATCTTTTTCTATGCCCGGGAATGCCTCTGTAACAAGCTTGCCGCGCGGATCTACGCCAGTCAGCTCCCTGTAACTCGAATTGGCGTCGAGGAACCGGTAATCGATGGCCCGTCCTGCATCGTCATACACCATCTCATGGTACGCCACCCCGATCGGCCCCTTCTCGAACAGCGCCCGGAATTTCTCCTCGCTGTTCAGCACTGCGCCTTCTGCCTTCTTGCGCTCGGAGATGTCGCGGTAGTTCAGCAATATACCGTTGATGCCAGGATCGTCCACGAGATTGATAGCAGATAACTCGACGGGCTTATACGATCCGTCTTTGCATCGATACTGGAATTCAATGGAGGCAGCGGCTCCATCATGCTCAAGTAGCGCCGAGAACGCTTCCTGCATCCGATCCAGATCATGGGGATGAGCGGTAATCCATACATCTTTTCCGACAAGGTCTTCGGGTTTCCAGCCGAACCATTTCTCTATATTGGGGCTCTTGTACTTCATGATGCCGTCGAGGCCGACGATGCCGATGACGTCGGATATATTCGCGATCATGGTATGTTGCTTCGACTCGGCTTCCATTACCTTTTTGTTCGCGTCAAACAGTTTGAGTGCCATCTTGATGGATGCATCGAGCACGGTAATCGATGAATTCTTGACCACATAGCCGTACGACGTTATTTTCTCGGTCTTCTCCACGACATCCCGCTCCCTATGGGACGAGACGAAAACGATGGGAACATCGCGGTCTTCCAGGATAAGCTGAGCAGCCTGAGTACCATCCAATCCCGGCCCGAGATTGATGTCCATGAGGATCAGGTCGATGTCAGAAAACTCCCGTGCCGCTTCCACGGCTTGCATGCCCGAGCTTACGGTTTTAACGATATACCCGTAATTTTCCAGCGCCAGCTTCTCATGCATGGCGAGTATCGCCTCGTCTTCTACCAGGAGTATTATTTTTCCATTGCTTCCGGACATACGCACCTCTACGACTATCGGGCTACCGACAGGCTATAGCAGTATAAAGGCGCTCCGGAAATTAGCAACCGCTTATTTTCAATTTGCGGACGAGCCTGACAACCGTTCGCTCAGAATCGGCTTGTAGTCCTTGTATCCCCTCTTGATGATCCGCTCCATGTCCTCAATCCCGCCGCCCTGGTTCTCGAACAACAGGCACTGGATGCCAGCGTCCTGAAAGTCCCTGATGAGTCCGGCATGGTCAAGGTGAAAGTGGGAGACCATCGCCCACCTGATCTGCTCGAACCTTTGGTTTACTGCCTTCAATGAGCGGGCATATTCGTGGAGCGAACTTGGCCATCCGGCATCAAAGGCAAGAATGCTTTTGCCGTCAGCAGCGGGGAGGAGATAGCAGGATGTGTTCTGATAGCGGAAGGTGACCATCGATCCTCAAGCTTTCGCTGACTCCTCGGAGCAACTGTTGATCAGGATCTCAGCATTTTCCAAAAACCTCAATACCCACTTCAGATTGGCCTCGAATGCTTCCGGATATAGCCGCCACTCTACGCAGACTCGTATATTAGAAGCACGGAGAGTACCGATGAATGATACAGCAAAACAGGAAAAGACACTCGAAAGAGTCCACAGAATGACCTTTGGAAGCGTATACCCGCTCTATGTCAAGAAAGCTGAACGGAAAGGTCGGACGCAAGATGAAGTCGATGAAATCATCTCATGGCTGACCGGATATGAAAAAAAAGCGATTGGTGAGAGGATTGCCGATGGAACCGACTTCGAACGCTTCTTTCGTCTGGCTCCACGAATGAACCCGAATGTCTCAAAGATTACCGGTACTATTTGCGGCTATCGAATAGAAGAAATCGAAGATGAGATCATGCGGAAGGTTCGCTATCTGGACAAGCTTGTCGACGAGTTGTCCAAGGGGAAAGCTATGGAAAAAATCCTGCGGGCGTAACGGCAGGATTGTTATTCAGCCGCTCAACACGCCTTCCAGGGGTTCACCGCCGAGCTCCTGGAGCAACGAATCGAAGTAGCCGGCAATGCGGTTGCAGGACAAGGCATCCACCAGGCGTTCAGACAGGAAGCTTCGGCCCGATTGTGCGCCAGTAGCTTCATCTGCAACCGCGGTAGCATTTGCGACTGAAGGTGCCCGGGTCCGCTGGAAGGCGTGGCGGCGTATCATGGAAGTGGCTTCCGGCTCACGTAGCGCTGTTTGGGACTGTTGGGCTTGTCTGGAATGGTTTGTTCAAGAAGCCCAGAGGCGAGCAAGGGAGCGAGGACCTCCTTACGAAAATGCTCTCGGTCCTGGAGCCCCAAGAATGCCTGGATTGCCTCCCTGCTGCGAGGAACGGAACAGAAGGCAAGAATGGCTACTTGCCGGTCTTCCATAGCTTGCGGGGTAGCTTGCGGGGTAACTTGCGGGGTAGCTTGCAGGGTAGCTTGCGCGGTCAGATGAACGATGGTCTTGAAGCTGTCTCCCTCGATGAACTCGGCGCTTCCTCCGGGTGCGTAGAGCGGCAAGTACTTGTTCACGTTGATGAGCCCGGAGCCGATTTCCTCCACCCAGCCCATCTGCAGGAAGAATTTCGAGATGAGGGGGTTCTTCTGGAACGGGGCCGATACACCTGGCTGCAGGAGTCCGGGCTGGTGCGGGATGCTCGGATTCTCCATCTCCACCCTGTCGCCATAGATGATGAACCTGGAGGTACCTCCATGGGTATATTCCCGGTGAATCAGGCTGTTGGCAACGAGCTCCCTGAATACTTTGTGCCGGAGGCTGATACGGACCGTGCCTTCGAGGTAGAAGGGATCGCTCATGTGCTTCTCGAAGAACCCCAGTAGGACCGAATATGCCTCTATCAGGTTGACCCGCACGTCGATGCGGTCGTCATAGCGGTCGAGGTCCTGCCTGCGCAGAAGGGCGTCAGTCTTGTACTGGGGCACGAGGGACGAGAGGGTTTCCTCCGTGCCAAACAGGAGGCCAGCAGCCAGACAGAGCCCCTCCTGCCCCGTTGCAAAGTCGCGTGCCAGGAGCCCTGCGCTGCGGAGCATGGCCTCAATGCTCAGCGCGGGCCAGGGGTGGTCCTCCTTACGCGATGACATGAGGTTGCGCGCCTTGTTGATGGTGCGCTCGTCAAGGTCGGAGATGCGCAGGTACGGGTAGAATTTGGCCTCGGAGTAGAAATTCTGCTTGCGGTTTGCCAGGAGGGCGATCCGCTCCGGGGAACGCTGCTTGAAGTCGCCATCAGCGCCACGGTCATATATCGTCCCCTTGAGCCTGTGAACCCGCGAGCTTTCAGGCACCTGGACAAGTATGAGCGTGCGGCCATCGAGTACGATCACGATGGGGGAGAGCATGAACGGCGGATCGAGGAAGCTGCCATCGTTCGTGCTCGAAGCGATGGATGCACACATGCGGGGGGCTGCGTTCGGATCCACGCCTATCGATACTCCCGAGTCCTCAACACCGAGAATAATGTCTCCGCCCTCGCGGTTCAGAAATGCGCAGACCGTCTCATACAGTGATGCTGGTACCGTGTCATGCGCCTGCTTGTATTCAACGCGTATGGACTCGCCGGTGGTGAGGAGAAAACGAACTCTATCTTCTGTCATATTCCTCACATCCGATCAGCTACAGAAATGATTCTTCCATTCAGCTGTTTTATTCAAGGTCCACGATTATAGTTTTACAGCGACCACCCATTGATGTATCGGTATAGAATCTTCATTGAGCCGTTCAGAATCTATACCAACACCATTCTCCCATTGGCATCAGCGCTTGCCGTACCGCGCAGCCAGCTCCGCAGCCAGTTCCGGTTGTTCGGTGAACCTGCAGGTATCCGCATCTTCCAGCCCTTTTTCTACGGCTGTGATGAATGACGCGCGGCGTATAAGTAGATCATATTCCTCCGGCGGTACCAGTACCCCGGCGGCCTTACCGTTCTGGGTGATGACCACAGGTTCTTTGTGTATTTTCTGGGCATTAAGAATTTCAGAAGCACGAGCTTTAAAATCTGCCAGAGGTATGATGTTGGCGGTGAGTATTGAATGGTGCAAGAATAACCTCTTAAAAGAGCCTTTATATACTCTTTATTAGAATCATAATACCAGGCATAAAGAATTGCAAGGCAAATTAAAGTGATAAACGGAGATCGCGCCATAAAAAAATGCGGTCTCCGTTCTCGGTAAACCTCTAGTAAGTACTTACCAGTAAATAATTTGCGGCGAAGAGGACTTTCTCTCCAGCATTCGGCATCCTGCCTCATGCTTCCGGGCGCCTCCGCTCCTTGGAATGAGCGGGGGATACCCCCGCACCCCATCGGCGCTACGAGTCTCGCGCCTCATGGTTCAAGTCCTCTTCGCCCCTGGTCCCAAAATAAAACACGATCCTCTCAGTCAGGGTTTTATTTTTGTGCGGCGAAGAGGACTTGAACCTCCATGCCTTGCGGCACTAGCACCTCAAGCTAGCGTGTCTGCCAATTCCACCATCGCCGCGGGCAGCTCGCCGTGCGACCCGGGAGTCGCTCGACGTGAAGTTTATAACTGAAAGGTTGTTACATTGTCAAGCGCAGGCTTCCGGTGGGGGATCGGTGGCCAGCAGCGTTGCGGAAAACGCGGCGGGATCGGAGGCGGCGATGGCGGAATCGTGAAAACCGGGGTCGCTGCGTACACGGGCCAGGCGCGAAAGGTAGCGCAGGTGCAGGGCTGCAGAGTCCTTGGGGCCAACAATCAGGAACACGAGGCGCGCGCTCGTGCCATCGGGAGCTCCAAAATCCATGGGAGCCGCGAGGCGGATGGCGGCTATGGCGGTTTCCATTACGGTATCGGTCTGGGCGTGGGGTATGGCGCAATCTTCACCCAGGCCGGTCGGGGCGAGTGCCTCGCGTTCCATGACGGCGGTCAGGAGTCCGGCACGGTCTGGAGCCTTGCCGGCGGCGGCCAGCAGGTCAACGAGCGCCGCTATCGCATCGGCTTTGGTCGCGGCGCGGACATCGACGGCGGCGCAGGAAGGAGCGAACACGGTGGAGAGGCGGGGCACGTCAGGCTTCCTCGCTGCGGCGTTGCGGACCGGCAAACCAGTCTACCGGCACGGTAAACATCACGCCGGAGCCGGGGACGGTCAGTTCACCAACCACATCTTCGATAAGGGGCTTGAGGCGCTGCAGGACGAGATCATCATGGATGACCGCGAGGATGGTCTTGTTCTTTGGCTTGTTGCCTTTCATGAAATCCTTGAAGTCGGCAAAGAGCGGCACTTCGTAGGCAAGGAAATGGCCCATGCCCTCTGAATCGAGAATGGTAGCGCCAGGCACGCCAGCCTCTATGAAGGCCTCGAGCACGGCCTCAAGGTTAGTCTCATCGTTGAGCACGAATACCAGTAGTTTCATGAACCCCTCCGGCAGGCAGTATCCACGGCAAGAGCCGTTTTTGTCAAACGCAGTCAGACTGCTAGTACGGGTTTGCTTCAATCACGGGATCGGTACCGGGGATAAAAAAAACGTAATCCGAGTAGGCCCCGTCGGGATTCTTCCAGCCGTACGGATGCTTCTCATTGGCATTGTCGTGGCAACGCACGCAGAAATCGCCCGTCATTATGGATTCCTTGCCCATCTTGAGGTCCTTGACAACCCAGAGCCATCCGCCCCTGGCCCGGGAATCGGAAGCAGCCTTGACCATGGCGGTAACCATGACGGGCTTGTCTTCAGGACCAGGCTTCGTTACGGCAAAAATATCCTTGGCAATGATGGTGCCTTCAGGAAAAGTGAATCGTTCCGGCGATCTGCCATCCCGCGTAAAGCCAAGGCCCTTATCGTTTATGTGGATGACTCTGTACTTGTCCTCATGGCCGGGTATGGGGTAATCGAGGACGATGTCGGTGGTGGTCTTCCATCGGCCGTAGTCAGAAGGAATGAGCGCTGGCTGCGGGGCTTTGCTGCACGAACATGTCAGACTGAAAAAGGCCAGCACAAGACAAGCGGCGGTGGTGGTTCTAGGCTTCATCGTGGGGCTCCCTGACTTTGGACTTGTTGATTTTAGCCTGCAGCAGATACACGATCTGGGGATCCGCCTTGCCCTTGAGGGCTACCTTGTATGGCCCCGCCATGGCATGTGTTCCGGCTGCCAGGCCGTCTCTGGTGCAGTCACAGACGAGTATCTGTCCGGCCTTGGCTTTTGAGCACAGCCGGGAGGCCACGTTGACGGCATCGCCGAGCACGGTAAAGTCTGCCCGGCGGTGCGAGCCGACCATGCCCTGAACAACATGGCCGGTTGCGATGCCTATGCCGACAGCCAAAGAATCGTATGCTGCCGCATTGGCCGCTACGGCCGTGCGTATGTCCAGCGCGGCGTCACAGGCCCTCGCGGGGGCATCGTTGCCGGAGAACACAGCGACCACCTCGTCGCCCACGAACTTGTCGATGTCGCCACCGTGCGCGGCGATGATCTCTGCCTGTTTTTCCAGCAGTCCGTTGAGTACGGTCAGGATGGCATCGGCGCCGTTCCGTTCGGTATATGCGGTAAAGCCGCGGACATCGGTAAACAGCAGGGTGCGCTCGACGCGGCGGGGTTCCTGTCCCGAACCCAGCGAGGTTATGGTGCCCGCGGACACGTACTTGGTCAGTTCATAGCGCTCGCGGAGGCCGTGCACCATGTCGTTGACGGTGGCTGCCAGCCCGCCTATTTCATCATTACGCTTTACATCTACACGGCCGGTAAAATCGCCGCCGCTGACATCCAGGCAGAGCCTGCCTATGGCTATCACCGGGCCTACCACCACCGCGCGGAGTATGCGGCCTATGATCGCCGCGAGGGCCAGAGCCATGAGCGCGAATCCCGATGCGGAGACGGCTATCGTAAGGGCTTCGGAACGTACCTCGCTGGTTACATCGGCCCGGATGTCTATGACGCCGCGTATGGTATGGTCGGATCCATGGCAGCCGGCACACTTGGGCAGGTTGAGTAG
>CAXZAJ010000171.1:0-8462 GCA_964293355.1 uncultured bacterium
TGCTGGTGATAGTTGGCGACCCGCAGGGCACCCTGACGCTACTGCTGGGCCGCCGCGCCGTCGCGCCTGCCAGCCCGGACGCACCGCCTTCGCGCGCGCGCAAGCCTGCGCCCCACGACCTCTCCGACCTCCTGGTCGCCATCGCGGATAAGCAAGGCGTTGCCATTTCCGGGTTCATCGAGAAGGGCGTCGGCCGCGGCCTGGACCACATACCGTCACGGAACCGGCGCATGCGGCTGGAACTCGGCGACACTGAAATCAAAGCGGCGGCACCGGGTTTCTCAAAACTGCTCTCGCGGCTCGCGGAGCATTATGACTGGATACTCCTGGACACCTCGCCCTCCAATGGGCCGCTGGAACGCTCCCTCATCGCGGCCTGCGAGGCCGTGGTCATACCGCTGGAGTTCCAGCTGTTCTCGGTGGCCGGCCTCGAGGCGATACTCTCCGAGGTGCGGGAATGCGCCGCGGACCATGGCCGCGAGATACGCGCGCACGCCCTGGTCTTCGTAAAAGCCGAGAACAAGGTGAGCAGGATAGACGAGTACCGCAAGGTGTTTGCCCGGTTCAGGCTACCCGTTTTTGAAATCTGCAGGTCCGAGTACGTGCCGAGGTCCATTGAACGACGAAAAACGCTGTGGGAGGCTGCGCCGGCTAGCTATGCCGCGCGTGACTATTCCCGTATAATTGATAAATCATTCTTGGGGTGATGCATATGGCCAGAAAGACATCGGAGGCACTGGAGCGGGAACATATCGCCGCATCCATAGCCAGGGACCTTCCTCCAGACGGAGGAGGCTACTCGCTCTCCTCAGCTACCGCCGTTCCCCTCAAGCGCTCCTTGCGCGGTGTGTGGGGCGTGGTGTCCCATGATGTGGGCGGCGAACCGTTCATTGATCGCATCGCCACCCGCAGTCTCAAGGGCATAGAACTCCAGGATATAGAATACCGGGCTGAATATGACTTCAAGGAATCCATCTGCGTCAAACGGGTGGACATAGACGGCCGCGCCGACCTGCCGGAAGGCAGCTCCACCTACCGGTTCCGCCAGCGGCTCGCGCTTTCCTGGGACCTTGAAGGACCGGAACGGTTGCGCGTGCGCCCGGAACTGGCGTACCAGTACACCACCCTCGACGAGGTACCGGCTCCCGTCAAGGAAATGGAGACCACCGGTGACGACCTGATCATCGTGTTTCATCTGGAGGGCGACGAGCTGGTACTGGAAGAAGGCGATGACTGCAAGCGCCTGCGGAGACTCGAATGAGCGGATCAAAACGGGTCCGCGTGCTGATCGTCGATGATTCAGCAATAGCAAGGGACCTGCTTGAGCGCGGGCTCTCGCTGGATCCGGACATTGAAGTAGTCGGAAAAGCCGCGGATGCGTACGTTGCCCGTGACAAGATAGTATTCCTCAAGCCCGATGTGGTAACCCTCGATGTGGAGATGCCCAGGATGGACGGCATAGCCTTCCTGCGCAAGCTCATGCCCCAGTATCCCATTCCCGTCGTCGTCGTTTCCGCAGTTACCGCAGAAGGTTCCCGCCGTGCCCTCGAAGCGCTCGAGGCCGGCGCGCTTGACGTGGTGGCCAAGCCCAGCGCCAAGGACCACGCGGGGCTCAAGACGATGATCTCCGAGCTGGCCGAACGGGTAAAGGAAGCCGCCAAGGCGGATCCCGAGAAGCTCAGGGTCGCCCTGTCGGAGACTGCCCCGGAAACGGCATCCGATGCGGCAACCGCTACGGAAGCCGCCGCCGCTCCGCCCTCTGCCGCGCCGGCCGTTCCGAAAACAGCTTCCAGGGCGGCTCCGAAAGCGGCTCTGACGACAGCGCCGGCCAAGCCGAAGGCTGCCCCGGTGTTGAAGTCGACGAAAAGCTCGGGTTCGACGGGCATGCCCTCCAGAAGAGTCATAGCGATCGGAGCCTCTACCGGCGGAACAATCGCCCTTGCCAAGGTCGTAACCGCCTTGCCGGCGGATTCGCCGCCGGTCGTGATAGTCCAGCACATGCCTCCGGTGTTTACCAAAATGTTTGCCGAGTCGATGAACCGGCAGTCAAAGGTTACGGTCAAGGAGGCGGAGGACGGCGACGCCCTGTTGATCGGCCGCGTACTCGTTGCTCCCGGCGACCGCCATATGAAGCTCCGCAAGACAGCCAACGGGTATATAGTGGGTCTGAGCGACGGAGCCAAGGTTTCCGGGCACAGGCCCTCGGTCGACGTGCTGTTCACTTCGGTCGCCGAGGTCGCGGGCAGCGAAGCGGTGGCCTCGATACTGACGGGTATGGGGCGGGACGGAGCCGATGGCATGCTGGCGCTCAGGCGGGCAGGCGCACGGTGCGTGGCGCAGGATGAAGCAACATCAGTGGTCTTCGGCATGCCCAGGGAAGCCTGGGACAACGGCGCCGCGGAGGTGCTGGTACCGATAGACCGGATGGCCCATGAAATAATGGTCCGAGCCGGCGGCTCACTCATGAGAGGATCATAATGGCGAACAAAACCGTAGGCATCGGAGAATGGGCGGTCTCCTCCGATCCGGCGGACATCATAAAAACCTATGCCCTGGGTTCGTGCGTCGCGGTGTGTATCTATGACTCGAAGCTGCGCGTTGCGGGCATGATTCATATCGCCTTGCCGGATTCAGCCGTCGATGTGGAGAAGGGCAGGACGCTGCCTGGCTATTTTGCCGATACCGGTTTGCCGCTCATGATCGAGGAAATGAAGAAAATGGGCGTGGTCCGGGCGCATCTCTGGGTCAAGCTCGCGGGCGGCTCAAGCATCATGGATTCCGTTGGCATGTTCGATATAGGCAAGCGCAACATCCTGGCTGTCAAGAAACAACTCTGGCGCAGTTCCCTCGGGCCCATAGCCGAGGACGTCGGAGGCATGATCAGCAGAACCGTATCATTGGCGGTATCGACCGGAGAGACGACGCTCTCGTCCGGCAATCGGTCCTGGACCATCTGAGGGGAGACTTCGCGATGAAGGAATTCAAATCGATCCTGATAGTCGACGATTCATCGACATCGAGGATGATCGTGCAGCGGTGCCTCGAGATGTCCGGCCTGGCTGAATGTCGCTTCTCCTATGCGGAGAACGGCCTGGACGCCTTGTCTGTGCTCAGGAAAGAACCCGGTGCCTTTGACCTGATCGTTACCGACCTGAACATGCCCAAAATGGACGGAGCGACGTTCGTCCGGCTCGTCAAGAAGGATCCGGTAACGGCTGGCATCACGGTCATCGTCGTTTCAAGCATCGCCGATGGCGAGGCAGAAAAAGAGCTGAGCGCTCAGGGTGCGCAGGCGGTAGTCAAGAAACCGGTTTCACCGGCAAAACTGGCAGCGGTTCTGGGAGGGTTGTGATGAAGGAAAGCATCGACGCCGGCAAGGCAGTTACAGCGCTGTGCGCCGCCACGACATCGATTTTTGCCGACATGGTATTCATCGACGCTGTCTGCACGCCTGACGACAATCCTGACCACCCGCGGGTGCCCTACGATGTATGCGTAGCCATAGACATACTCAAGCCGCTCTCGTGCACGCTGGAACTTCGCATGCCGAGAACGCTTGCCACACAGATCGTTGAAACGCTCGGCTCCGATGATCCGGGCGCAGATGATGCAGTGCTCGAGATGGTCAATATCCTGGCCGGCGTCTTCATCAGCGAGTACTTCGGCCCCGGTGCCACCATCAAGCTGGAGCTTCCTATGTACGTATACGAACCGCCTGCTGACGAGGACGCTCCCATCGCAGTCGCGCTGGGGGACGCGGAGGGTACGCGCTTCGAGACGATGATCAGGTCTGTACGATATCGGTATTGAAGCTGAAGTCTATCCGGGAGCCGCCGCCTTCGGGTTGTTGAAAATCAACAGAACCTGAAAGCTCGTCGGCCATCATGCGGACCAGCTTGAGGCCGAGCGAGTCGCTGTTGCCAGCAATGGCATTCACGGGAATTCCGCGCCCGTAGTCCCTGACGCTCAGGATCCAGGCACTAGACTGTGTCCCGGCCTTGACGAGGTCTATGTCTATCCTTGTGGAACCATCGGCTGACTTGCCGTATTTCATGGCGTTGGTCAGCAGTTCCACGAGCGCGAGTCCGAGGTACAGGGCCTTCTTGACCGACATGACCACCGAGGCAATATTGACCCTGCAATCGATGCCGGCTACGCCCGCTGATTCCTCGAGACGCTCCACGACTATGCCCAGGTACTCGGCTATGTCTATCGTGTCAAATACATTTTTCCGGTACAGGGTCTCGTGGAGCAGCGAGAACGACTGGATCCTGGCTTCAAGGTCGCCCAGGTGAGCCTGGGTTGATGCATCGGCAATCGTGTCCATCTGAAGGTGGATGAGGCTGATGATGGAGTTGAGGTTGTTTTTTACCCGGTGATGTATTTCCCTGAACAGGACATCCTTCTCTTCAAGTGCGGAGCGGAGGAGCTTTTCAGTCTCGATGCGCCGGTCCAGTTCGCGCCTGGCTTCCGTTATTCTCGCGGAGACCTCGGTCCGGTCTTCCAGCGTGAACAGCGCGCAGGGTTCGTCACCGGCAAGCCTGGTGATGGTGGTATGGTACACGCGCTCCATGCGCGA
Source organism: uncultured bacterium (assembly GCA_964293355.1). Lineage (GTDB taxonomy): Bacteria > Spirochaetota > Spirochaetia > Treponematales > UBA12059 > SZUA-370. The sequence goes on from CAXZAJ010000171.1 coordinate 4,580, forward strand.
TGGGTCGCGGCTCGTGAACAGGTTGCCATGGAGACGGTACGTCAGGAGTACCGGCGTACCCTGTTCGAACACGGATAGCAGGCGCGCTTCGTAGCGCTTTTCAAGGAATGCCGGGAAGCTTGTCGAGAGGGCTGTGCCGACGATAGCGGCGCTCCTGATGCCGGTCCAGTCTTCCATGCAGGGATTCCAGTACCGTACCACGAGTTCACGTGACACGACGAAAGCGCCGAGCGGCATGCTGTCGAAAAGACGGATGTCTGCTTTCATGGTGTCAGGTACGTGTCAGGTATGAATCCAGTGCTTTTTCCAGGTACTGGAGCGAGGCGAGCGACATGAACACGGCTATTTCTCCTTCGATGTGCAGGCTGGCCACGTTGAAGACAGTTTTAGCCAGCAGGACGGCCCGGGCATCGGCGAGCTTGGCTTCCGCTACCAGCACGTCAACGCCGCCTTCAAGGTAGGTTGGTACCGTGTAGGTAAGGTGGAAATCGAGTTCGTTGGATATCGCGCCCATCAGCGAGTTGATGACGACGTTGCCGACCTCGCAGAGGGTACCGGCCCGGAGAGCGTCCAGCCCCTCTTCCATGCGGCTTTCCTCTCCCGTTATGCAGTCTACGAGCTTGCCGGCTTCCCTGGATCTGAACACAAGCTCCGTGACGCCATCCATGGAGCCGTTGTACCGCATCGATATCGCTGAAAGGGAGTTTTCATCTGCCTTGAGGGCTTTGGAGAGTTCTCCTACATCGAGGATGGTTATCTCGGGGGCGGAGAGTTCAATGTGTGAATTGAGTATGAGGTTGAGGACTTCCGCTGATTTGCCTATGCCGATGGATACCAGTTCGGTCAGGGCATCGAGGCGTTCTACGGACATGTTCATGCTCCAGCTCCGGAAAGCGCGTCCTCTACGGCCTTCCGGAAGGTATCTGGCCGTGGCGGGTTGGAGGCTATGCCGACAGCTCCGCGCGCCAGCACCCGTTCCTTGGTGGAATTCTGGATGTCAGCGGACCGCACCAGTACGGGTACCGTGTTGTGTATCGCCTTCAGTTCCTTGAGTACGGTAAACCCATCCATGCCGGGCATGAGCAGGTCGAGTATCACAAGGTCCGGGGGATTGGCTTGTATGGCCGCGAGGGCGGCTTCTCCGTTCGACTCGTACGCCAGCTCGTAGGCATCGCCGAGAACCCTGCTGACTATTGTCCGGGCCGTCGATGAGTCGTCGACCAACAGTAACTTCTGCATATTCCAGAGAGTATGTCCAAGCTGCACGGATTTGTCAAACGAGATACTCAACAATTTAGTGATAATGGATGGAGTCCGCGCACCGCCCGTGCCGCACGCGGACCATGAGGGGTTACTGCTTCTTATCTTGAACCTTGGATTTTTCCTTGGTGATCTTGTGCTCGAGTGTGTCCATCATCTTGTCTATGCCAGCGGGTAGCTCGAAGTCCGTCTCCTGCACATGGGCGCTCGCGCCCCAGCGGAAGTTGATTGTGCACTCGCACTTGAATTGCTTGTTTTCCCGAGTGAACGCGAACAGCAGGTCCACGATGAGATCCTTGGCGTACGCGATGCGCTCGAGTTTCTTGTCGAGGTAGGCCCTGTTGGCCTCGCTGAGGTCGAAGTGCACTGAACGGACGTCTATGGTCATGCAAGCCTCCTTGTGGCCGGAGCTGTCCAGCCGGTTGCGTCTCTAGCCGCGTTTGCGGCCGAATGATGAATCCACGTTCAACTCTCCACGGTATTTCGCCACCGTCCTCCTTGCCAGTTTGATTCCCTTGCGGGCCAGCAGTTCGGTGATGTCCTGGTCTGACATCGCGTTCTTCTCTGATTCTATGAGTTCCTTGATAACCTGTTTGACACCGCTCTTCGAGAATCTCGAGCCCCTGCTGCCGGAGCCAGAAATGCTGTTGGTAAAGAAGTACCGCAGCTCGAAGATGCCCCAGTCGGTTTGAACATACTTCTTTCCGGCGATGCGGGAAATAGTCGTTTCATGGACGCCCACCTCGGTGGCTATGTCCTTGAGGGTGAGCGGCGCCAGGTATTTTGGTCCGCGGGAGAAGAACGGCCTCTGGAACTCCACGATGGAGCGGACCACCTTGAGCAGGGTTCGGTTGCGCTGCTGGATGCTCTGGATGAACCAGCGGGCCTTGCGGATGTTGTCCTTTACGAAGACATCGGTAACCTTGTCGTGTTTTTCCGCGGAAAGCCTGTCGAAGAACGGGTTGATGCCGATGACCGGTATCTCTTCGTCGTTGATGATGATGACGAATTCGCCTTCCTTGAGCTTGACCTGTACATCGGGGGTGACGTACTTGGTCTCCTCGGCGGAGTATTGCCTGCCGGGGAAGGGATTGAGGCCCTTGATGAAGGCAAGAGCCGCGTCCATTTCCTGTTCGTTCAGCTTGAGGCGCTTCTGGATTTCCTGGTGCTTGCCGTGCTCCAGCAGTTCTATATGGTCGCGCACGATCTCCATGGTGCCGTGCGGCGCGCCGGGGACGAGCCCAGCCTGCACGACCAGGGACTCGCGGAAGTCCCTGACGCAGACGCCAACGGGTTCCAGCCCGCGGATTATCTCCATGACGGCATCTACCGATGCCGCTGCATGGCCCTTGCAGAGCTGGTATGGGTCTTCTTTATGGAAACCGTCCGCGTCCAGGTTCTGGATGAGCCGCTCCCCGATGTCCCGTTGCCCCGCTGGAATGGGCTGCAACCTGAGTTGCCACAGGAGGTGTTCCTGCAGCGTTTCGGGGCTGGTTATCGCACCCTCGAGGAACATCCGCTTGGAGTCCGAATCGTCATTGCTGGAGTGGCTGAAACCGGGATCCGAGCTGTTCTCGAAGCGCTGGTTGGCTTCTGAATCCGCCTCCCGCTCTTCTGGAATTGATTCAAGTGACATGGTGGAACGGTCTTCGATGACCTCGAGGGCCGGATTGGCTTCTATCTCCTGCTGGATCTCTTCCTTGAGCTCCTGCAGGGGCAATGCCATGAGACGGATTGACTGGATCATCTGGGGACTCAGCTTCTGGCGCTGCTCCTGAATGATCGATGGTCTCTGAAACTGCAACGTCAATCCTCCAGTACGGATGCATGTAGTGCGAGGCCTTGGCCTCCGGTTTCAATGGTATAGCATCGTCAGGTATTGTCAAGAAGACTGTCATGGCTAAAAAAAGCCCGAGTGTACAAAAACCGTGCCTGTTTTCACCAATTAAGCACAAAGGATGATGAAATCGCCTTGACGCTTCAAAATGGACCTTATTATTTTACATTATACCAGCCGAACGGCTTACGGCGTTGCATCGCCATTCCGGGCCTTCGGGTCAATACCATATGTAGAGCGGGGATATGTCCAAACCAAAGAAACATGAGAGCGAAGAACGCATAGACGGAGCCGGGGATGCTGGAGCCGAGACCACGGGCACCACGGATGCCTCCGGAACCGCTCCCGCGGATGGGTCGGGCAACGGAACCTCAGACGCGGCGTTGAAGGCTACCGTGGCGGCACTTGCCGCGTCACAGAAGACCGTCAACGAGAGTGCCACCAGGATAGCGGCCCTTGAGGCTGAAGTGTCAACGCTCAAGGATCAGTACCTGCGCAAGCTGGCTGATTACGAGAATTTCCGCAAGCGCATGTTCCGTGAGAAGGAAGACTCGGTAAAGTACGCCAATACCCAGATCCTTGGCGACCTTGTTACGGTCGTGGACGATTTTGACAGGGCCGTGCAGAGTTCTGAGCTGTCAAAGGACTTCAACTCCCTGCATAACGGCGTTGACATGATACGCAAGACGCTGCTGAGGCTGCTTGAGACCAAGTACGGCCTGGAGCGGTTCGATTCGCTGGGCACCGCGTTTGACCCCAACATGCACGAAGCCGTGATGAGCGAGC
>CAXZAJ010000172.1:0-8461 GCA_964293355.1 uncultured bacterium
GTCCCATACGCTTTTTTGAGCGCAACATCGAGAAGATGGCGAAGATGACCCACGATGCGGCCGGCCTCGTGTACGGTGACGGCGCCAACATGAACGCGCTGACCGGCGTACTGCGCCCGGCCGACGTGGGCATAGACGTGATGCACTTCAACCTGCACAAGACCTTCTCCACGCCCCACGGTGGCGGCGGACCAGGCGTCGGTATGGTCGGCGCGGCGCCCGTGCTGGCCGCGTACCTGCCAGGGCCGATTGCCGTTGAAAAGAACGGCAAATTCTCCATGGAAATGCCGTCCAAGGGCATTGGCCGCATGAAAGCCTTCAACGGCAACTTTGGTGTGCTGGTTCGCGCATACACGTACATCAGGATGCTTGGCGAGGAAGGCATGCGCCGGCTGGCTGAGTCCGCAGTACTCAACGCCAACTACATCAAGGTTAAGATGGAGCAGGTGTACCCGCTCAAGTATCCACGCCGCTGCATGCACGAATTCGTTGCCATGGGCAACTTCGTCGAGGGTATCCACACGCTGGATATCGCCAAGCGCATGATAGACTACGGGTACCATCCGCCGACAATCTACTTTCCGCTGATCGTGCCCGAGGCCCTGATGGTTGAACCCACCGAGACCGAGAGCAAGGAGACGCTGGACGCCTTCATCGACGTGATGCTCAAAATCGCCGAAGAAGCTAAGACGCACCCCGAATTGCTGCACGATGCGCCTCACAATACGCCGGTAGGCCGGCTGGACGAGGTTGCGGCGGCACGCAATCCGATGCTGTGCTACAGAAGCTGATGAACTGACCCTAGAGGAATGGATTGCGCCGGGGGAACCGAAATCCCCCGGCGTGTTCAAAGGAATCTGATGCCCGCAACGTTTGCGACAGTCTGGCTTTCTCGTTCAGCGATGGCGGCTGCTGTCGTGTTTGCGTACTGCGCCTGGCTGGTGTTTTCATTGGACCGTGAATCCAGGGCGAACCGTGTGGCAATGGCCTTTAACCTGGTTTTTACCCTTTGGGCTGGCGCGGCATCCTTCTGGTATGCCAGTTCTGACAGCGCAGCGGCTTTCTTCCTGTACCGTGCGTTTGCCTGGACCTGGTGCGTGTTTCCGCCGCTTATACTCCACTTTACCCTGCGAGTCGCGGGTTCATCACTGCTGGACGGCACAAAAAGCCGGTTGTTCCTTGCCGTTCTGTATGTGCCTTCAGTTGCACTCTCTTTTCTGGTTCCAATGTATGTGCTTGCCGAGCCAGTACTTCGCGGTGGTTACTGGATGCTCTCCATCCATCCGAACGCGGCTTATTTCCTTTTTGTCATACATTACTTCAGCCTTATCCTCGTTTCGGTCGTCATAGCCTTCAGGTCAAGTGGCCGCGCTGTGAGCAGGCGTGGACGAAAACGTTTTACGATACTGGGTTGGTCGTACCTTACAGCGGTGCTGCTCGGCTTCTTGACCGATACGATTTTCCTGTATTCCGGGCTGGATTTTCCAAATATGGCGATCTTCTGGATCTTGATACTGTCCATCGGCATGATCATTTCCATGCAGCGGTATGGATTCCTCTCGCTGTTGCCTGCGCGTGAAGCGCTGACCGTGCTCGAGAGTATGGCCGAGTTCGTCGTGTACCTGGACGATGCGAAACGCGTTATCTGGGGCAATCGCAGCGCCATCGCCGCGATGGGTGTTACTTCACTCGGGCAAGCCAGGAAGTTGAAGGCAACCGATTTTCTGCCTCCTGATCTGACAGACAAGCTCTCTGGAATATACTCCCCCGCATCAGATTCCCGTGGCATCAGGACCAACCTCGGCCCCGATGCCATTCCTGTAAGCCTGCGCGTTCATCCGGTGCCGGGCGATGAAACCGAGGGGACGATCCTTACCGCTATTGACCTGCGCCCCGAGTTTGCCAGAACGCATACTGAACGCAGACTGGCTGATGCGGGGCTGCTCCTGGATGAGTTCATAGCGAGGTCCCTTGATGGCATCGTGCTGACCGATACCGATGGACGGGTCGTACGCTGGAACCAGCCGATGGTATCCATGACTGGCATCAGCGCTGAGGAAGCGGTAGGCACTCTATACTGGGAACTCAGGTCCACGGTCGAGCCAGAAGGCGGAAGAACGCCAGAGCGGCTGCATAGCATGGTACTCGCCGTGCTCGCAGGCCGTGAGCAGTTGTGGACCAGGCGGGTCCAGGAGACGGAAATATGCCGCCGGGATGGAGAAAAGCGCTTCATACAGAGTGATTCCTTTGCCATCCCCATGGCGGAAGGACGGATTCTTGCCACGATAGCCAGGGATGTTACCGAGGAACGCCGTCTTGCTGAAGAGAACATTGAGCGGATACGTAAACTTGACCACGCGCAGAAGATGGAGGCGGTGGGAACCCTGAGCGGTGGCATAGCCCACGACTTCAACAACACTCTCGCGGGCATCATGGGCGCTGCATCACTGCTTCGCCAGAGTATAGAAACCGGCATCGTCGGGGAACCCGGGGACATGTCACGGGAGCTGGAGATAATCGAACGCTCTGCGCAACGGGCGGCATCGTCGGTAAGGCGGCTCCTCATGCTGACGAGGAAACGGTCTCCCGAGTCAGTATTGTTCAGGCTCGATGATGCGTTAAGGCGGGTCTGCCGGTTTGCCGAACACTCGGTTGATCATTCCATCCACCTTGATGTCATGGATCCTTTGCCCGAAGCCACGGTGTCCGGTGATTCAGGCCAGGTGGAGCAGCTTATCCTGAACCTCGTCATCAATGCCGAGCACGCGATGACGACCATGCGGCAGGAAGGATCAAAGCGCGGCGGTACGGTAACCCTGGGACTACACCAACGCAGACTCGAGCGCAGTTTTCTTGACTCCAACCCTGATATTGAAGACCGGGACTACTGGGTCCTCTCGGTATCGGACGAAGGAGTCGGCATACCGAGGCACATCCAGAGCAGGATCTTCGATCCGTTCTATACGACGAAACCTGTGGAAAACTCAAGTGGACTCGGTTTGGCAATGGTCCACGCAATAGCTCGCCAGCATGGCGGTTTCGTCGATTTGCGGTCTGAACTGGGTGCCGGAGCCGAGTTCCTCGTGTACCTGCCCTGCGTCGTGGAACCGGCTGCATCCGAGACCGGGCCGGTACCGGCTCATCATGGAGAGGGGCTGGTGATCGTTGCGGATGATGACGAGATTCCGCGTGAGACCGCGGTGATAATTCTTGAGGCTCTGGGGTACCATGTTATCGCTGCAACCGGTGGAGAAGAAGCTCTCAGGCTGTTCGAGGAGCATGTTGGTGAATGGAGAGTTGCCGTGCTCGACCTGCGCATGGGCGACTTGCCTGGTGATGAGGTGGCCGGTAGAATGCGGCAACTGCGTCCCGATTTGCCTGTCGTTCTGGTTTCTGGCTTGCATGATGAAAAATCACACGACTCGAACATGCTTGCCCCGGCCTTTTCCTTGCTTCCAAAACCATATACCATCGTTGAACTCGGCCAGGCCATAGATGCTGCCATGAGCCGGCGCTGACATATACACCGGAGCCCGCACGTGACCGTTTCAATACTTGCCGTCATCGCCTTTCTTTTCGCGAACCTGGCCTTTGCTGCCTGGAAGCGACCATCAAGGCCTGGCCAGGCTCCGCTGGCAGATTCTGTAACTTCAGGAGCGTCCGAATACGCCCTTGCCGGCCGCTCCCTCTCGGGACCGGCCTTGCTGGCAACGCTGGCCGCCTCAAACCTGTCCGCCTTTACCGTGTTTGGCGTGTCCGGAGCCAGCTACCGGCTAGGCTGGGCTTTTTTTCCGGTCATGGCGTTTGGAACGGCATTTATGGCGGTTTCCTTCGCTGTCGTCGGCGTACCGCTGCGTCGTCTGTCATTCCAGCGAGGCTGGACGACCCCCGGCGACTTCATAACTGACCGTTTTGGCAGCCCCTGGCTTGGGAAGCTTTTTTCGGGGTTGTCCTTGCTGTACACGATACCATACCTCGCCATCCAGGCAGGCGCTGGCGGTAAGCTCATCGAGGGCATGACGGGGGTTCCCCGCATTGCGGCCTCCGGCTTGCTGGTGGCGATAGTCGCCGTGTACGTCTGGCGTGGTGGCATGCGCTCTGTCGCGAGGACCGATATCCTTCAACTGGCGGCATTGATTGTTCTGGCGGTAGCCGCTGGCATCATCGTGGTCGCCGCGTCTGGCCCTTCTGGCGCCGCTGCAAGGGTAGTGGCTGATGCCGGGCGGATGTCCCAGGCTGGTGTGGGTGAAACGCTGGGCTGGTTGCCCCTGCTGGGTTACTACGTGCTGTGGAGTTTTGCGGACCCCATGTTTCCGCACTTCATCCAGCGTTTCTATGCTGCTCGCTCGGATAAAGCACTACTGACCAGCATGATGGCGTACCCCGTCGTCGCGGTGCTGGTATTCCTGCCGGTTTGCGCCGTGGGTGTTCTTGGGGCCGCCATGGTGCCTGGCCTGACCGGAACGGCCAGTGACGGCATTTTTACGGTGCTGGTGCATGCACTTGCCGGGCCGGTCTGGGGGCCTGTATTCGCACTGGCAGCGCTGGCCGCCCTCATGTCCACGATGGACAGCCAGCTCCTGTCCTGCGCCACGATGATAGGCTCTGATCTGATCCCGGGCCGTTTTCGAGGCAGGCGCGCCTCGCAGGCCGCCGCGATGTTTCTGGCCGTTCTGGGCTGGGTCGTTGCCATCAAGCCCCCTGCTTCCATTCTTGATTTCCTGAACAAGACAGCTTTCCCCGGTTATGCCTCGCTGATGCCTGTCGCGCTCGCAGGCATCTATGCGCCGCACCTGGGTCGTTGGACAGCCGCGGCTACCTTGCTTACGGGCACCGTGCTGGTATTTGCGGAATCGGCAGGTTTTTTTTCGCCGCCAGTTCCAGCCGCCCTTTTCAACGCAGGCCTGCAGTTCCTGGTCATCATCGCGGGGGCTGTAATCCAGCGCTTATTCCGCGCGAGGCAGGCGGAGACGCATGCAGTTGCCCTTGAGGCTGGTTCTGTCTCATGGTCGCGTCTGTCCTCTTCATCCCGACACAGAGCTTTTATCATGGTTGTCATCGCGTCAGGAATCCTTGGTGTGGATTTCTGGAATTATGCCCGAGCGCCCGTGGTGATTTTTGGATTGCCAGGCTGGGTCGTGTACCATACCAGCTTGACGCTGGCTCTCTGCGGGGTTTTCTGGGTGGTGGGCAAGGGTATAGAGGCTGATGTGAAGCCCGATCCAGCACAAGCCAGGGGTGCGCTATTCCATCAATGACTGATACTATATCCCCCATGCAAACCCGCCAGCCCGATGAAATTCTCAAGACTGTTTTTGGCTACGACTCGTTCAGGCCGTTCCAGCGGGAGATAATCGACGCGGTGCTTGCCGGGCAGGATTGTCTGGCGGTGCTGCCTACCGGCGGCGGCAAGTCACTATGCTATCAGATACCGGCACTGGCCTTGTCCGGGGCAACGCTGGTCGTTTCGCCGCTTATCGCGCTGATGCGGGATCAGGTTTCAGCCCTGAAGAGCGCAGGTGTCGATGCGGCCTTCATAAACAGTTCCCTGGAACTCGACGAACGGCGCGGCATAGAGGCCCGCGTGCGTTCAGGCGCTGTAAAACTCATCTACGCGGCGCCTGAATCGCTGTCCGGAGACAGGCTCTTGTCACTGATCGACACGTCGCCGCCCGCGCTCATCGTGGTGGACGAAGCGCACTGCGTGTCCGAGTGGGGGCACGATTTCAGGCCTGAATACCGGACGCTCGGCGTGCTCCGGCAGCGCTATCCGCGCGCGGTCTGGCTTGCCACCACAGCCACAGCGACGGAGCGGGTTCGTACCGACATAGCCTTCAGCCTCGGGCTGCATGATCCCGCTGTTTTCCTGGGCGGGTTCGACCGGCCCAATCTCCGCATATCGGTGGAACGGAAGCTGGAACTCAAGCACAGGATACTGCGCTTCGCCCTGGCGAGGCCGGACCAGTCCGGCATCGTGTATTGCGGTTCGAGGAAGAAGACCGAAGATCTGGCCGGGCATTTGTCCTCCGCAGGCATCAAGGCCGCAGCGTATCATGCCGGCTTGCCGTCGGACCTGCGATCGCGCGTACAGGAATCCTTCGTCCGTGATGACATCCTGGTCATCGTAGCCACCGTGGCTTTTGGCATGGGCATCGACAAGCCCGATGTCCGCTGGGTAATCCACGCCGACCTGCCCAAGAGCGTAGAGAACTACTACCAGGAAATCGGCCGCGCGGGCCGTGACGGATTGCCGTCCGATTGTGTGCTGATCTACAGTTCGGGGGATGTCGCGGCCGCGAGCCGGCTCTTCGACGACCTGCCCGAGGAGCAGCGACGCGCGGCACTGGATCGCCTTGAAGCGATGCGCGACTACGCCGAGAGCGACCTATGCCGGCGCGCCTTGATCCTGAACCATTTTGGCGAGGCACACGAGAGCCACAACTGTGCAGCCTGCGACAACTGCCTGTCCGGGCCGCGTGAGACGGTGGATCTGGCGATCGCGGCGCAGAAGTTCCTGTCCTGCGTAAAACGCACCGGAGAACGGTTCGGCGCGGCCCATGTCGTCGATGTGCTGCTGGGCGACTCCACTGAAAAAGTGGAACGATTCGGGCACAAAGCGTTGTCCACCTTCGGCATAGGCACTGAACTCAGACGGGCGGGGTGGCTCGCGCTGGCCCGGAGGCTTGCCGCTACCGGGCATCTGGTGCGGGATCTCGAGCACTCCACGCTAACCCTGGGCCGCCCGGCCTTCGAGATGTTCCGTGACAAACCCCCGTATCCGGTGCCAGCTGAACTCGTTGGCCTGGGGAAAGAGACCAACGCTGGCGCTCTGGCGCTGGACACAAAACGCACCCATCGCAGGCCGCCGATACAGACAGCCAGTAACGCTATCGTTTCCGGGGATGGCGGTTCAGCTGAAGAGTTGTTCATGTCGCTCAGGGCGCTGCGCAAGCGCATCGCCGACGAAGCAGGCGTACCCCCCTATGTCGTTTTTCCGGACAGGACGCTCAAGGAGATGGCTGTTGCAAAACCGCGTTCTGAAACTGCACTCGCGGCGATCTATGGCGTCGGGCGGGCCAAGCTTGAAAAGTATGGCCACCGTTTCTTGGAGCTGATTTCGTCAAAATATCCTGAATGAGACTCCTGAATTTTAAGTAATGCTTGACAATTGGTAAAAATGCGTTGATGCTATGAAAGAACTTTCATAAAGTGTCTTTCATCAAGAATTATCGACCAGGGAACCGGAGCGTCATGATAGGAAAAGCACCAGCCACCATATACGATGTCGCAGACAAGGCTGGCGTAAGCATATCCACGGTTTCACGTTTTCTGAACGATCCTGGTAAAGTGGCCGCTATGACCGGTGAGCGCATCCATGATGCGATGGAAGTGCTTTCATACATCCGGCAAGGAAACGCGGGTTCCCGGCAGAGCCGACGCCCCGGGCGCATTGGCGTGCTGGCGCCCTTTTTTCCGGCTCCATCCTTTGTGGAACGGATGCAAGGCATGACCTCGGTGTTCCACGAGGCCGACTGCGAAATGCTCGTCTACAGCATCGATTCCCCTGAACAACTGAACAACCTCGTGCGTACAGGTTTTCTGACCAAGCGACTCGACGGTATCATCGTCATGGCGATGCTGCTCGATGAAGTGAATGCCAGGCACCTGCATCGAGCCGGTATTCAGGTCGTGCTCATTGAACAGCACAACCCGCTGTTCTGCTGTATAGAATGCGACAACATCAAGGGCGGTGCTCTGGCCGCTGAATACCTGCTTTCAAAAGGGTATGAAACGTTTGGTTATATAGGCCAGAATTCACCATTGCCATACTCTCTGCAACCCAGTGAATTGCGCATACGGGGATATTCTGACGCTCTGTCTGCGGCCAGCTTGCCGCTGCAGCCTGAATTCATCAGGCTTGGCGACGTCAGTTTTGATGGCGGGTACAGCATGGGCATGGATCTGCTGGCCCGGGAAGCACGCCCGCGGGGTTTGGTCTTCATGTCGGATTTGCTGGCGTTCGGAGTCATCAAGGCGGCCCGCAAGCTAGCGCTCCGCATTCCCGAGGATGTGGCAATCATAGGCTTTGACGATATCGAGGCCGCCGATTATATGGAGCTGACCACCATCAGCCAAGCCCTGAAGGAATCCGGAAGGCTCGCGGCCGAGTTGCTCCTGGGGAGGATCAAGGAACCAGGGCGGCCCCTGCAAAATGTACAACTGCGGGTTTCGGTCGTTGAACGGTCCACCGCATGAATTGGCTGAATGGCGCTGCATGGACAGCCCTTGTAATATTTGCATCATGCCGTTGACGGCAATAGTATTTGTATTTCGTTCCAAGGAGGAATCTGCAATGAAGAAATCACTGTCAATCATGCTCTTCGCCCTGCTCGCGGTGGCCGGACTGCTCACGGGCTGCGCCAAGAAGGAAGGACCCGTCATGGTCACCACCCTTACCCTC
>CAXZAJ010000173.1:0-8450 GCA_964293355.1 uncultured bacterium
CCTCGCCATCACGAAGCCTGGCAAACACCTGGCCTCGCTGGTGCGGGGACGCCCGAGGAGCTTCGCTGGCCTCGTGCTGGCCTTTGTCTCCGGACTCGCGGCCCTGGGAGCCAGGCTCGTCCTGTTCCCCTGAGAAGGCACTACCATGATCGCCCGCGCCAGCAACGCGCCACAGCACACAAAACAGCGCCAATGAAAAAACCCCGGATAACCGGGGTTTTTCAGTATGTACAATACATGCAGGCTTAGTAGGACTTGCCCTCGCGGGGTTTACGAGCCTTGCGAAGGAGCTTGCGGCGCATGGCCTTCTCCTTGCGGTTACGCACGGTAGAGGGCTTCTCGAAGAATTCGCGCTTCTTCCATTCGCGGATGATGCCCTCTTTTTCCACCATGCGCTTGAAGCGCTTGATAGCCTTCTCGAGCGGCTCATTGTCGTCTACGATTATCTGGCTGATAAAAAATCACCCCCCCTCAATAGCGGGGACTATTCTACGGATACTGGGTATTTTGTCAAGCCCGATGAGGGCTTCAGGGTCACAGGCAACGCCCCTGATGCGGAATTCCCAGTGCAGGTGCGGGCCGGTGGCCAGGCCGGTCTTGCCCACCGTGCCGATCGGTACTCCGCGGGCAACGACGGCACCAACCTGTACGGCCATGGTGTCGAGGTGCATGTATATGGTGAACGCTCCGGGCAGATGTTCCAGGATTATGGTTTTTCCGGTAACGATGCGATCCTCGGCCATGACGACCCGGCCTGCTCCGGCGGAAACCACCAGAGAACCAGTCGGGCTGCCGTAATCGACGCCGTTGTGAGTCGTAACGTCTTCCACCCCGCTTGCATAGAGGTAACGCCGCCGCAAGCCAAAGGCCGAAGTGCGACGCTCCGTTGCTACCGGCTTGACAAAACCGGCGTCCAGAAAGACCGCCGTTGGATCAACAGAAGCCAGCACGGCCTGATACCGGAGCGCCTGCTCCGTCTTGCGCGGATCCGGGTCAACCCGGATGCCCGTGAGCGCGGCATCCAGGCGAAGGTCTTCTTGCATAAAGACGTGCAGTATTACAGAAATCCTTGCCTCGGCAACGGTCGTACCATCCGGGCCAAAGACCTGCATCGAGGCTTCTCCAAGAGCGGCATCTACAGGCGCAGAAAAAAGAAACACGGCGGCCAAGGCATGCCGCAATTCCGCGGAGGGTCCGGCTGACTGGACCTCGAACCCGCCAACGGGCCGCGAAGCCGCAAAACCCGGGTAGCCCGGGCTGGTCCATCCGTTGGCGTACGTGAGCACCAAGGTAAAATCCGCGGCACGACTGCCTGCGGGCAACGGTGCCAGCAGCACGAATCCCGGCTCACCGCGCTGCACCTGTCCGGGGGGCAACAGCACAGGAGCTTCAGCCGTGACAGCGCCTATGGTGAGTACAAGGGCATAGAACAGGATGAACGAAGCCTTCATGGGCGGAGTCTACACCATGCAGGCAAGCCTTGTCCGGCATGCCTGCGGCAGGTATATTCATGCCATGCAGATTCACTTGTCACTCCGCCGCAAGGGCCAAAACTTCATCTATGGTATCCCCGTATGGTACAGGGTTTCTTCAGCAGTTGCGGCTCTTGCCCTGGTCGCGGCCTCGGTGTTTTCCGGAGGACTCGGCATCCCGGGATCCATAATCGTCATCATCGTAATTCTTGCGGCGCTCTATCAGGAACGCTGGACCTTTGATGCGGGCAATGACGCATGCTCAGGCAGGATTGGTCTTGTATTCGCGGCCAAGGGCCCTTCGTTCAAGGCCTCCGATGTAGCCCAGTTCAGGGTAGACATCTTTGCCAAGGGGCGACTCGACCAGAAAGACCTGCCCGCCGAGGACAAGATGCCCGGAGGATCCCAGGCAAGGCTCATCATCGACCTCAAGAACGGCGAGAGTTACATGCTGGATTCCGTCCTGTTCAAGCGAAGGGTGGAGCTTGAGGCCGCTGCACGAACGCTTTCAGAGGCCTTGGGAGTTCCGTTGAACTGATTTTCCAGCCATCAGACGCTGCCAGCCTTGACAAGCTTCCTCTCCATGATAAGATTGTCTAATCGTCCTTCCAACTAAAGCGTCAGTATGATGGTGAAGTCTCGACCTCGGGTTTACGTACCCATGCGGTTGATTCACGCACCTTCGTCCTGTCGCTCAGGCGGCCGGGCAATACAATAAAGGAGGATCTATGCTTATTCTACTCGCGGACGCGTTCCTGTCCGATCTGCCCAAACGACTCGAGGCCTATGGCCAGGTTACCCAGGACCAGAGCCGTGTCGCTGAAGCCGAAATCATCATCGTCCGCTCCAAGACCAAGGTTGGCAAGGAGATGATCGACAAGGCACCCTTGCTCAAATTCATCATCCGCGGCGGCGTGGGCGTCGATACCATCGATGTTCCGTATGCCGAGTCCAAGGGCATTACCGTCGTCAATACACCAGAAGCGTCCAGCGTCGCAGTGGCAGAACTGGCCTTTGCCATGATGGCGGCTATGCCTGCCAACATCGTCGCGGCCGACGTCTCCATGAAGCAGGGCAAGTGGCTGAAAAAGGAGCTCGAGCGCACCGAACTCATGGGCAAGACCCTGGGACTCGTAGGCATCGGGCGCATAGCCCGTGAACTGGCCGTACGCGCCAAGGCCTTTGGCATGCACGTCATCGCCTACGACAAGTATGTGGAGAAGAGTGACGCAGCCGAGATGATGAGTCTCGATCAGGTCTACGCCAAGGCCGACTACATCTCGCTGCACACACCGCTGACCGACGAAACCCGCGGCATGATCAACGCGGCTTCCATCGCCACAATGAAAAAAGGCGTCCGCATCATCAACACCTGCCGCGGGCAGGTCATCGTTGAAGCCGACGTAGCCGCCGCGCTGACCAGCGGCCAACTTGCCGGTTACGCAACGGACGTGTACGACAAGGAGCCGCCGGAAGGCTGCCCGCTCGTCACCGCTCCCAATTCGCTCCTTACGCCGCATATAGGCGCCTCGACAGCGGAAAATCTGGTACGGCTGGGCGACAGCATCGTCGATCGCGTCAAGAACTACGTAACCAAGAAATAAGTTCGGTACAAAAGGAGACACAGCAATGAAACGAGTAATCAATTACAGCGCCGGCCCCGCCGGCATCCCCGTAGAAGTTCTGGAGCAGGCCCGAGACGAGATGCTCGACTGGAACGGCACCGGCTGCTCCGTCATGGAAGTATCGCACCGCGGCAAGGAATATGATGCCCTGCACATGGAAACCATGGACCTGTTCCGCGAGCTCGCTGGCCTGGGCAAGGACTACAGCGTGCTCTTCACTACCGGCGGCGCCAGCACCCAGTTCATGATGCTGCCGATGAACTACCTCGGCCCGAACAAGGAAGCCGACTACATCGTAACCGGCAACTGGGCCAAGGCCGCCGTCAAGGAAGCCAAACGCTACGGCAAGATCACCCTGCCCGCCAACATGGAGCTTGAAGGCGAACGCTTCGTCGCCATACCCAAGCAGGCAGAACTCAAGCTCAACCCCGCCGCGGAATATGTCCACTACACCTCGAACAATACGGTTGAGGGCACGGAGTGGCACTATATCCCCGAGGTCAAGGGCAAGCCCCTCATCTGCGACATGTCATCGGACATTTTCAGCCGCCCCCTGGACTTCAGCAAGTTCAGCATGATCTACGCCGGCGCCCAGAAGAACCTCGGCCCGTCCGGCGTCACCGTCGTAGCCATGAAGGATGACTTCATAGCCAAGGCCCATGACGACCTGCCGACCATGCTGTCCTACAAGGTGTTCAAGGAAAAATTCTCCATGCACAACACCCCGCCCTGCTTCTCCATCTACATCCTCAACCTGACGATGAAGTGGCTCAAGAAGAACGGCGGACTGGCAGCGATGGGCAAGGTCAACGAGCAGAAGCAGAAACTGCTTTACACCGCCATCGACGGCTCCAAGGGCTACTTCAAGGGTACGGCAGACATCGACTCGCGCTCCTGGATGAACGTGGACTTCAAGCTTCCCACACCGGAACTTGACGACAAGTTCATCAAGGAAGCCAAGGCCTCAGGCATTGTGCAGACCAAGGGCTACCGCTCCATGGGCGGCATCCGTCTGTCCGCCTACAACGCCGTAAGCCTCAAGGACGTCGAGACCACCATCCAGTTCATGGATGCCTTCAAGTCCAAGAACCCCGCCTGATATATGGCTTGAAATAAGGCCTGAAATACAAATACGTTGCCACGGAGGCACGGAGACACGGAGGTGGAAAGGAAGATGAAAGAGAGATGAGAAAAGACAATATTTCTTTATTTTCAATCTTGACCTCATCTTCCTCCGTGTCTCCGTGCCTCCGTGGTCTGATTCTTCTTCTCTTTGTTCAGGCAGGTTAATCCATGAAGGGCAAGCGGGATGTGCCGGAGATGAGCAATGCGGATCTGAAGCGCATGCTCGACCAGACGATGACGCGCTTCGAGAACTGGCGCATTGAAGTGGAACGCAAGCCCAATCCCATGCTGGTACATTCGCTCAAGAACATCATGTCGATCATACAGACGGTAACGTCGATGAGCGACCGGCGGATGGAATATTCCTACAAGGAACTGGTGCAGAGGATGGCTGAACTGATGAGTGAGACGGCCGCCCTCAACATGGCCATAGTCAATGCGCTCAGGGAAGATGACTCTATCGATGAAGAAGAACTTCAGCTGATCTCGAGTGGCCTGTTCAAGCTCATCAACGCGGCGGCAGAACTGGCGCGACTCGTGCAGGAACAGTTCAGCGCGCCTGAACTGGCCGCGGCAACCGCCCGAAAACTCCTGCCGCCAGTACAATCGTAAGGCGCGTCAACTGGTTCTCCGGTTTACAGGGACAAGGCTTTTTCCAGGTCGGCGAGAGTCCGCCCCTCTCTCATCGTTGCTTCGAGGATAGTCATGAAGCGCTCCGCGCTGATGCCGGCAGCCAAAGCGCGATTGGCCAGAACGGCAACAGAGTCGTACTGCCCTATCCTGAGTTTTGAAGAAGCAAACAGGACCGCGGCAGAGTCAGATTGGCCACCACGCATTCCCAAAGCGGCAGAGAGTGAAACAGCGGCAGTCAGGGCCGCACCAGCCCTTTCGGAAGTAATACTGGAAGCCGCGGACCATATCACCAGATCACGGACTGCAGCCTCTCCAAGACCGTTGCGAAGCGCGGAAGCCGCCGAGAGATAGAACCCGGCAGCTGTTTTTACCGGCGGCCATGCGCGATCCCTGACGAGCTCAGCCAACCAAATCCAGCGCGCTGCATCAGCCTCCATGGCGGTTGCCACGATGTCCGGTGACGCGCCTTTTGCGGCCGCCTCCCGGATCCGCGCCTTGAAAGCCTCAAGTGGCACTCCTGCATCCAGGGCTGGTGCCGCAGATTCCCGCAGGCGTTCGTAGATGCTTCCGAGCCGCGCCCCTTCTTTTGAAGAGGCCAGCCACGAATCGAATTCCCTGGCGGGTGATTTGGCTTTTATGCCAGCGGCTCCGACTTCAGATTGACGGTCCGTACCATCTATCCGCACGGTTGCTCCGGGTTGCTTTCCGGAAGGGGTTTCGCTTTTTCCAGCTGGCTTGGAACCCGCTGGTTCAGCCCCGGACAAAGTACCGCCTGCGGTGCCGCCTCCGCCTGATCCTGCTTCTCCTGTTGCCTGTGTCCCACCTGAACCTCCGCCCTGGGCTAACACGGCCACCGAAGAGACCAGCAATAAAAAGGTTGCGATCATTGCTGTTCGGTACGCAATTCCAATGCTGTTTGCCATGCCATGCCTCCTAAAGCGACAACGATGAGCTGGAGCCGCCAAAGCCATCATCAAGCCGCACGGGAGCTGTGGGATCGGCGACCCAATGCTCGCCATCAATGATGAAGTTGTATGCATATGCTTTACCTTTACGCAACGGAACCGTGATTTCCCAGGTGCCATCAGAGGTTTTTTTCATACTATAACCGTCGGGCGACCACTCGTTGAAATCAGCCGCAAGCCAGACACTCGTGGCTTGTGGGGCCTCGAGCACGAACCTGACATCGACGGTAGTACTGGAACGGATAAGGCCGAGGGTCATGATGGATGACAGGGCGGCTATGAACACAGCAGCTGCCGCGAGGCCAGCCAAGCGGGAAGCACGCCCAGCAAGACTGACTGGCATGCGGGCCGGAATTTCATCCGCGACGAGCAGATCAGGAGCTCCGACAGCCTGAATGCGAGCCATGATGGCGTCCGCGCTGGCCTGCGCCGCTCCTGGGTCCCGCCTGAATGGCACGGGCTGATACTCGGGTGATTCGCGTACGGACAGGTATGCCGCAGCCCTGGCTGCAGGATTATCTGCCGGGAGGTCAAGATTCGGGTCGCTGGCTTTGTTCGATCCGGAGCCTTTCATATCAACGTCTACCTTTCGTACTGCCTGTCGGTTGCCTGGAATCATCGAGGATGCGCGACAATTCCTTGCGGGCGCGGAACAGCCTTGTCTTGATTGCTTCGGTTCCGGCACCGAGCGCTTCGGCGATATCGGCAACATTCAGCCCGGCAAAATAATAGAGTTCCACGGGAGCACGGTATGATTCCGGCAACGATGCGACCGCTGACCGCAGAGCCTCGGCGGCAAGGAGGTCCAGCACCTGATGCTCCGGATTGGCGGCATCGGAAGCGGTTTCATCGGCCAGCATGGCTTCACGGCCCACACGCTCAGTGCCGACTGCTACAGAAGCCCTGTTCGCATAGCGGGACTTGACCCTGTTTGCCGCGATGGCGAACAACCATGACGACCAGTTCCTGGTCACATCGAAGGTACGAAGCGACCTGTATGCGCGCACGAAAACATCCTGTACAGCATCCTCGGCGTCGGATTGGTCGCCGAGCCTGGCCATGCAGAAATGGAAGAGTCTATCGCTGTACCGGTCGACCAGGATACGGAATGCGCCGCCATCTCCATCGAGTATCCGCCTGATTACCGAGGCGTCATCGTCATCGCTTTTCATTGAACAAGGAATATAGCACGCAAACAGGAATGGCAACGATCGTCCATTGCCCCATCAATTTTAAATATCGTGCAACCAGTTCATAGCGGCGGCGGTATACGTTGGCAGAGGGGATGAAAACGGCGGACGCGCTGCGCTATTCCCGTAATCATTCAGGAGGTCAACGATGAAACGATTGATGGCAATTGCGATGCTACTGATAGCGGCAGGCTTCACTTTTGCTCAGGACACGGTGGCGCCTGCAACAGAGGACGAAGCAATGGAAATGTTACTCAAGCAATCTACCCAACTCAGATTGGCAGCCAAGGACTCAGCTTTGGCTGCAGACGCCTTCAAGGCGATGATCCAGGCGGGCATTGAAGTGCAGAGTGCCTATAGACTGGTTTCCGAGGCTCTGAACAAAGGATTGAGTTCCGCTGACATGACCAGACTCGCCGAACAGGTACGAACCCGCGCAAAGCTGGGTGACTCGTCAGCGGCCTGCGAAATAGCGGCGCGGACCATGATCCAGGAACGGTTGCAGACCCAGTCAAAAACGATGACTGGAACCGGAGAAGCGATCCAGACTCAGACCAGGACCCAGACCAAGACCATAAGCAGAGTCGAAGCTCCAGCTGGTGGCGAGGCGCAGACCGGCCCAGGCCCACAAGCTGGATCTGGCGATGGTGAAGGTTCCCAGAACGGCAAAGGCAAGTAAAGGAGTATTCGATGAAGAATCTGTCAAAGCTCGTTTTTGCATCTTTCGTAGCCATCGCCCTGATTGCTTCCTGTGCTGACAGCGGAGGTACAGCGATTGTATTCTCACTTACTGATGCGCCGGCCTTGCCAGAAGTGACCGCTGTGAACATAACGGTGAGCTCTGTTTCGGTCAACGCAAGTGCTGATGGAAACATCTCAGACGGAGATGGCTCCTGGAAGGTACTGACACTCGCTCCAGCGGTGAAACTCGATCTGCTGGCACTGCAGAACGGCATTGCAGAAGAACTGGGCGCGCTCGTCGTGACTGGGGGCATGCAGGTCAACCAGATCAGGCTGGGCGTCGAATCGGTGACAATCATGGAAGGCACCACGGCCATTCCCGCGACGATGCCATCAGAGACCGGGCTCAAGATTGTCAAATCGTTCCAGGTTCCGCCATCCGGTGATATTAAAATCACAATAGATTTTGACGTTCGCAAGTCACTCATCGATCAGGGAACCACCTATAAGCTGAAACCGGTTGTTCGAGCAATCGTTGACAACGAAGCGGGGAAAATAACCGGCACTGTTCCAGCCCCTGTCATCACGGTGTACGCCTACGCGGATGGCACATGGGCAGAAACAGAAACGACGGCACCTGACGCCGACACCCCTGCTTTCTCCGGCGCATATACGAGCACGTCGGTGAAGGATGACCTGACGTATGTTCTGGCTTTCCTGGATGCCGGCACCTACGACCTGTACGGCGTAAATGCGACT
>CAXZAJ010000174.1:0-8423 GCA_964293355.1 uncultured bacterium
AGCAGCGCTCCTGCGAGTCCGGGCTTTGAGGTTACGGCGATTCCATCCAGTTCAGCTACGGAGATACCCGCTTCATCGAGAGCCTGGGATACAACATCGCGAATCCATTCGGTGTGCAGTCTGGAAGCAATTTCCGGTACGACACCATCGAATTCCGCATGACGAGCAATCTGGGTCGCGATGATGCTTGAAACAATACGGCGACCATCGACAACGACGGCCGCCGCACATTCATCACAGGAAGACTCAATTCCCAAGATCGTCATCGTCATCCGAATCCATCATGATGCGCGAAATAGTGGAGAGGCTGAATCCCTGTTCAATGAGCTGTGGGTAGAGGTCTGCCAGGGTCTGGGCCAGTTCGGCAGACCAGACATGGCCTATCATGATGGCGTATCCCCGTTTCTCGGCGATTTTTGTGCCCTCGGCGATGTAGTGAAGCATCGAGGCTCTGTCGGGGGTATTATCTAGAAACACACTGCGCTCCCATACTGACTGTCTCATAATAGAGGCTACCGATTGTACCACGGAATCGCCTATGGTTAAAGAGTCCAGGAAGTAGACTCCCGCGGTGGACAACTCGTCGAGCACGGTAGACATGACCCTGACATCGGAGGTGGCCCTTGAACCCATGTGATTGTTGACGCCGGCGGCACCGGGAACCTGCGCGAGGTTGCGCCTGAGCACCCTCCGTATCGTTGCATCGTCCATATCCGCCCGGATTGCACCTGGCCCCGGATCGAGGCCTGCCATAGCCTCCATGGGTTGGTGAAGGAGTAATTCCTTGCCGGCTTTCCTGACTGATTCCGCAGCTTGGACAGTGAAGGGCAGTCCGGGTAATACGGCTATGCTGACTGGACCCGGAAGTTCAAGGAACGGCTCCAGTTGCCACTCGTTGTGGCCTGCATCGTCTATTACGAATACGAGAATCCCACGGGACGAACGCCTGCGTCCCTCTGAATATGGTCTTTCAGATAATACGGCTGGTCCAGCATCGGCTGCCGGTGCGGTGGCCGGTTCAGTTATGGCCGGTTCGGTTATGGCCGGTTCGGTTATGGCCGGCGGTTCGGCCGCGGCTGGAAATTCAACCGGAGCTCGAGTGCCAGGATCATGTATTGTCTTGTTGATACGGTTGTACTGTAGTCTCGTGAGTGAAAACGCCAGACCCAGAGCACCCAGCACAAGTAATGCGCTTGTCAGGAGTATGATGTGGGCGTTCCGCACCCTGATTGCACGCTTGCGCTTATTTGCCGGCATCGAGTTGTTTGACTATACGACGGCCTCGAAGAGTATCGCAAGAGCACGAGCCGGGTCATGAAAGCCATGTGGCTTCAGGCTCCGATGAATGCAGCATATTCACTCTGGTCACGAAGCTTGCGGATGGCCCGTTTTTCAATCTGGCGGACGGTTTCAGCAGAAATGCCCATGGTTTCGCCTATTCCCTTGAGCGTCCTCTTCTGGTTCCCATAGAATTCAAAGCGGTAGATAAGGACCTGTCGTTCCTTTTCCATGAGGGCCTCAAGCAGTTCGATGGTTTTTTCCTTTACGCAATTCTTTACGAATGCTACGTCGGGGCTGTACGTATCATCGGCGTACACATCGAGTACGCAGCCGGAGTCCTCGTCGTCATTGTCGCCTTCAAGTGGCATTATACTGCCGGACATTTCAAGGGCTTCCCTGACAAATCGTTCCTCGATGCCCAATTCCCTGGCGATCTCTGAACGGGTTGGCTCACGCGAGAGGCTCTGCGAGAGATAGCCATACGTTTTATGTATACGTTTAATGAGTTCTTCCTTGCGGTGGGGGAGACGGATTGCACGTCGCGAGTTGACCAGTGATCTGGTTACGGCCTGTTTGATCCACCATGATGCGTAGGTGGAAAATCTGACATTGCGCCGGTAGTCAAACCGTTCGGCTGCCTTGATGAGGCCCATATTGCCTTCCTGTATCAGATCTATCAGCGGAACGTCGAAATTTGCAAAGGCGCGTGCTATCTTGATGACAAGGCGGAGGTTTGCCTCAATGAGTCTGGAGCGGGCCGCTTCTTCACCGGCCTGGATGCGCATGGAGAGGTCTCGTTCTTCTTCAGCATTGAGTAGCGGTATCTGCTTGACCCTCTCGTAGTATATCTTCAGCGTGTCCTCAGTCATGGACATATCGGTTCTTACGCTCATTTTGTGTTACCTCTGACTAATTACATGCATTAACCATGCCAGATCTATGAGACGGAGGGGGTTAATTTTCATTTGTTTATTGTATAATTAAATAGCAAAACAAAATTTGTTTGAAATTGAATTTGTTGTCAGAAATGTATACTTTCGTGCACAAAATCCATTTTTAAGGGTATACAAAATGATAAAACCGCCCGGGTGGGCGGTTTAAGGATAGGGAGAGAAAGCGTTCAGTTAGGCGAGCTGGTTTCTATCAAGGCTTGTCCGATTTCTTGGGACGGTGTTACGTTATACTCTCTGATGAATGTAAAAATCGCAAGAACAGCGACGATTGCTATGACGAGTTTCCGCATTCCAAATCCTCCAAAAACGGAAAGATACTATCCTGAAAACAGAATTCTTGCAATGCCGCACCGTTATTTTCCATTAAGGAATTTCAAGGGATCCACCGCTTTGCCATGTTTGAAAACACCAAGATGCAAGTGGGGACCAGTGCTGTATCCCGTTGAGCCCAGAAGCCCGATAGTTTTACCCTGCAGCACGCTGGCACCCTGTTTCACGAGGATTTTGTTCAGGTGGGCGTACAGGGTCTGGTATCCTTCTGCATGCGAGAGTATGACGAAATTGCCGAATATCGTGCTGTAACCCGTTTCCGCAACCCGGCCATCCATCGCCGCGCTCACCGCTGCATTCAGGAAGCCCACAATATCAAGCCCGTTATGAAATTGGCGTATTCCTGTAAAGGGATTTGCTCTGTATCCGAAATTTGAACTTATACGGCCATTGACCGGCCAGATTATCAGCTTGCCCAAGGCCTTTTTCAAGTCATACGTCGATAACCTGGCCCCGGGGATGAACAAGGTCTGGCCTGGCGTTATAGTCTGGCTTGCAAGATCATTCGCATCAACGATGTCGAGTATGGATACATTTCTGGCTGAAGCGATTGCAGAAAGGCTCTCACCTTTTTTTACCAGATAGGCTACCCCATCGATGTTTGGTATTTTAAGTATTGCACCCGCCTGTATCCGTCGGACATCGGTTATGCGATTGATGCTGATGAGTGTATCAAGACGAATTCCGAACCGGTGTGATACGGCGTCGAGCGTATCGTTTTTTGCGACCCGGTACGAGGATACGGACAGTGTCATGGGCAACGCAGGCATGGGGCCATCATCCATAGCTTCCGGAGGGAGTGTCATGAGAGAGTCGAGGAGCAGTGACGTCGAGATACCGTCTTCAGGCAGATGAAATCCGTGCAAGTCCACCGGACGTTCCATCGATCCTGCTACCGCGATGGAGACTGCGAGTAGCAGGACGCCGAGTGCCATGATGATAGCCTTGATCGACTTTGGAGACGAAAGAGCTTCCAGAATGCTTTGTACCTGATCCATGCTAAAGCTTGGTACCATCGGTCGCTGGGCCAATGTTTGCATGCTGGGTACAGGTCCGTCGATACGAGATTCGAAGTGGTGTGTTGAACTGATTTTTACCTTTGCAGATTTTTTTTCGATACGACCATTGTACGCTGGACTGATCAAGCCTTGGTCACGGATGATCCGCACCGGTTTCAGTCGCGGTGCTATATACTGTTCGGCTATGACGTTCTGCATTTCCATACGTTCATGTATCGGCGAAAACCAGACTGGCATTGAGAGGCAAGCATGCTTTTGAATACTGAGGTTTACATCGTATGACCAGCGTGAGAGCGATTAAACGACCGATTCATGTACCGCGCATAGTCGTAACTGCCATCGTACTTGCCATTCTCATCAAGACGTTTGCGATGGATCTTGTCATCATTCAAGGTGACTCTATGAGCCCCACAATAGCCGCACATACCGTGGCACTCGTAGCCCGTTGTGCCTATGGTATTCGTTTACCAATCTCCGGCGCATGGGTCGTGCGCTGGGCTGAACCAAAACCGGGTGAAATTGTCCTCGTCTCGCCGGTCGACAACTCCTCAAGGTTGGTGGTCAAACGTGTTTTTGAGCTGGGACCGGCGTATTTGAAGATGGAATCCGGCATACTGTTTGGCCGTGGTGGCTCGATCAAGCTCGAACCTGCATCAACGATCCGCTTCGCAGGATCGCCTTTTCTGCCTTCGGGGCGTGTATTCATCGTAGGTGACAACGGTACCCAGTCGTTCGACTCGCGCAACTATGGCACCGTGCCGATTGAGAAGATACAGGGAAAAGTGCTACTCTATTCGGGCGGGCTCTTTGGTTCCGCCATCAAATCGCAATAATCCAAGGATGCTGTGGCCGATGTCGATCGATAAGCGCTTCATCCGGCATTACGTTATCGTAGGCGCACTCGTCGTCCTTACTTCAGTAACCTTGTTTCGATACGGGAGACTGGCGTTTGGAGCTTCAGGATCGCAGGCTTCCACAACAGCACGCATCGTTTCCATACGTGGCCCGATATATGACCGCGAGGGGCGACTGTTGGCTGTTGACACAGATCTTTATGATGTCTCTATATGGAAACCATCGCTCTCCAGAGGCAAGGAGCCGGAATTTGCAGCGGCATTGGCCACCGCTGTCGGAATTCCTGAATCTGAAATCCTGGAAAAGCTCACCGGCGATGGTGCTGATTTTGCTTATATGGCCAGACGTGTCTCAAGTGATGTAGCCAGATCCATCGAGCGTGTCGTTGCCGACACTGGCATGAATGGAATACGCCTCGACCGTGTTTCCGGCAGGGTATACCCGGAACGCGCGCTTGCCGCGCACCTTATAGGTTTTGTGGGTACTGAAAACCGCGGCCTTTCAGGGGCCGAGGCTGCTTTTGAGTCTTCGCTTGCGGCGGATCCCGTACGCGCCATCGGTGGATATGCCTATGGAGACGCCGTGTATCTGAGCATCGACGCCGACCTTCAATTCAAGCTTGAAACCCTGGCCCGTGCCGCACTCGTAGAGAATAATGCCGAAGGCATCGCGCTGGTGGCTATGGAGGCGAGGACCGGATCCATACTCGCGTATGTATCGCTCCCTGATTTTGACCCCAATCAGTTCCTTACCGCTGACAGATCCACGTGGGTCGACCGAGTCTCAATCTATGCCTACGAACCTGGTTCAGTCTTCAAGGTTTACAGCATGAGCTCCCTTATGGCCCTTGGCGGCATCGACGATCATTCAGAATTTTCGTGTGATGGCAGCTATGAAAAAGAGATGCCGTCGGGCGAAAAAATCATCATTAAATGCCTGGGATCCCATGGTGTCGTGGATGTGGCAAAAATACTGGAGTATTCATGCAACTCCGGGGCAGCGTATGCTTCCGACACGGTCTCGGCTATTGATTTTTATGCCAGAGTACGGGAGTTCGGCTTTGGTGAACGGGTCGGCGCCGATCTGGCGAGCGACAGTCCCGGTGTGATACGACGTCCCGAAGTCTGGTCAGGCAGGACAAAACCGACGATAGCGATAGGACAGGAGTTACTGGTCACCGCCCTGCAGATGACAACCGCCGCGACCGTGATCGCTAATGGCGGACTGCTCATACGGGCACGCACCCTTGACCGCATTGTTGGTTCGGATGGTTCAACCATTGATGATCCTCAACCCATAGTGGTCCGGCGAGTCATGGAAAAGTCCGAGGCTGATTCAATCCTCGGTTCCATGGAAAACGCAACGCTTTCCACGGGTACTGGTCACCGAGCACGCATCGATGACCTTCGCATGTCGGTCAAGACCGGTACCGCCCAGGTGATAGATCCCAAAACCAGGCGTTATTCAGACTCTGATTTTATTGCCAGCACCATAGCATTATTCCCGAGCGAGGCTCCTGAATACATCGTGTATGCTGCAATTTTCAATCCCAAGGGCATATCGACGTATGGTGGGCGCATAGCCGCTCCTTTTGTCAAGGATGTGGCTAATGCGGTTGCCGACCTGTATGGAGTCGCGAGGGCCAGTTTCGCAACGGCGGTTCATGATGGCCGCGTAGCGGTCTCCAGCGTGGATTCAGTGCAGATTGGAGAAACGATGCCCGATTTGCGCGGCACACCAAAACGTGCATTGACCGGGCTCCTTGCACGAACCGATCTGATCGTTGAGATAGTTGGCGATGGATGGGTCAGGGAACAGTCGCCCGCTCCGGGTGAACCTGTGGTGGCTGGCTCGACGGTGCTGTTGAGGCTCGAGTAATGGAGCCTGACTGGTATCCATCAAACCTTCAGTCGTTGCGCATCCGGTCTCCCGAGCTAGCTGCGCTCGTCGATTCGGCAATACCTCATCCGCTGGAGCACGCACTGGCGCGAAGTGGTGCAAGAACGGCCAGGGCTGGCGGTTCATGGCTGCATTCTCGCTATGATCCTCAGTCTGAAGGTCGGAGGATAGCTGACGAGGCCATTTCCACTGGAGCGGAACTGCTTGTACTGCTGGGACTCGGACTTGGTTACGCCGCACGGGCTGCACTCTCGTCCTGCGCCAGTATCGTTGTCGTGGAGTCAAGTACTGCCTGGTTGGCGGCTGAGTTGCGGGCGGACAATCTGGTAGACATCATTTCTGACGAACGCTGCACGCTGATACTGTGTCCGGAGGGCCGCGGTCTGGCTGAATATCTTGATGAAGTGACTCCCCGTTCAATCGCCGTTATAGAAAACGGCGCCATGCTGGCTGCTTTTCCCCAAGCCGCCGAGTCATTCAGATCCCAGATATCCCGGTACCGCAAAAAGGACGAGATAAATGCGGCAACACTGCGGCGCTTTGGTCGGCTCTGGGTACGCAACCTGTCCAGAAACGTACGATCAGCCGCAGTTCGCCCGGGATTGACTTCTCTCTACGGCCTGTTCAAGGGCATGCCGGCGCTCGTGCTGGCTGCGGGCCCCTCTCTCGATGAAATAACGGGACTGCTTCCTGAGCTTGCCGAGCGCATGGTTATTGTGTGCGTGGATACCGCCCTGCGATCAGCGCTCAGAGCCGGCGTCGAACCGGATTTCATCATTGTGGTAGACCCCCAGTACTGGAACATGCGCCATCTTGACCGCTGTACATCGCCAGGCAGTATCCTTGTGACCGAGGCTGCGGTCTGGCCATCGGTCCTACGGTTTTCCAGCAGACAAACTGCTCTGTGCTCTTCGATCTATCCACTCGGCCGCTATGTCGAGGACAGGCTTGGACCTCCGAAAGGCTCGCTCGGTGCCGGGGGGTCGGTTGCGACTACCGCATGGGACTTTGCCCGTGTGCTCGGTTGTGCACCGCTGTATATGGCTGGCCTGGATTTATCGTTTCCGGACGGCAAGACACATGCAAAAGCCAGCCTTTTTGAGCAACGCTCACTGGCGGAAGGCTCGAGGCTTGATCCGGCCTCCAGCGCGGCGTTCCGGGCCATGCGTGGTGGCAGGCCTTATCAGGCCTTGGCAAATGATGGTTCAGAAGTTACGAGTGACGAGAGGCTTTCGTTGTACTCGACCTGGTTCACACGAAAGCTCGCAAATTATCCCGAGGCTCCCACTTGCAACCTTTCCTCCCGGGGGCTGGCTATACCGGGCATGAAGTACGTTTCTGTAAATTCCCTTTCGTGCCTGCCAAAGCGACGTCCGGAACTGGAATCGTTGCTGGCGACCGCCCTGACTGCAATGACCAGCGGAGACGGGACGGACAGGAAGGAAGCTGCCGCGGTGAGTGCCGTGATCAATGGTTTGAAACTGGAGTTGCAACGACTGGGTGATGTAGCAGACCGAGCTGTCATCATTGCCGAAAAGGCCATCGGAGCAACCGATGACACCGTTCAGAGCACACTCTCTGAACTGACCGCCATTGACAGCATCGTGTTGGAAAGCGAGGCCCGCGACGTCGTGGGCTTTTTGTTCGCTTCCGCAGCAGAAGCGGTGGGCGGGCGGGCAAAAAGCCTGGATGACAGTCTGAGGCATACAGCCCGACTCTACCGCGCCGTCGCCGAGAGTGCCCGCTGGCACGCGCTAAGCCTATAGGGTTTTTCTAAGCCTGTCGTGTCTTGCAATGTAAAATAGATGTTAATGCCTCATGCAACGATTCCGATACTATTGGTAGGCAAAAACAGCCTGCAACAAGAAGGGTATGGGTCGACGTCCAGACATACCCTTCTTTTCTTTTCGAAAATCTCGGGGCCCCGCCTGGGTCGGACCCCTCGCGGGTCTTCCCGGGGGGCCAACCGCCGCCCGCGGGGCACCCCCCCGCGGCCTGCTCGCGGAAGTCCCCGATTGCGCCGCCGACTTTGGCCACACCCAGGCCGAACTGCTGGGCGCCAGCATTCCGGTGCTGGGCATGGCCG
>CAXZAJ010000175.1:0-8368 GCA_964293355.1 uncultured bacterium
TAATGGTCCACGTTTCATGGTGGTAGAGTATAATCCTTATATCGGGATTTGTGGAACCGAAAGGAGACTGTATGTCCGTACGACAGAGGATGTTGCCGGAAGGTTGGTATCCGACCATACGCCGCGAAGTGGCAGCAAAGCTGGGCGCGTGGGACAGGGTCGATGCCGCATCCCACGCTGAAGAAGCACTTGCCTGTATCGGGCCTCACGCCGGCTGGTACTTTTCCGGTCGCATAGCCTGGGCTGCCTGGCGCTCGGCCGCGGATTCCGACGCGGTGGTCATCGTCGGAGGTCACCTGCCCGCGGGTTCAGCATTCAGGTATAGCGCTGAAGACGGCTTCGAGACGCCCCTGGGTACGCTTGTCGCGGAGCAGGCGCTGCGGGATTCCGTTTCTGCAGCTGTATCTGCCGTGCCAGACAAAGGTGCTGACAACACGGTTGAAGTCCACCTGCCCATGGCTGCCCACCGCTTTCCAGGGATTCCCGTGGCGTGCTTCAGGGCTCCAAATGATGAGCGCGCAGCCCAACTCGGAGCGGCCATTGCCGGATATGCGGAATCTAGCGGCAAGAAAATTTTCGTCATGGGTTCAACCGACCTCACGCATTATGGGTCGGCATATGGGTTTGAGCCTGCCGGGCATGGTCCTGAAGGGTTTCCGTGGGCCCGACGGGCCGACAAGGCCATCGTTGAATCGTTCATGGCTATGGATGAAGCCGCTGCGCTCAAACGGGCTGAATCCGACAGCTCGGCGTGCTCAGTAGGGGCTGTGATTGCCGCGATATCGTACGCACGGCACATGCAGGCACTGCGGCCGAGACTTTTGATGCGCGGCTCAAGCGACGAGGTGGCTCCCGGCGGTGATTCGTCGGTCGGTTACTGCGCCGTAGCGTTCATGCGCTGAATTTCATTCTGCCAGAGCCGCAACGGCTGCCTTGTAGCTTCTGCCCCTGTCGAATTCATTCTTGAACATGCCAAACGACGTGCAGCCCGGGGAGAGCACGGCTACTGCTCCAGGTTTTGCCAGTTGGGCTGCTTCCGCCACAGCCTTGCCGATGTCGTCAAAGGGGCCTCGATACGCTATGGAGCCGGCATCAAGCATTGATCTGATCTTGTCGGTTCCGGTGCCAGCCAGCAATACAAGTGCCGCGGCCTTGCGGTAGGCGGTCAGGGCCACTTCAAAATCCAGTTTTTTGTCTGTCCCCCGGGTGATGACCCCCACGGGTTCCTCGCACGCTTCTACGGCGGCTTTGGTTGCTTCCGGCACTGTAGCCGCCGAGTCGTTGTACCATCTGACGCCGCGGCGTACCCGTATCGGTTCAAGCCTGTGTTCAACGCCGGTAAACGTAGAGGCCGCCTCCGCGATCGCCTTTGGGGCAGCACCAAGAGCCCATGCAGAAATTGCCGCAGCCGCGATGTTGCGCCTGTTATGCGCTCCGGGCACCAGCAAGCTTGCCGGCACCAGTTCGATTTCAGGCAGTCCCGGAAGGATAGCGAGACACGGTCCCTTGCCATCCGGAATCGCTATGCCGAAAGTATCTTTTGGCAGTTCACTGCCATAGGCTAGCTTTCTGGCCTTCGTCTCCGATGCAAAGGATCTGCCATACGGGTCGTCGATATCGTAGACGGTCCAGTCACGCTCATCCTGGTCGGCATAGATCAGGCGCTTGTCAGCTACGTACGCCTCCATGGTGCCATAGCGGTCCAGGTGATCTGGCACTATCCGAGTCAGCGTGGCCACGCCGGGCTTCAGTGCCTTTTTACCTTTAAGGTCACCGAGTTGCCAGCTGGAAAGTTCCAGCACCACCACATCCTGAGGCTTTGCTTCATCAAGGAAACCCAATGGCGATACCGTGATGTTGCCTCCCAGAAAGCCTTTGATACCGCTGTTGTTGAGCATCCACGCCAAGGCCGTAGAGGTTGTCGACTTGCCTTTTGATCCAGTAATGGCGGCTATGCGCGCGGGGCAGAATCGCAGGAACAATGACAGGTCCGTCTCCACGGCTTTTGCCAGCCGGAGGAACTGGTTGTCTGGCCTGACGGCTGGATTCTTGATGACGAGGTCCGCGCCGGAGAAATCGGCTTCGTCATGGCGGCCGAGCACATAGCGTATGTCGTACGCGGAAAGCGCGGTCATCGAGTCCGCAAGCGCGATTTCATCCTTGGTATCGGTTACGGTGACCATGGCACCGCGCTCGGCGAAAAACCTGGCTGAGGCTACGCCACCGCCATTGAGACCGAGGCCCATGATGGTTACGCGGAGGCCTTTGATGTCTTCAAGCTGTATCGTTTGCATAATCGAGCGAATACTCCTTCTGCTCGCGTTCGTTCAGGTATGCATCCACGCTGAAAAGCGAGAGTGGAGCCTTCCACGATTCCGGAACCTTGCTTTTAAGCGCCGTGAAATGCGGCATGGACTCAGAAAACTTGTCGCTCTTGAGCGATTCCTGGATGCGGCCGATCTCCGGAGTCAGGAACTGCACAGCGCGGTGCAACAAGGGAATCATCTTGCGCCTTCCATCGGAGCTCATGATTGGCGAGGTTGCGCACAGGGTCATGTATTTGCAGAAGAGCGGATAAAACGGATACACGCGTTTTCCAGGTGGAACGAACAGCTTGGTAAAAAATTTTGACAGGTCTGAATCCATCCATACGCCGCGGACGCGATAGCCCTTGCCTGTCTCACCAACCCAGGTCTGCGATATCAACTGCCGAATCCTGAAGGCTTTTACCCTGCCGGATTCCCACATGACCGCTTCAAGCGGGATGATCTCCGATTCCATGTAGATGCGGCGTGCGGAATAGGCAGGGGTAAGGTCGTTGGTGCCCGCTTCAAGCGTCTCTGAGTCAAAGGGACGCGGCAGCAGGTCTACCCTGAGGAGATACAGGTACACATCGTTGTCGGCTTTATACAGACGATAAAAGCAAGGCTTGAGTATTTCAGCTGGATCGAAGAAGTAGGTCAGCCCCGTAAAGCATTCCGGCAGACTCTTTGCAAGCTGTGCTACAATGTCCCGAATCGCGGTCGCGTAATTGGCGTCAGGGACAGGTATTCTAATATCATGGTGGATTGGAAGTTTCGGTACGAAAATGGGGGAGCCGAGTTCGATGAAGTATTCCTCGCCCTGATTGTAATGCATGGCATACGGGCCATTCCTTGCATCAGGCGGGATTTGGAGAAGGACCTGGTTTATACCAGAATCTATGTAAGCAATCTTGATTTCATTGAGCAACTGCTCCATATTTTGACTGAGTATATCGGGGCATCCTGAATAAATCAACGATTCATCAAACGCACACGCTCGACTCCGTTTCCCGGGGTCTGGAGGTTTACCTATGAAAACTCTGATTTCGCGCTGTGTTCTGGCAGCCTGCATGTTTCTGGTTGTGCCGCATGTCTGGGGGCAGGCCGGTGTAGCGGCAGTAGTCGAATATTCGTCCGGTGATGACATCGTTGTCATCAGACAGGGTAAACGGGTGGCTTTCAAGGATCCGATAGGGCTTGAACTGTTTCAGGGCGACCAGGTACAGACCGGCAAGTCTGTTTTCGTCGAGATGCGTTTGTACAGCGGCGGCGCAGTCCTGAAACTGGCCGAGAACACCACGTTCATACTGGAACGGCTTGCCGATGGGGAGACTTCCCTGCAACTGGTGTATGGAAGGATACGGGCAAAAGTTGAAAAGCTGGCCGGAACGGATTCCTTCTCCGTCCGCAGCACGCAGGCCGTCGCTGGCGTACGCGGAACGGATTTTGGCCTTGACGTCATCACCTCCAGAACGGCGTCCTCCTCAACGACGACCAAGGCCTACTGTTTCGAGGGATCGGTGGAAGTCATAGCCTATGTCCGCTCCGACATGCTGGCGGCAGAAGCGCTTGAGCCGATTCCCAAAGCCTTCGTCATTGCCGCTGGCGAGATGGTCCAGGTTGAAGGCGAGACAGGAAAGACAGAAGCTTTAAAATCAACCCTGGATCAGTCAATCCAGGCTTTCTGGTCGGCAAATGACTATGTCATCGAGCCCTCCGTTCTGGCCCCGGAAACCAGCCCTGGGGTAGCGGGCGTGACATCTGCTGTCATTGCCCCGCCTCTGACTTCTGCCCCCTCGCAGGCAGCCGTTGTCCTGGATGAAGAGGCTGTCTTCAGGAAGGGCTACACCAAAGGCTATGACGATGCCAGCGCCCTCTTCAAATCAGGTGCCGGTGCGGTGCCGGCAGGTTTTGTCCGCGGGGAAGAACTTGTGTCATTACGGCGGGCCATGAAATGGCAGAAGGGCAGTCTGATCGCCGGCACGGTGTTTGCATTGGGGGGTGCCGGGCTAGCCTTCTACGGCTTCAGCCGCATTGAATCGGGTGATCAGGCCAACGGGGTGGATTTTTTGCGCTACGGGGCCATCGCCAGCGCGGTGTCCTTGCCCTTCCTGGCGATGTCACTGTTCAGCACGCCGTAACGCTTTCCGTGCCTGCCATGGCATCGGGAACCACGGTTCTGGCAGGCGAATACCGGCCCATGTGCTCCTCGATGAAGGCGCGGTACCAGGGTTGCCCGAGCAGCTCTTCGTGCGTGCCGAACCCGCGGGCCTTGCCGCCTTCCAGGTACAGCACCTTGTCCACGTACTGCAACGTTGAAAGCCGGTGCGAGACGATGACGAAGCCGAGGTCCGCATGCAGTTCATCGAGCCTCCGCATCAGCCGTTCCTCGTTTGCGGCATCCAGGCTGGCCGTTATGTCGTCAAAGAGCAGGAATTGCGGTTCTCTGGCTATGGCACGGGCTATGGCCATGCGCTGCTTTTGCCCCCCGGAGAGGCTTACGCCTCGCTGTCCGACGGCTGTTTTCTCTCCATCGGCAAATGAACGAAGTTCATCCTTGAGCTGGGCCGCCTCAATCGCCGCATTGAACAATACGTCGCTGGGCGAGTCGGAGCCAAAATCGATATTTTCCCTGAGCGTGCCGGTAAAGAGCAGCGCTTCCTGCGGAACATAGCCTATCCTGTCGCGGTAGGAACGCAAATCCGCAGCTCTGAGATCCACTCCATTCACGCTGATGGTTCCTGCCTTTGGCGGGAGCACGCCCAGGAGTGCCTTCATCAGCGTTGACTTGCCCGAGCCGACTGGGCCTATGACGCCGATGCGCTCGCCCCGCTGGATGGTCAGGGATATGTCCGAGAGTGCATCGCCTGGCCTGTCGCCGTAAGCAAACGAAACACGGTCCAGGGAGATGGTCTCGATGGCGCCTATGGGTTCAGGCTGCTCCGGCGCGGCGGCTTCGGGGAAGCCTGCCAGTTCTTCAAGACGGTCTATGTTGACGAAGGCACGCTTGCCGGAGACGAACAGTTGCGGTATGTCCAGAATCGGGTAAATCAGCATGGAGAGGTACGTGTAGAACGCATAGAAGGTACCAATCGATATGTCGCCCTTTACCGCCATGAGGCCGCCCGCGAACACGATGCCTACCTGGGCCACATAGTCTATGTACTGGTAGATCAGGTGCAGCACCACCTCGAGTTTGGCTACGGCCATTTCAGTGGTCCAGCGGGTGTGCAGCACGTCCGAGAAAATGCGCTTGTACTTGTCCTCGCAGGCATAGGCCTTGATGATGCGCACTCCCGAGAAACTCATTTCCAGCCGCGTGTTGATGGCGCTGATGGCCTGCTGGTTCTTCTGGAACGTGTCGTAGATCCTGTCCTGCGTCACATAGAACAAGCCGATCATCAGCGGCAGCGGTATCAGCGAGAACAGGGTCAGACGCCAGTCCAGGAGGAGCATCGCAGCCAGGCAGAAAACAACCTTGCTGATGGACTCCACCGCCCTGAAGATGCCGGAGCACAGGAACCAGCTGAGTTTTGGAAAGTCGTACAGGTCGTCGGTCAGTCTGGTTACGATGTCGCCGGAAGGAAACCGGGCAAAGAACGCGTAATCCTTGGCCAGCACCTTTTTCCAGTACTTCGATCGAATCGCGTGCTCGAAGATTGAGTTTGTAACGCCCCTGACGCCGGGGAACAGCGATGCCACGAGCCCTCCGAGGCCTACCGCCACGAACACGAGGAGTAGCCTGTTGACATCACGCATGGGATCGGTGATGCCCGGTGTTTCCATGAGTTGCTGCATCATGTCCAGCAACCGCTTGCCGAGGTAGGGATACGTCACCGCTACAGCGCTCGAGAGCAGCGTGAGGAAAAACAGGCCCACTATCAGAGCTGGCTTTTCGCTCCAGATCCGGCCTATCCAGCGTATATGGTTGACCCTGGGTGCCGATGCACCCGGTTTTTCGTCGCTCATCCAACAGTCTCCGTTTCAGTTTCTCGTACTGTTTCCAGTTCGAGGTCGGGGAATTGCAGCCGCACGAGTTCCCTGTATTCAGGAAGATCAGCGAGCAATTCGTCATGTCGGCCCTGCGCGATGATGCGCCCGTCCTTGAAGAACAGTATCTTGTCAGCCTTTAATATCGACGAGAGCCGATGAGCCACGATGAGTGCGGTACGGCCTTCCAGCAGCACTTCCAGACTTTCCTGGATGAGGCGTTCCGTAGCCACGTCCACGCTTGCCGTAGCCTCGTCCATGATCACGATGTCAGCTCCAAAGGCCACGGCTCTGGCGAACGATAGCAACTGCTTTTCACCCATGCTCAGGTTTGATCCACGCTCGTGCAGTTCCGTTTCCATGCCGTCCGGCAGCCCCGCCACAAAATCCGCGGCGTGCACCGTACGCAGTGCCGTCATGGCCTGCTCCGGCCCCAGGGCCTGGTCGTACACGCGCACATTCTCGAGTATGGTGCCTGGAAACAGATAGATGTCCTGTAAAACCAGGCCTATCTTCCTGCGCCAGGCTTGAAGAGCCAGTTGCCCCAGGCTCTGACCGTCCACCAGTATCGAGCCGCTCGTGGCTTCATAGAACCTGCACAAAAGGCTTACCGTCGTCGTTTTTCCCGAACCGGATGCTCCTACCAGCGCCACGGTCTCGCCCTTGCATATCGTGAACGAGACGTGATCCAGCACCGTTTCACCCGGCTTGTACTCAAAGGAAACATCCCGGAACTCGATCTGGTGCCTGAAGTCAGGCACGAGTCCTGTTCCGGCGGGTTCAGGGTCAATATCCATGATGTTGAAGATGCGGCCGAGCGCCACGCGCGCCTGCTGCATGCCCCTGATGTTTTCCCCGATGCTGAAGAGCGGTTCAAAGAGGCGAACGCCGTATTCTATGAACACGAGCAGCGTTCCAACGGTCAGCGCACCGGAGAATACACTCGGAGCCACGAGTTTTATTATGAGTACCATGAGCATGGGGCCGCCAAGGAAGCTCATGAAGCCCATGGTGGTGTACTCGGTCATGCCGGCCTTGATCTCGGCGTCGCGCTTTTCCTTGCTCGCAAAATCCAGCTTGCGCGCCGCGTGTTCCGTACGGTTGAAGGCCTGCACGACCTCGATGCCCTGCACGAACTCGGTGGCTATCGCCGTTATCTCCGCGTACTTCCTGCGGCTCTTCTCGTACAGAGGCCTGAGCTTGTCAAAGATGAAGAAGAAACCGGCCAGCAGGAACGGCGCGGGTATGAAGATGAATGCGGCCGTCCTGGCATCCATGGCGAAGAATACGACGAACATGCCCAGAAAGTAGATGACATTTCCAACCAGCATGATGCCCGTCTCGGAAAAAAGTTGCTTGACCTTTTCAGTGTCGTTTTCCACGCGGGCCATCAGTTCTCCCACGGGGTGCTTGTCAAAGTACGAAACCGGCAGGGTCAGCAGATGCGAGAACAGATCCCGTTTGATGTTCGTTACGACATTGAGTCCCAGCCGCACGATGGTGGTGGTCTGGAAATAGGTAAGTCCGCCCATCACGACGATGATGCCCAGGTACAGGAGTGCATACAGGATCATCGCCCGGGTATCCTTGGCGGGTATCGCGGTATCAACGAGGGCACGGAGAATTAGAGGCCCTGCCAGTCTGGCCACCGTCGCCAGCGTCATGGCTACGAACCCGGTCAGAAACAGGCCCCAGTACGGAGAAAGATAGGAGAAGAACCGCGCCAGGCTTTTTCGGCGCCCAACCGTGCTTTGTTTGCTCATACTATATGTTTAAGACTATATCGCGTGCGTGCTGGAAGGGTAAAGGGACAGTTCGACTTTAGCCTTTTATGGCCTTGCCCGTCGGGCTTTTTGTCTGGACTTGGTTGTCTGGTTGAACTAGGATTAATTAATCCTTAATCGATTTTGAGGTGACCCATGAATTTCAAAGGTTCAGATGATACCGTCGTACGGCGGATCAGGGCTATGAGTGACAGGATCAGCTATCTAAAGGCCAACGACCTGTACTTCTACAACCAACCGTTGGAAGAAGTCCATGGAGGTGCCAAGGCTCTTGTCGCCGGGCGTGAGATG
>CAXZAJ010000176.1:0-8304 GCA_964293355.1 uncultured bacterium
GACTCGTTTGCGTTGCTTTCGCTGTTTTTGCATGCCTTCCTGGCCCGCTTGGCTGGTGGCAGGATGTTCTGGCTTTTCTGCGCGGCTCCGTGCCCGTCATCGCTGTCTTCATCGGGCTCATCGCCGTGTTCATCGGCATTGCCGACATCAAGGACCGCATTGAAGCCAAAAAAGAAGAAGCGGAAGAGGCCGCAACCGAGAAGAAGTCGTAAGGACCGCGTCCCTTGACACGACATGCGATATATGTGAATATACCGCTCGCTTCCTTTTACGCTAATGAACTCCTGAAGGTGAAGGTATAGATTGATGAAGACCCTATTTGTTAAGCCGGCGGAAGTAGCCCGTTCCTGGTTCGTCATTGACGCCAAGGGCCAGCGCCTCGGTCGCGTAGCCTCCAAGGCGGCTTCCCTCGTGCGCGGCAAGCACAAAGCTTGCTATACGCCGCACCAGGAAATCGGTGATTATGTAGTAATCGTCAACGCGGATAAAATTGAAGTAACCGGTAACAAGTTCAACGACAAGTTGTACTACAGGCACACCGGTTTTGCTGGCGGACTCAAGAAAAACACGTTCGCGACCCTCATTGCCAAGCATCCCGCCGATCCGCTCGAGATCGCCATCCGCGGCATGCTTCCCAAGGGCCCGCTCGGCCGCAAGCTCGCGTTGAACGTCAAGGTCTATGCCGGACCGACCCACCCGCACGCGGCGCAGGCGCCCGTCGCTATCGAAGTCTAGGAGAGGTATACGATGGTCAGGAATCTCGGAATTGGAACCGGAAGGCGTAAAACCGCCGTGGCGCGTGTTTACCTGCGCGAAGGCTCAGGAAAAATCACCGTCAACAACCTCGAGCTCGACAAGTACTTTCCTGTCGCCGAAATTGCCGGAACCGTCCGACAGCCCCTCGTCGTCACCGCGAGCGACAACAAGTTCGACATCGTCATCAACGTCGTCGGCGGCGGCCCCAACGGCCAGGCCGGCGCTTGCAGGCACGGCATTGCCCGCGCCCTCAGCCAGGTAGACCCCGCTTCGAGCCTCGCGCTCAGGAACAATGGTTTCCTGACCCGTGATCCTCGAATGGTAGAGCGCAAGAAGTACGGACAGCGCGGAGCACGCAGGCGCTTCCAGTTCTCCAAGCGCTAAAAGCAAGGACGAGAAGGCCTCATGGCCCGCATCGTCGCTTACGAAGAGGGAGCCCTCGGTACCGTCAAGGCGGTTTCCGAAGATGGCTCCCTTTTTCTATTTAAATCCTGCTACCTCGCAGACTCCTACGCAGCCGCTGACCTCGCCGATGACATGGTGGCCTTCCCTCGACAAATTCCCTTTGATATTCCCGATGACGTATTGACCATGGCCATGCAGGCTACCGTGGCAGAAGGACGCGCCCTTGCCTTGCTGGCCCGTGCCGAGCAGTTCCGCGCAGGCCTGGAACGCAAGCTCATGGCCAAGGACAGCTCCCGCTTTGCCTGCAGGGTTGCGCTGGACAAGCTGGAAGCAGAGGGTTTCCTGTCCGATGAACGCTATGCCGATTCGTGGATGCGCCAGCGCCTGCGTACCAGAGCGGAAGGTCCTCGCAGCCTTTCTTCAGCTCTGGCTTCACGCGGGGTGGACCGCCATGCCGTGAAATCAGCAATGGCCAAGTCTTTTGAAGGGGAGTCGCATCGCGACGAACGGCTTGCCCTGATAGCCTCCGCGGCCTCCCGGCTGCTCTCCAGGGAGCCTGACAGACGTACCGTACGCATGGCACTGATCGAGCTTGGATGGCGTCCGGGAGATGTTGACGATACCCTGGACACCCTGGAACCCTAGAATTACCTTGACATTTCGTCACCTTTCTTGCATTATAGTTGCAAATCTTACGTTATAGGGAGAGCCGCAATGGATGACGACATCCTGACTATAGAAGAAGTGGCCAAGTACCTACGAGTATCCGAGCGCACTGTTTACGATTGGGCACAGAAGGGTGAGATACCCGCCGGCAAAATCGGAACCGTGTGGCGCTTCAAGAAAAGTGAAATTGAGCGCTGGGTAAACGAACGCCTTTCTTCAAACAAGCCGATATCGTCGCTGCACCCTGTACGCATGCGCAACGTCCTGTCGCCTGACAGAGTCGTGTTCCTCGACTATCCGCGCAAGCGCGATGCCCTCGTAGCCCTGGCTGAACGCCTGTCCGCCGCCCCGCAGATCAAGAGCAAACAAGAGCTGGTATCCGAGCTCCTGCGCCGCGAAGACCTGATGAGCACCGCCATAGGCCGCAACATCGCCATTCCCCATGTCCGCCTTTCCAGCGTCACCGACCTCGTCGTTGCCGTGGGCATCAGCAAGTGCGACATCCAGGATTTCAACGCCTTTGACGACGCGCCGGTGCGCCTCCTTTTCATGATCGCCGCCGCCTACAACCAGCACGCCTACTATCTGCAGACCCTGTCGTACTTCAGCGCCAAGCTCAAGAGCAACGAACTTCGCGCCGGCATCCTCGCCGCCGCCGATCCCGCCGCCGCGTACGAACTGCTCATCGCGCAGGACGCTGACTGATAGAATAAAGATTAAGAGAATGTGCCACGGAGTCACGGAGGCACGGAGAAGAAGAAAAAAAAGCTGAAGACTAAGATTCATGGAAAGAGGGCACCCGGTGAGGGTGTCCTTTTTTCTTTCTTTTTATCTTTGCGGTGTAAAAGCATTTGCATTACCATAAGGATGCGGTGAAAATGGGTGCACATGAAACGATGAAATTCAATTATACACGGCATGCATTGCAGCGAATGGCGGAGAGGCGTATCCAAACGTTTGATGTAGAGGATGCCGTGCACCACGGCACTATAATCCGCGAATAACCTGAGGATAGACCATATCCGAGTACTCTGGTCTTAGGATACATGCAAAATAGGCCGCTCCATGTAGTATATTATAAAATACGGGCAAAGCATGAGCTACGATATATTATCGTTACTGTCTACGAACCGGATCCTGACGAATGGGATGATTCATTCTTGCAAAGAAGAGGTACCCTATGATCAAGTGTGTAATCTGCAAAGAGGGTCAATATAAGGACGGTTTTACTACCGTTATCCTGTCCAGGGGTGAAGCCTCAGTCATCATCAAGGGAGTTCCCGCCCAAGTATGTGATTGTTGTGCTGAATATTTATTGGATAGTGAAACAACGGCGGTTGTTCTAGCCATGGCAGAAGAGGCCTTTGCCCACGGTACCGAATTCGAAATCAGACGATTTGCCGCTTGATTGACTTGAGAATGAGTAGAAGAGCTCCCTATATGAGGAATACACAGCCGGTCTTACTGCGGGGCTAGGGAAGAAGGTTTGGGAGTGAAAAACAATGAACCCGGTCATCAATCGTTTGAATGGGATCCACGTAAGGCGGTATTGAATTTTAAAAAACACGGGGTAAGCTTTGAAGAAGCGGCTTTTGTCTTTTCTGATCCACTCGGAATAACGATTGCCGATAAAGAACATTCTGATGACGAAGACCGATGGATCTCTATTGGGTGTGTCGGTGATAGAGTACTCGTGATAATATTTACCTATCCAAACGAACCATGCGATATACCAATCAGGCTGATATCGGCCAGGATGGCAACCGCTTTCGAAATGAAGTATTATGAAGAAGGAGTATGACTATGAAACCCGAATATGACTTTTCCAAAGGCGAACGAGGAAAATTCTACATTCCAAAGGATAAGATACGTCTGCCCTTTTATTTTAATCCTGATATTGAACTCAGACTACGTGCCCAGGCCGAACGTATGGGAAAAAGCCCCATGGAAATTGCCTCAGTCATCATGGATACCGAGCTCCGCCTGATGGAATCCCTCTCCTAATCCCCCTTTATAACCCTTCCTAGTCTTCCTCCGTGTCTCCGTGCCTCCGTGGTCTAATTCTTATTCTCTTCCTCTTCTCTTTGCCTTTCTTACCTCATCCTCTCTGTGTCTCTGTGCCTCTGTGGTTAGCCTTTGCACGCACGGCCCTACATTGCGCGGAGGGGTGTTTTGTGCTACCATCCGGGGCTTGCAACACATCAAATCCATGCTTGAACGAGGTGCGATCCCGTGTTCCTGAAAAGCCTCGAAATATTCGGTTTCAAGAGTTTCGCAGACCGCGCCAGGGTCGATTTCTCTGAAGGCATCTCGGCTCTGCTCGGGCCCAACGGCTGTGGCAAGTCCAACGTGGTGGACGCCATCAAGTGGGTGGTTGGCGAACAGTCGGCCCGTTCGCTGCGCGCCGAGTCGATGGAAGACATCATTTTCAACGGCACCGAGACCCGCAAGGCCCTGAACATAGCGGAAGTGACGCTGACCATATCCAACGAGAAGGGCGTGTTGCTGCTCGACGTGCCCGAGGTGGCCATAAAGCGCCGCCTGTACCGTTCCGGCGAGAGTGAATACTTCATCAACAACCAGCCGGCCAAGCTCAAGGAACTCCGTGAGCTGTTCTGGGACACCGGCATAGGCAAAAGCGCATATTCGGTGATGGAGCAGGGCCGCATTGACCAGATCCTGTCCAGCAAGCCTGAAGAACGCCGCTACCTGTTCGAGGAGGCGGCCGGCATCACCAAGCACAAGGCGCGTTCACGCGAGGCCGAGTCAAAGCTGGAGCGCACTGAAGAAAACATGCGCCAGGTGGATGGCATACTCGGCGAGGTAAAGCGCAGCCACGACACGCTCAAGTCGCAGTCGGAGAAGACGCTGGCCTACCGCTCGCTGCGCGAGGACGTGTTCAACACGGAACTTGACCTGCACCTGCTCAGGCTGCGCGGTTTCGTAAACGAAAAGGAACGGCGCGACACGGAAATAGTCGCGCGCACCACCGAGCGCGATGCCCTGCGCAGGCTGATAGACGGCATCAACATGTCGCTCGAGGAGAACCTGGACATCGTCAACTCGATGGAGGCCAAGCTCGTCGACGTGCAGAAGACGGTCTATGGCCTGGCTGTGGAGCGTGTGGGCAAGGAAAAGGAGCGCAAGCTCCTGTCCGAGCGCGTGGCGGAGACGAAGGCCAAGATAGACCAATCCAGGCTCAAGCTGCGCGCGCTGGCCGAGAAGATAGAGGCTCTGCACGAGGACGAAGACGAGAAGAATGAAATTTTGCGCGGCCACAAGGGTCGCATCGCCGAGATAGAGAAGAACATCCTGGGTTTCGAGGGATCGATACGCTCCGCGGAGGAACGGATCAAGGCCAACGACGCCGCGATAGCCAAGGCCGAGCGGGAGATCATCGGCTTCGATACGGACCTGGTGACGGCGCAGTCGGAACTGGACGAGATAACCGAAAATATCGTACGGGAACTGGACGCGCGGCTCAAGGAAACCGGCTATTCGGCCGTGGAACGCAAGGCGGCCGAAGAGCTGATAGACGGCCTCATCTCAGGCATCATAGCAAGGCTTTCCGGCAAGGCGGCCATTCTGGACGACCTGGCGCGCATCAAGGACTACGGCACCGCCGAGGCACGCACGCTCATCGAGAGCGCCCGCACCGCCATGGCAGAGTCGGCGGAGCGCGCCAAGGAACTCAAGGAACGCTATGAAGCCTACCGCAGGACTACGCCCTCGTTCATAGACGAGTTTTTGTCGCCTGAGGGCATCATTACGAAGAAGCGCGCCGTGGACGCGCTCATGGCTTCCATCAAGGACGGCGTGACGGAGCGGCGCGAACGCATCGGCGCACTGCGTGAAGAAAACCGCGAGCTGTCGCTGCGCATCGACGAGTACCGCAAGACGCTGGAGGAGCTTCGGGGCAACCGCATCCGCATGCAGACCCAGGTGCAGGCCGCCGAAGAGTCCCTCGGGATGATACGCCGCGAGATTGCCAGCCAGGAAGGCTACTACCGCGAGCTGGACAACGAGACGGCCATGGAGGTCAGGCGCCTGGCCGAGGCCGAGGAAGACCTTTCTTCCATAGATGAAGAAATCGCCGGCATCGAGAAGCGTGGCCGCGAACTGACCGCAGAGCTCGAGCGGCTTGAAAAAGACATAGCCATTAAGAACTCCGACCTGGGCAAGCGCCAGGAGGAGCTCAAGAAGAAGATAGACAAACTTGGCTCCCTGCAGACTGAACTGGAGCGCCAGCACCTCGGGCTGGCCCAGACTGAAACTGAAATACGCAACGTCAAGGATAACTTCCGCGAACAGTACGGCCGCGAGCTGGTAGAATTCGAGGAGCGCATGTACGAACTGCGCACCCAGGCGGCGGATTTGCGCGAGCAACTCGCCGAGCGCAAGCAGAAGCTCAAGGATCTCGGTTCCGTTAACCTGATGGCGCCGGAGGAGTATGCCGAGGTCAAGGAGCGCTACGAGTTCCTGTCCACCCAGCTCGGCGACCTCCAGAAGGCCCGCGACGACCTGCGGCGCATCACCCAGGAGATACGCGACGAGAGCGCGGACATGTTCCTGTCCACGTACAACCGCGTCAAGAAGAACTTCCACAACATGTTCCGCAGGCTGTTCGGCGGCGGGCGCGGAGAACTCAGGCTCGTCGATCCGGACCACGTGCTTGAATCG
This sequence comes from uncultured bacterium, assembly GCA_964293355.1. Classification (GTDB taxonomy): domain Bacteria; phylum Spirochaetota; class Spirochaetia; order Treponematales; family UBA12059; genus SZUA-370. Next base: position 6,508 of record CAXZAJ010000176.1, read on the forward strand.
GGCATAGAGATCTACGCGCAGCCGCCCGGAAAGAAGCTCGAGAACATCACCTTGCTGTCCGGCGGCGAGAAGAGCCTGACGGCCATCGCACTCCTGTTCGCCACGTACATGGTCCGGCCTTCGCCGTTCTGCTTCCTGGACGAGATCGACGCGGCACTGGATGAACAGAACGTCATACGCTTCGTCAACCTGCTCCGTGAATTCGGCAAGACAAGCCAGTTCATAGTCATCACGCACAACAAGAAGACCGTCATCGGCGCGGATGCCCTCCTCGGCGTCACGATGGAAGAATCAGGCGTTACCAAGGTCATTTCCGTCCGCCTGGAACGTTCCGACGGCAAGCCCGTCGGGGTGCCCGATGTGATAGAGCATGTTGACGACGAGGACGTGGAATACGAAGCGGGCCGCGAGCTGACTGAAGATCCGGCCGCCGAAGCCGCAGCGCGCAAGGCTGCCAAGGCCGCGAAACTTGCCGCCGCCGAAGCGCTGGCCGAGGAAACCGTTACCGCAGAAATAGCCGCGGTTGATGCCTCGACGGAGGGGCCAGCACAGGAAGTTCAGTCAGCCGATCCCGACAGGGAAGAATCTGTTCCGGAAGAGTCTGCCCCGGAAGAGCTGGACGGCGATGAACTTGATGGCGTTGAGGAAGCTGAGCCCGAATTGGCCGAGGAGCCTGAAGGCGCATGAAAGCGCCGGCGTTCCTCGCGGGCGCGCTCGGGAGCGCGAAGCGGATAGGCTCGGTCGCTGGCACGAAGCTGGCCGGGCTCTCCGGCGTGGCCCGGCGCGCTGGTTCCGGGCTGGCTGGCGGGCTCGGCAGGCTCGGCAGGCTGGTTCCCCACATCGAGCCGCAGGTTTTCAGGACCGCGGGGCTGTTAGTCGGTACGGTGTCGACGCTGGCGATCATCGGGGTACTGATAGGGATGCTGATAGCGGGAACAGGCGCGCGCCGGGCTGACGGTGATGCCGCGAAAAGCCCCTCTGGCACCGACAGCCAGGCGGCCGGGAGCGAATCTTCGATCAGCGAGCTTGCCGTGCCGCGGTCTGGTCCGGCGCTGGCGGAAATGTTGCTGATACCAGGAGCGGGGGAATGGCCCTGGCCGCTGGCGCTGGAACCCAAGGCGCGGTATACTGAGGCCGACGCGGCCGCTGTCCGCCCCGATCTCGGGGCTATCGATGTAACCGAACTGACGCGTCGCAGGAAGGCAGAGCTTGAAGCTATTTTCGGCGCAGTGGATTGAACGCCCAGCCCGCTCTCCCTTGGTCATTGGCAGCGTGGCCATGGCGGCGACTCTGGCTCTGGCCCTGACGCTGGCATCATGCGTCTCGGAACCGCCCGCCACGCCCGAGGCTGACCTCCAGGCGGCATCGCAGCCCGTTGAAACCGCTGGCACACCCGGAGCGCCGGTTCCACCCGAATCGCAGTCGGTCCGCGAAGTACCATTGATACTAAGCTCGATGCGTGTTTCAGACCCGCCCCCACACGTAGTCATCGCGACGCTGGCTGAACCGGACCTTCCGCCGCCACCCGTCCTGCCCCCGGTCATCCCCACCGAGATAACGGTACTCTCCACGATGCCGGCCCCGGTTGCCTCTGTACCCGCGGCCGCAGTGCCCCCGCCGCTCCCCGGACCTGTGGCTCCGGCTCCGGTTCCTGCTCTGGCGGCTCCCGCCAAGGTAGCCGCAGCGCCGCGCACGACCAGCGGCCCGACGGTCGCGATGGCGACGGCTGGCGACGTGGTGCGTGATCTGATCACGACGATCAACAGTAACCGCGCCTTTCTCTCGGAAATCGACGGG
>CAXZAJ010000177.1:0-8266 GCA_964293355.1 uncultured bacterium
CCTTGACCCATTCATCGGAGTAGCCGTTGCCGTTGAACACCACTTTTCGGTGCTATGAATACGACTCCCGGATTATCTCCCGTATCGCATCGATCTTGTCCGTTGATTTTTCCAGCTTGTCGGCGAATTCCGACAGCACCTGCGCGACGGCAGTATTGAGGTACGTATTCGGTGTCGCTATGGACTGGGATGAACCGACCATGCGGAACTCGAACTTGTTGCCCGTAAACGCGAACGGGCTCGTGCGGTTACGGTCGCTTATGTCTATGGGCAGGTTTGGGAGGCTGGTTACTCCGAGCTCGATCTTGTGGCTGCCTTTGGCCGAGTGGGCCTTTCCGTCGGCTATGTCGTCGAATATCTCGCAGAGCTGGTCGCCGAAGAAAACCGAGATGATGGCCGGTGGAGCCTCGTTGGCTCCGAGCCGATGGTCGTTGCCGGCGAGTGCCGCGGATGAGCGCAGCAGCAGTGCGTACCGGTCCACCGCCTCCACGACGGCGCTTATGAAGAGCAGGAAACGTGCGTTTGATTCGGGATTTTCACCAGGTTCCAGCAGGTTGGTGCCGTCGTCAGTGGCCATGGACCAGTTGTTGTGCTTGCCGGAGCCATTGACTCCCGCGAACGGTTTCTCGTGGAGGAGAGCTTCCATGCCATGGCGGTTTGCCACCTTCTTGATGTTTTCCATCACCAACTGGTTTGCATCAACGGCGACGTTTGTCGTGGTGAATATCGGTGCCAGTTCGAACTGGTTGGGCGCCACCTCATTGTGTTGGGTCTTGCCCGCAACCCCGACTTACCAGAGTTCATGATTGAGTTCCCGCATGAAGGACGCGACGCGTTCGTTGATGGCGCCGTAATAGTGGTCCTCCATCTCCTGCCCCTTTGCCGGCATGGATCCGAAGACGGTGCGTCCGGTAAGCATCAGGTCGGGGCGTTCGTCGAAATATTTCTTGTCCACCAGGAAGTATTCCTGTTCAGGGCCCACGGTCGTTATCACGCGCTTGGCGCTGTCATTGCCGAGCGCCCTGAGGATGCGCATTGCCTGCTTGTCCAGACAATCCATCGAGCGCAAGAGTGGCACTTTCTTGTCAAGCGCGTGCCCATAGTAACTGAAAAAAGCAGTGGGAATGCAGAGCGTGGTGCCGGTGGGATCCTGCTTGAGGAAGGCCGGACTCGTGACGTCCCATGCGGTGTAGCCGCGTGCCTCGAACGTTGCCCGGAGGCCTCCTGACGGAAAACTCGACGCGTCGGATTCGCCCTTGATGAGTTCCTTGCCTGAAAACTCCATGAGCACCTTGCCATCGCCCGACGGGGTTATGAACGACTCATGTTTTTCGGCTGTGAGGCCGGTAAGGGGATGGAACCAGTGCGTAAAGTGCGTAGCGCCTTTCTGGATGGCCCAGACCTTCATGGCGTCGGCAACAACATCGGCCACTTCGAGTGCGAGCTCTTTCTCGCCAGCCTGCACGGCGAGCAGTTCCTTGAACGTGGTTTTAGGCAGCCACTCCTTGAGCACGGCATTGGAGAAGCTGTTGCAGCCGAATACCTCGGTTACGGGAGAGGCGGCGAAGTTTATTGAATCTTTCATTGGTTCTCCTTGACACTTGAGCATCACGAATAGCAATGCAATAATTGTGCCAAGAAAGGAGCCTGTTGAAAGAATTGTTTATTATTGTAAGTGCTGAAAGAACATGCAGACCGTAGACTCCCATACGGATCGCAATTTGTGTATTGATTGTTAAAGACATAAAATACAATAAAGTAGGATATCAGAAACAAAGCTACATTGATGTAGCCCTGTAAAGCTTCCAGTTGATTCCATAGTGATGAACGCGGAGCCCCATCTGTCGCTCCGTCACACCCAGATGCCTGGCTCCAGCCGCCATGTTCCCTCCCGTAATTTTGAGCGCTTCAACGATCATTTCCTTTTCCAGGCGTGAAAGCGCCGCCTCGAGCGTCATGGTAGGCGCGGTGTCGGTAGACTGGGCCGATTGCAGGCTCGGTGGCAGGTGATAGGAATGGATGACCATATCGGTGGAAAGGATTACCGCGCGCTCTATGCAGTTTTCCAGTTCCCGTACATTGCCAGGCCAGTGGTAGGTGGTAAAAAGATCGAGTGCCGGACTGGAGATGCGCTTTATCGGCTTGTCGTTTTTCCTTGCGTACTTCTCGGTAAAATGGTCGGCCAGCAGCACGATGTCGCTCTTGCGTTCTCGCAGCGGAGGAACCCGGATCGGAAAGACATTGAGCCGGTAGTACAGGTCTTCACGGAACCGGCCAGCCGCTATTTCTGCCTCCAGGTTGCGATTGGTAGCGGCGATGACCCGGACATCGACCCTGACCGTGGCGGTGCCACCGACGCGTTCAATTTCACGTTCCTGCAGCACCCGCAGCAGCTTGACCTGTATCTGCGTAGACAGTTCACCTATCTCGTCCAGGAACAGCGTGCCGCCATGAGCCAGCTCGAAGCGGCCTTTCCGCTGACTTGCGGCACCCGTGAAGGCACCCTTTTCGTGGCCGAACAGCTCGCTTTCTATGATCGATTCAGGCAACGCGGAGCAGTTAACCTTGATGAGCGGCCCCTGGGAACGCTTCGAGAGCCTGTGTATCTCCATGGCGACCAGTTCCTTGCCGGTGCCGCTCTCTCCGGAGACCAGTACCGTGGCATCGCTGGGCGCTACCTGGCTGGCCATCTCGTAGACGGCCCGCATGGCGGCGCTCGTACCGATGATGGTGCCTGATTGCTTTTCTGGGCTCCTCGCGCCACCTATGACCGTGTTGTCGGCGCAGCTAGCCGCGCTGGCGCGGAGCCGCAACTGCTCTTCCTGTATCCGTTCCCGTAGCTTCGCCGAATCCGCGATCAGCGCTGCTACGCGTTCAAGGAAGGCTTCGTCCGCCGCCATGCCCGTCAGCGTTGCCCCGCCCTCGAAGCGGCGCTCGGCGCTCAGCGTGCCTATAACGGTCTGGCCGGAACGTATCGGAGCGCAGTAACACGTGACTCCCGACACCTCGTCTGCTGGTCGTTCGCCGGTGCGGTTGAGGAACCGGGAATCGCGGGACAGATCGGGTACCTGGATGGGCAAGCCCGACTCGAAGACCCGGCCTATGAGCCCCTCGCCGAGCCGGAAGCGTCCCCGGAGCTTTTCATCCGGGGACAGCCCGTGGGCTTCCTCGATCCTGAGCATGCCATCCGCCCGGTCCAGCAGGGTAACGATGCCGCGCTTCAGGCCAGCGCGGTTTTCAAGGAAGTCCAGGAGGGGGCCGAGCGCCTCGCGCAACTCCACATGCTTGTCCAGTGTGCGCGCGATGTCGAAGAGGAGGCTGAGCTCTGCCAGTTCCCGTTGTCCATCGTCGGTATGGTGTACCTCTGAAGTATCATGCATCCCGGGATGATGCTACTAAAATGTAGGAAAGTCCAATGCCCTATGCCATGGGCCATCTTTACCCCGTGTTCCAGCAACGGAGAGAATATCCTGGCGCAGAGACGGGCTGCCTTGACCGAGCCAGGCGCGTTGACGACGTAGGTGGTGCCGCGCATGCCGGCGATGCCTCGGCTGAACACCGCATGGCTCGTTTCCTTGAGCGACTCCAGGCGCAGGTACTCGGCCAGGCCTGGTGCCTCCCGGTCGATGAACAGGCGCGTTGCCTCGGGGGTAACGTCGCGGGGGGCGGGGCCGGTGCCGCCGGTCGTAAAGATCCAGTCGAAGGCGGCATAGCGCTCCAGAGCGGCCACGATGGCCGGTTGTTCGTCCGGCACTATTGCCCGTTCCACCTCGAGGCCAGGCCCCAGCTCGCGGAAGATGGCCTCCATTTCCGGCCCGGACAGGTCTTCGTACTCGCCGCGGCTGGCGCGGTCAGATACGGTAACGACAGCTACTCTCACGGCTTATCCATCCTTCCTTTATTACCTTGGCGAAGATGCCCTTGCGCGGCATGACGCAGTCGCCAACCGCCTGGTAGATGGCGCAGCCGTGGTGGCATTCCTTGCCAATTTGCGTCAGTTCCAGCTCGGCATCGCCAACGAAGAAGCGCGTGCCTACGGGCAGGGCGGACAGGTCAACGCCGCGCGTGGTTATGTTCTCGGCAAAGATGCCGGGATCGAGGTCGACGCCCTTGCCGCGCATGATTTCCACATCCTCGTCGGCCAGGAGGGAGATCTGCCGGTGCCAGTTGCGGGCGTGCGCGTCGCCGACCATGCCGTGGTCCACCTTAAGCTCGACGCGGTCCACCGGGTCCTTGCGGGTGCCAACGCCGGTCGAGACGTTGATGGAGACTATCTGGAAGACGCCTTCAGGCGCTGGCGCCTCGTTCTTACCGGTTTCCATCTACCTGCTCCTTTGTTTTCTCGATGAGGGTCAGGCCCTCGATGTGCATCGCCTTGTCTACGGCCTTGCACATGTCCCATATGGTCAGCGCCGCGACGCTGGCCGCCATCAGGGCCTCCATCTCTATGCCGGTCTTTTCGGTGCAGACTGCGAGGCTATCGATGACGATGCGGTCGTTTTTGACCTCGAAGTCTACGGCGACGCGGTCTATCTCTATGTTGTGGCACAGCGGAATCAGGTCCGAGGTCTGCTTGCCGCCCATGATGCCGGCGATGCGGGCCGTGGCCAGGACGTCGCCCTTGGCCATGCCGTTGGCCCGCACGAGCTCGATGGTCGCGGGAGCCATGAATACCGAGCAGGTGGCGCGGGCGGTGCGCTTTACGCGGGGTTTGTGTGACACGTCGACCATGCTGGCCTTGCCCGAGTCGTCTATGTGGGTAAGTACTGGTCCGGTTGCCATCTATCCTCCTATGGCGCTCACGAGGTGCGCGCTGGCGTGGCTGCCGCATGCGGGTTTCATGTTGACGCACGCCTGTATGCTCTCTTCGATGTTTGACCAGTCCACGTGGACCGCGGCGTCGCCGTGCAGGCAGGGCTTGAGTTCACCGGTGGCCAGGAGCCGGATCCTGTCGCAGAGCGCGCAGGGTGAAGGCCGTTCGAAGCGCTCGTCGTCGAACTTCTCCTCGTCCAGCCGGTACTGCCTGATGGTCTGCACCGCGCAGCCTTCCGCTTCCGCGAAAGTCCGCACCGCGGCAAGATCGGCGCTCTCACCGGTCTGTTCCTGCTCCAGTCCGCTGACTACGACGTTGAGCTTTACCGGGAGGCCAGCCAGCCTTGCTGCCCTGATGCCGGCGATGGCGTCTGCGAGAATGCCGCCGCGCGTGATAGCCGCGTAACCCGCTGGATCCAGGGTGTCCAGCGACACGTTGACGCTGGAGAGTCCGCGGCGCCTCAGGTCGGCGGCGACCGGGGCCAGCAGGGTGCCGTTGGTCGTCATGGACAGGGTCGCTATACCGGGAATCACCGCGAGCATCGACACGAGATCTGCTATGCCCTTGCGGACCAGCGGCTCGCCGCCGGTGAGCCTGACCTTGTCAAAGCCCAGGCCCGCGGCTGCGCGTACGACGAGCGCTATCCGCTCCAGGCTCATGATGCGGTCATGCGGCACGAAGGGTACGCCTTCCTCCGGCATGCAGTAGGTGCAGCGGAGGTTGCAGCGGTCGGTGACCGAAACGCGGAGGTAGTGGACGTTCCTACCGTACGAGTCGAACATGGGTTATCGATCCTTTCTCCAGCGCTTCCTGCCCGATCTCCAGGCGGGCAAACCCGTTCGCGCCAGCCAGGGCCTGGATGCCCGACGAGCCGCCGTAGCGGACTGCCCTGATGCCGTCCGCGTCTATCCTGACCGGCAGGAACTCCACGCGGTCGGTGCCCTTGCGCCTGATGTCCTCGGCTACCGGCACCGGTACGACGAGCGGTCTGTTCGGAATGCCCGAGAGGGCATGGAGCAGTTCCTTGACCAGCAACTCCGTGTTGACGAAGACTGAAACGGGGTTGCCCGGAAGTCCTATGACGAAGGCCCGGCTGGTCGTGCCGAAGTAGGTGGGCTTGCCCGGCTTCATGGCCACGCCATGGAAGCGCTCGGTGACGCCGGCGGCGGCGAGCGCGCGGGGCACCCAGTCAAAGTTGCCCATGGGGACCCCGCCGGGCAGCACGAGCAGGGGGCAGGTGGCCAAAGCGGAACTGACGGCCGCGAGCGTGGCGTCAAAGTCGTCGGGCAGGCGGCCGAGGTCGCGCGCGTCGAAGGCCGGCGAGGCCAGCTGGGCTAGGATCTGCGGCTTGTTGGAGTCGTAGATGCTGGCTCCGGAAAGCTGCTCGCCGGGAGTCGCGAGTTCCGTGCCGGTGGACAGCACCCCCACGACGGGGCGGCGGGCCACCTCCACGGTCGGCCTGCCGTCGGCCGCGAGTATCGCGATGTCCTGGGCCGACAGCATACGCGGAGACAGCAGTTCGTCACCGGCGCGGGCGTTCTCCCCGCGGCGGATGATGTTGTCCACGCTCTCTGGCTTGTTGAAGCGTACGAAGCCGCCCGCGGGATCAGGGCGGCCCGCGGCGTCGACCGTCTCTGCCCACTCGAAGCGCTGTATCCGCGAGGCACCGTTGGGCAGTGGAGCTCCGGTCATGATCCGGGCCGTCTCGCCGGGCTGGAGCGGGGCGTCCTGATCGTCGTCAGATCGCGGGCTGCCGTCGCGCGGCTGTAAACCGACGATGGAACCCGATCCAGCAGCTATGACGCCACGGATACGTAGCGGGCTTTTCGGCGCTGAATCGCCTGCCGCGGGGTGCCAGGCCCAGCCGTCCATCGCCGCCTTGTCGAACGGCGGCTGGTCGAGGCTGCCGCGCACGGCAGCCGGCATGATCCTGCCGAGGGCATGCGTCAGCTCTACGGTTTCTAGCTCGGGTACTCTCTTGAAGCCGGCAAGCAGGGCGAGCGCCTCGTCCGGATGTATCACTGCGTTTCTCCTTGGCTGTATTCGGTACTGGCCCGGCCTTCTACAAACCTGACCTGCCTGTCCGCTACCGTTCGTACGAGGCTCTCATCATGCGCGCTGAAAAGCAGGGTAGCGCCGCCCCGCTTGAGTTCCAGAAGGAGCGTATGAACCGCGGCAACGCTGCCCGCGTCCATGCTCGAGGTTGGTTCGTCCAGCAAAATTATGTCTGCACCCGCCGCTACGGCGCGCGCCACGGCCACCCGCTGGGTCTCGCCGCCGGACAGCCGCCCGGCTTCCCGCTCCAGCAGCGGGCCTATCGCGAACCGTTCCACCGCGCTGTCGATGCGTTTTGAAGCTTCCTTGCCGCGCAGTCGCTTGAGGGCGAGCGCGTATTCCAGGTTGTCACGCACGGTGCCGGCGAACAGCACCGGGTGCTGGTGCACGTAGACGCTTCTTTTCCGCAACAACATATTTCTGGCGATCGGTTTTCCAAGGAACTCGATGGAACCGTCGAAAGGACCGAGGAGTCCGTTGAGCAGCTTGAGCATTGTCGTCTTGCCCGAGCCGTTGGGGCCGGTAAACGCCACCGACTCGCCAAGCCGGATTGAAAGCGACTGGCATGAGCATGCGATGCGGCGCTCGTAGCGGAATGCCAGGGTCGAGACCGAGAAGGCCAGGGCGTCCTGCCCGGCTTTGTCATACAATGCCTTAGCGAGCATCGCGAACCGCCAGGTGTGACAGGAAGTTGACGGCGAGCGCCACGGCGAGCAACACGAAGCCCAGCGACAGGGCCCGCTCGAACTCGCCCTTGCCCGCGTCCAGCGCAATCGTCGTGGTCATGGTGCGCGTGTACCATCGAATGTTGCCGCCGAGCATCATGGAAACGCCCACCTCGCCGGTAACGCGCCCGAAGGCGGCCAGCACGGCCTGGACGATGACGTACCGGCCTTCTCGCACGATGGCGACCATGCGCCGCCAGGGGCCGGCGCCGAGGGTGAGCAGCGTCTCGGCGTACCGCGGATCGAGTTTCTGCAGGCCCGTGTAGCTCATGGCCGCGACGAGCGGGAAGGCCAGCACGGCCTGCCCCAGAATGACGCCCGCCGGCGAGTACATGAGGTCAAGCGACCCGAGCGGCCCCGACCTCGATATGAACGAATAGACGAACAGCCCCACCACCACGGTGGGCACCGCCATGATGGCGTTGACCAGTGCCACGGCGGCGCGCTTGCCTTTGAAGCGGCCTAGAAAGAGGGCCGCGCCGAGCGGCACTCCCGGTATGACGGCAAAAATAGTCGACCACAGGGAGAAGCGGAGGCTCGTGGCTATGGTCCACCAGGTTTCGCGCTCGCCACCCGCGAGGAGGGCGAACGCTTCAAGCAGTGATTCAAAGTTCTCAGGGCTTGTAGTTGGGGAAGAACATGGTCTGCCCGCCGAGCTTGGACGCTCCTATGA
>CAXZAJ010000178.1:0-8255 GCA_964293355.1 uncultured bacterium
CACTCGTCCTTGCGCCCCCCCCCAGGTCTGGTGAACAGGTGCAGGTCAGGTATGCGGTGGAGAGTACAGACCGTTCCGACGGCGCTCTGGCGTTTGGTTTTGGCACGCGATTCCCCTGGATGGGGCTCCGTTGGTCCACTGCGACGGGCGGACGCTGGCCCCTGTTCGGGCAGGGCTGGGATGAAGGGGGCGAGCTCAAGACTGCCTGGACAGGCGTTTCTGTAGGTGTTGAAAAAGAAACCGGGTCGGCGTCCTTCAAACTTGAGGCGATGGCCCGCTACCTGCGGGCTGGAAGTTCCGGGTTGTACCGAATAGCTGGCATGGAAGATGGGTCCGCCTCGGCTCCCCTGAAACCGTTCCGTGCGGTAGATGGCGATACGGTTGGTTTGATTCCCACTGTTTTGGTGGAGGACGGACCCGGAGCGGAAAACGCTTTCAAAGACTTGATGACAACGCTGCATCCTGCCCCGGCCGTGAATCGATTTTTGATTCTGAGCGCGGGAGAACTGGCTTCTGGAGCCGCGACCAGATTCGTTCGCTATGTAGATCCGGTTCCCTTGTCTGCTTACCAGAAGCTGTCGTTTTTCGTGAAGGCTGATGGTGTGACAATCGCGGCTGCCCTGACGCTTCGCATTGGCGACGGGAAGGGCGATGGTGCACAGGTGACCGTGCCTCTGGATGGTTTGGGCACAGGCTGGCATAAAGTCGTGCTTGATCTCCGGCCGGGCGAGGTGGTCAGCATATACGCCGGCGACGGCTCTACCATAGCGGTCTCCGGGGTACGTGGAGCGTACTCCGCCCCTGGTTCAGCCGGCCTCGTGGAACTGGTTGTCTCGGGACTGACTGATGGAAGCGTCTGCATCGACGAACTGCTGCTCGAGGAAGCCTATGACGGTTTCTCGGGTCTGGCCAATGCTTCTGTCTCGGTTGGTGACACGAAGGGTAGAAAGGGGTTGTACCTGCTGGGCACGGGGGCTGGCGTTCTGGATGCGGTTCCGGCTGTCGCCGCTAGCCTTGAGGCAGGCTGGGCCACCAGGGCCGCGGACCTTTCCGTGAACTGGACACCGGCATTTGCTGCTGATACTGCTTCATATGGCCTCGGCTATGTTGTCGCATTGCCTGGCCGTACCGCGCCCACGAGGATAGTGGACCAGTTCTCAAGGGACATCGAGCGGAACCGCTACGCACGCAGCCTGGAAGCCGCGCTTGCGGCTGGTGGATTTTCGGCGCTGGCCAGAGCCGGTTCCACCGAGGAGTCAGCCTCGTTCCGCCAGGCCTGGGTTGCGACGACGGCCTGGCAGAACATGATTTCCGTCTCAGCCCTGGCTGGGCTCGACGCAGCGGGGCCGGTAGTCTCTAACCTGGATTTTATCGATTCATGGACGGAATCCTGGCAGCTCATGGTGCCGGCGTCAGAAGCAGCAGCTAGCTCCCGAAGCATGGAGCTGTCCGCAAGCGCACTTGGTTCAAGGCTCGCAGCCAGGGCAAAGCGAAGTGTTGACCAGGCTGCCCTGTCAGTGAACTCGGCGGAGGCCAGGCTCTCCGTACCACTGACGTTCGGGCAACTTTCCTTCGAGCCATACTATTCGCGCGCATCATCCGTTGAATCAGCCTCCGCCGCACGTTTCTTTGAGGCGGACCTCGCGGAATTCGGTTCCTTGGCTACAGGCGCGACGGGGCTCTGGTCCGCCATCCCCGTTGTGGAATTCTGGACCGATGACGCGTTTGCTACCTTCGGCGAGTTTGCGGCTGGAGCCATCGCGGCTGACCACCGGACTGAGCTTGGCTTGGGGTTGCGCCGGCCAATCGGATATGGCCTCCTGGACCTGTTTGCGCCAAGCGCCGCAACCGCCGGATATGCCCGCTCCATATCGATGAGCGATGACACGATGGTGGAAACCTCCGAGTTGTCGGTGAGCCTCTCCGGCGGAGCTGCCAATGTCTTTGCCGCCTCAGGAGCGAGGCCGCTCCTGCCGTTGATCTCGTTTGACGAGTATTCCCATAAAACATCCCTGTCGTTCAGATACTATCCCTCTGACGGGGCAGTGCTCCCGTCAATCACGTCGAACCTGGTCGTTAGCATGGAAGCGCTCTCCGGCTCGGTTTTCGCATTGACCTCCAACCTGGCGTACGCACGCACCCGTAGCGCTGAACCCTGGTCAGAGGCGCTTGGTTTTGCGCTGAACACTCGCCCGCGCCGCACCTGGCTCGGAGACCTCGCTGGACTCGCAGTGAAGGCCAGGCCCGATGCCGCTGAAAAGACCTGGGTGTCCACCTGGTTCGAGGAAACCCTCGCTGATCCCTTTTCCCTGCGTGATTCCTTCGGGTTGGAAGCTTCCGCGGGCAGGGCTTCAATGAAGGATGCTCCCATGGTCATACGGACGCAATTCGACTACAAGACCAGGGTCGTCGCGGGCGGCAGCCTGACGCTCGGTACCGGCGCTGGATTGTGGCAGTCACTCTCCATCACTGATGACCGAACCATTTTTGGATTCGGCTATACGTTCAGCGTTGAGGCAAAAGTGGTATTCTGATGACTTTTCGCGGTGGCGCGCTCCGTTGACAGCGCTTTTTAGTCTCCGTATAGTGGGCGCACCATGAAACGACGCCTCGTAACCAGCGCCCTCCCGTATGTGAACAACGTTCCCCACCTCGGCAACCTCATCCAGGTCCTTTCCGCCGACGTTTTCGCCCGAGCCTGCCGCCTGCGCGGTTTCGAGACGCTCTACGTCTGCGGCACCGACGAATACGGCACCGCTACGGAGACGAAGGCGGCGGAGGAGGGCGTTACGCCCGCAGCGCTGTGCGCCCGGTTCCATGACCTCCACAAGGGCATCTACGAGTGGTTCGGCATAGCCTTCGACAAGTTCGGCCGCACCTCTACGCCGCAGCAGACCGAGATCGTGCAGGGCCTGTTCAAGGACATCGACGCTGCGGGCTTCGTGTCCGAGCAGACCATCGAGCAGCTGTACTGCGACCCCTGCGCCCGCTTCCTCGCCGACCGCTATGTCCGGGGCACCTGCCCGCACTGCGGCTATACCGACGCGCGCGGCGATCAGTGCGAGGCCTGCGGCAAGCTCCTGGAACCTACCGAGCTCAAGGAACCCAAGTGCTCAACCTGCGGAGCCACGCCCCGTTCCAGGTCTACCAAGCACCTCTACATCAACCTTCCGGCCATCAGGCCAAAACTTGAGGCCTGGATGAAGGAAGCCAGTGTCAGGGGTTTCTGGGCCAACAACGCCGTCCAGATGACCCAGGCCTGGATCCGCGACGGCCTCAAGGCCCGCGCCATAACCCGCGACCTCAAGTGGGGCATCCCCGTACCCAAGCCCGGCTTTGAGGACAAGGTCTTCTACGTCTGGTTCGATGCGCCGATAGGCTACCTCTCCATAACCGCCTGCGCCGGCGACGAGCAGGGCTTTGACTGGAAGTCCTGGTGGATGAGCCCGGACGACGTGGAGCTCTACCAGTTCATAGGCAAGGACAACATTCCCTTCCATACGGTCATCTTCCCGAGCACCCTCCTGGGTTCCGGCCGCGACTGGACGATGCTCCACCACATGTCCAGCACCGAATACCTGAACTATGAATCCGGCAAATTTTCCAAGTCGAAGGGTATAGGCGTCTTTGGTACCGACGTCATGGAGACCGGCATCCCGGCAGATGTCTGGCGCCTCTACATCTTCTACAACCGCCCGCAGAAGAGCGACGTGACGTTTACCTGGAACGACTTCCTGGAGCGCGTCAACGGCGAACTGATAGGCAATCTGGGCAACCTGGCCAACCGCACGCTGGCGTTCGTGCAGCGCTTCTACGAGGGCGTCATACCCGCGGGCAAACCCGATGTGGCGTTCTGGGCCACCGTGCGGTCGCTGGAAGCCGAAGTTGCCGGCCAGCTTGAGCGCGCTGAACTCCGCGATGCCTTCAGGACGGCCTTCCAGATTGCCGACCTTGCCAACAAGCGCTTCCAGGCCGAGGAGCCGTGGAAGGCGAGGACCGCCGATCCTGAAAAAGCCGCCAGCCTCCTTTCAGACCTGTGCTACGTACTCCGCGATCTGGCTGTGATGATGCACCCGTACATGCCGCAAGCCATGAACCAGCTGGCTGGCTTCTTCGGGCTTTCCGTTGCGGCCGCCACCGGCGCGCCGGGGCTGAACTGGGCCGACGTGGGCAAGCTTGAAGGCCTGTCAAAGGTTTCAGAAGTCGGAGTGCTGTTCCAGAAGCTCGACCCGGACCGCATTGCCGAGCTCCGTGACAAGTATTCAGGCTCCCAGAAAGAGCGCGCCGACCGCGATGCCGCAACCGCCGACGCGGCATCGCCAGCCCAGTCTGCCGGAACAGCCGCGGGACAGCCTGCCAAGCCCGGTGCGCAACCTCAGGCCGCTTCGCAGACTCCCGCACCCAAAGCCGAGAAAATCCATGAGCCAAAACCGGTACTGTACGCAGACCTGCCGGTAGAGGAACGCTTCGCGAAGCTCATAGACCTCCGCGTGGCTAAAATCGTCAAGATCGAGCGCCACCCCAAGGCCGACAAGCTCTACATCGAGACCCTCGACGACGGTTCAGGCCAGGAGCGCGTCATCGTCTCCGGCCTCGTGCCGTTCTACAAGGAAGAAGAACTGCTTGGAAAGTCCATAGTGCTCGTCAACAACCTGAGGCCGGCCAAGCTGCGCGGCGTCGAGTCCAGGGGCATGCTGCTGGCGGCATCAAAGTCCGGGGCTGAAGGCAAGGAACTCGTCGAGGTGCTCGATGCGCCGTGGGCTGCGCCTGGTACCCGCGTGGTGCTCGAAGGCCAGGACCCTGCGGTGCCTGCGGATGCCGAGATCGATGCAGACGCGTTCTTCTCCGTGCCCCTCGTGGCCGTGGGTTCCAGGGCCCTCGTCGGTACCAAGGCGCTCGTTGCCGCGGGGACGCCGTTCACCCTGGCGCGCGTTTCAGACGGAGACGTGGGCTGAGCGGACCTCCCTCGTTCAGGTGACCGTCAGACGGCGAGGCGACCACCGCTTCGCCGTTTTTTGTTTATGAAAAAGGATACATCCCGATGCGAATAGTGCTGACCAGAAACGACGATGCGGTATCCCCGGTGTTCCTGCAGAGCCGGTTCTGGGCTGACTTCAAGGCTCTGGCCGGGTGGACCTACGCCCGCTACATCGTAACCTGCGAACCTGAATCTGGAGGACCCTCGTTCAGGCCATTTGCGCTGAGTGTCATGGAACGCAGCCTGGGCGCGAGCCTCCGCTTTGCCTACGTGCCCCACGGCCCTGAAACCGATTCCGGGATACACCACCAGAATGGCCTTTCGCCAGCGGACCGTGGCGAATTGCTCCAGGCCATAGCCGGGCAGTTGCGCCCGCTCGTGTCACGCTCCTGCCTGTTCATACGCTTCGACCCGGCCTGGTACGAGGCCGAGGCCGCTCAGGCGGTACCTGATTCCGGAGATGCCGAGCCCGGTTCAGAAGCCGGCTCAGCTTCGTCCAGCGACGGAGTTCCCGCGCTTGATTCTTCCCAGGCAGCCGCTGCGATACAGAGTCCCGCCCGGCCCGTCTTCGGAAAACCCTTCTTGAAAGCATCGGATGTGCAGCCGCCTGATAGCGTCGTTCTCGCCATAAACAGGACTGACGACGAGATCCTCGCCGGCATGAAGACCAAGTGGCGCTACAACATACGGTTATCCGCAAAAAAGGGTGTAACCGCCGCCTCCGAGGGAGCGGCTGCGCTGGGCGAATTCTACTCTCTGTACGAGACTACAGCCGTCCGCGACCACATCGCGATTCATCCTCGGAGCTACTACGAGCGACTGTTTGCCCTGGAATCCGGTAATGCCGCAGAACCGCGGCCGGATATCCGGCTCTGGATCGCCCGGTATCAAGGCGAGGCGCTCGCTGCCATCATCACCGTCTATTATGGCAACGAGGCCACCTACCTCTATGGCGCCTCAAGCGATGCGCATCGCAACCTGATGCCGGCGTACGCCCTGCAGTGGGCCGCAATCCGAGCCGCCCGCGAGGCCGGTTGCTCGACCTACGACATGTACGGCATTCCGCCCATCGATGATCCGGCTCATGCGATGTCTGGCCTGTATCGCTTCAAGACCGGTTTCGGGGGCGAGATACGCCACTATGCAGGTGCCTGGGATTATGTGCTGCTGCCCGCTACCTATACCGTGTTTCGCTTCGCCGAGCGGGCACGGCTGTTCTGGCACAAGACCGTAAAGAAGCGGATAGGAGTATAGGTTTGGGCGATGTTCGGGCTCTGGTGCGCAGCGACATAAAGATTCTGGCACCTGCCGGGTCGTATGAGAGCCTGGCTGCGGCGATACGGGCTGGAGCGGACGCAGTTTATTTTGGCGCGGGCGGCCTCAACATGCGCTCAGCAAGTTCCGCAAATTTCGGGCTGAAAGACCTGCGCAGGATAGTCCGCATCGCATCCGGCAACGGCGTCCGCACCTACCTTACGGTGAACAGCACCCTCTTCGACGATGAACTGCCCGCCATGCGGCAGGTTCTGGACGCGGCGAGGGAAGCCTCCGTCTCGGCCGTCATTGTTTCAGACCAGGCGGCCATGCTATATGCCGCGTCCATCGGCCTGCCCGTCCACCTGTCCACCCAGCTCAGCATATCCAACGTGGAATCCCTCCGCTTTTATGCCCGGTGGGCCGACGTCGTCGTTCTGGCGCGGGAACTGAACCTTGACCAGATTGCCGCAATCCATACAAAGATTGTGGATGACGACATACGAGGACCATCGGGAGCGCTGGTTAAACTTGAAATGTTCGTGCACGGAGCCCTGTGCATGGCCACCTCGGGCAAGTGTTACCTGAGCCTTCACCAGTACGGCCACTCAGCCAATCGTGGGGCGTGCCTGCAAACATGCCGACGTTCGTACCGGTTGACCGACCTGCAGTCCGGTGACGAGCTGGAGGTAGACAACGAGCGGCTCATGTCGCCAAAGGACCTGAAGACTATCCACTTTCTCGATCGGCTGCTCGGCTCCGGCGTCAGCGTGCTCAAGATAGAAGGCCGGGCCCGCAACGGCGAGTACGTGCGAGAAACCGTTTCATGCTACCGTGAAGCTGTCGAGTCCTTGGTTGACGGCAGCTATGGCCCCGAAAAAATCGCAACCTGGGACGAGCGCCTTGCGACCGTGTTCAATCGGGGGTTCTGGGATGGGTATTATCTGGGGCAGCGTTTGGGCGAGTGGACAAGTGCGTATGGTGCTTCTGCCAGCAAAAAGCGCGTACATCTGGGCATCTGCGTGAACTACTATCCCAAAGCCGGGGTGGCCAGCTTCCGCATCGAGGCGGATTCGTTGCGCTCCGGAGAAGAGGTGTTGATCACCGGCCCCACGACCGGCGCTTTGTCCGTCGTTCCGGCGGAGCTTCGCATCGATGACCGTATCTCCGACATCGTGAATCGCGGTTTTGAAGTGACGTTCCGGGTTGAACGCAAGGTTCGCCGAGGCGACGCGATATACAGGATTGCCGTAGTGCGCTGACCCTCTTGGTCGACATTTTAGTCCAGATGCCCGGCCCCGATCCCCAATTCAGCCGCTATGGTCGCCAGTCGTTCATCCCTCGTCCAGAAACGGCAGGGGTATGCCTTGCACGATGCCAGCAAACCGGCATCTACCCAGCCTATGCCTCGGGAGTACAGCCGCGCTGATTCGATCAGTTGCAGTATCTCCTCGTCTGGGGAAACTTGAAGGACCGGCAGGCATCCCAGATACAGGATGAAGTCGCTTCTGTCCCGGAGCGAGCCAAGAGCCAGTTCTCCACGTATCCATGGATGCATGAACAGGGTGTCGTCCTCAAGCTGCGCTGCAAGGGCGGGTAGGCCGTTTCTCAGGTGGTCAATCCAGATGTTGGTGTCGGCAAGGATCACGGATTCTCCGCTGCATACAAGTCTGTTCTCCGTCGTGGAGCTACGCTAGCCGTTGGATCGGTTCCACCGTAGGCTATGAGGCGTTTGCGGGCTTCGCGGGCAATCAAGGCTTCCAGGCCTTCGCGGACGAGATCGGTGATGCGCTCTATGCCTGACAGCTTTCGAGCTCGTTCCCCGAGCTCGTCCGTCAATACAAGTGGTGTTCTCATGCATATAAATATGATGTAAAAATATGCGTCAGTAAAGCGTAAAAAAAGCCCGTTACCAGCGGTTACGGGCTTTGTCTGGGTTATGACTGCGGCGAGGCCTCAGCCTTCTATGGGCAGCTGGAGTGCTACTTCCCCGAACCTCCCGGGGTGGCGGGTCGGGAGGTCC
>CAXZAJ010000179.1:0-8232 GCA_964293355.1 uncultured bacterium
TTCGGAACGTACCCCGCTGGTTACATCGGCACGGTTGTCTATGACGCTGCGTATGGTATGGTCGGATCCATGGCAGCCGGCACACTTGGGCAGGTTGAGTAGCGGCCGGTAGACGCGCTTGTACGTTCGGCCGGAATCCTTCCAGGAGAAAAAAACGCTTTCCGGCGGTATGGCTGTGGCCTTGTCGAACTGCGGCCGGTCGGCATCGTCCACGGCAGGAACCGTTGCGGCATCGCCCTCGTCTGTTTCATCCCGCCGCTCGAAACGCTCTCTCCGGATGGCTGCATTGACGGCGTCAATCGTCGTGTTGTCCGAGAAGGCCATGGTGCCGTTGCGTCGGTACAGCCGGAGTGAATAGCCGGCGCTCAGCCCGGCCACTTCGTCAAAGAACCGCGCCGCGACGGGTGCGTCTCCGGGCAGCATGAAGTTCTCTATGGACAGGTAGAGTATGTCCGACTCACGGAGCAGGTTGCTGTCCACGAGGCTTTCGCGGGCGGAGGACAGGCTCGTGGCGTACAGGTAGCCTACGAGGCCAAGGCCGATGAAAAGGGTGGATACCACCACCAGGTTTATGCGTCCGGCTAGCCCCAGAGGGCGCCGCGTTGCTGTTCTTGCCATGTCGAATTGTACGGTCGTTCCGGCCGATTGCAAGCGCTTTCGGAATCCCGGTTACTCAGACCAGGATTCTGGTGACCTTTGTGCAACGGCCGTCTTCGGCTATCTCGAACAAGGCGCCTGAGACGCGGGAAGGGCCTTCAGCGACTTCCATCTTGATGGGCATCTGGCTGAGGTTCCGCTGCAGGCAGCTGTCTACCCGCACGCCGATGATGGAGTCCACGGGGCCTGTCATGCCCAGGTCACCGATATAGCCTGTACCCTTGGGTAAAATGCGCTCGTCGGCTGTCTGCACATGGGTGTGGGTGCCGGCGAATGCGGAAGCGCGGCCATCCAGGTAGAGGCCAAGTGCTTCTTTTTCTGAAAAGGATTCAGCATGAAAATCGACGACGACGAAGGCACCCGGCGTCACGCCCGCCAGCAGTTCGTCGGCTCGCGCAAACGGGTTGTCTATCGGGCTCATGCCTTCGCGGCCCTGCAGGTTGATGACGGCCCAGCGCGCGCCGCCCTTGTCCAGCTCGAAAAAACCCTTGCCGGGAGCCAGCGCCGGGTAATTGGCGGGTCTGAGGATGCGCGGGTCGCCTTCAAGCAGTTCGGCCGAGCCCTTTTTCTCCCAGATGTGGTTGCCGCTCGTCAGAACATGTACCCCGGAGGCAAAAAGCAGGTCCGCGTTCTCCGAGACCATGCCAAAACCGCCCGCGGCATTCTCGCCGTTGGCCACCACGAGGTCAGCCGCCGTGTCACGCACGAGGGTTGGCAGGTTCCCGGCTATCGCACGAAGTCCAGAGTCACCTACAACATCGCCCAGCATGAGAACGCGAAACGTACTGCCCATTGTTACTCCAGTCGCTGCATGATAGCGGCCGTGGGGTTCAGCTACAAGTAGAGATGGCAGACACGCGGTTCCGGCCCGCATCCTTTGCGGCATAGAGCGCCTTGTCCGCAGCTTCGAGAATTGTTTCGAGCGGGCAGACGGCGCCGGCACGCATGGTTGAAACGCCGATGCTGGCGGTGATTGCTATGAAGGTATCACTATACTGGACTGGCGTCGCAGAAACAGACGCCCGGAGCCGTTCGGCGAGTACGAGCAAGCCAGCAGGGTCGGTGTCCGGCAGCAGCACCGCGAATTCCTCTCCGCCATACCGGCCTATGAAGTCAGTCTTGCGCAGGCAGTTTCGCATCCTCGCTGCGGTTTCGCGGAGAACCTCGTCACCGGCTGCGTGTCCCCACTGGTCATTGACCATCTTGAAATGGTCCAGATCAACGATGAATACAGAAATCGAGCGGGAGCAGCGTTTGGCTATTTCAAGTTCACGGTGCGCGTCCTCAAAGAATTTCCGGCGGTTGTCCAGTCCGGTCAGTTCGTCCGTAGTGGCCATGTCGCGGAGACGGGCCAGCAAGCACTGCACCTCGGTGACATCCGTAAACGTTATGACGGTGCCAATGCGTCTGCGTCTGGTATCGAGGGCCTGTACCGCGCCAGCATCGTAGATGGAGGGGCTGTCCGCACGGTCACCAGGAATCTTGATCCGTGCCGTGCCATTCCCCGCTTCAGCCAGAACCAGCAACTCCGGCATTCCTGCACAGAGGTCATGCACTGGTTGCCCGATGCTCAGTTCGTCCAGCGACAGGATCTTTCGCGCTTCGGCATTGGCGCTTTCTATGGATCCTTTGCGGTCCAGAACGAGCACCCCGTCGCGCATCGACTCAAAGACCACCTCCCGCGCTACGGGAGCCAGCTCCCCGAATCTGTAGCGGAAGAGAATGAACGAAAACATGATGCCAACCGGCAGCATCCCGAACGGCCCCGAATCCAGCCCCCAGGGAATCAAGCCAGCAAGGTAAGCTCCAAAATTGAGCAAGGGGATGGCCGCTGTTATTGCTGCCAGGCGTGCATTGCGGCGCCGTGCCGGGGGTGCCCGATGCGCATTGCGCACGAGTATGGCAAATCCCAGAGGCAATGCGGCCATGAAGTACCCCGCGTTGACCCAGTACCAGGGGCCGCGTACTATGCCGAGCGTCGGAAACGGACCATCAGTACGCAGGTAATTGCCGGCATACAGCAACGGTACCAGGGGTGGTATCCAGAGGATCAGGGCCGTCATCACGGGAATAACGGCCAGGGCCGCGGCCCATTTCCTGGCGAGCGGTCTGGGCCGCGAGAACGCCAAGGCAAAAAGCAGCCAGAAATACGGTATGAACGGTATGCCGAGATATTCCAGGCGCGTCCAGCGGAGCATATCGGACAAGTTGTCGCACTGCAGCTCAAACGAGTATCCAAAGGCATACACGGCCGCGGAGGCCATGATCGCGGCCAGTTCGTAGGACCCCTTGGTACGGCGCTGCAACGAGATGTAGAGCACCAGGAATGCAAACGAGACAGCAAAACCCAGCAGGACCAATCCTATCGTCTGTTCCAGCACTCCAGCCTCCATAAGGATATCAAGGCAGCCCGACTTTAAAAAACGGGCTGCCCTTTCAGGCAGCCCGCATTATTCAATACATCATCAAGGTGAAGGAACGCCGATAAAACCAGGGCTATCGAGCGTATTCAACGATTCTGGTCTCGCGGATGATCGTCACCTTGATGCGGCCAGGATAGCGCATGTCGGTTTCTATCTTCTTGGCGATGGACTTGCAGAGATCCTTGGCATCGTCATCGGAGACCTTCTCGTTGTTGACGATGATGCGGAGCTCGCGGCCGGCCTGGATGGCGTATGCCTTGTCGACGCCGGAGAAGCTCTCGGCTATGTTCTCCAGGTTTTCAAGCCGCTTGACGTAATTGTCCAACGTCTCGCGCCTGGCGCCTGGCCTTGCGGCTGAAATGGCGTCGGCAATCTGGCACAGCACGCTCTCAAGGCAGATCGGTTCGACGTCGGCATGGTGCGAACCGATGGCGTTGACTACCCGGGGATCCTCGCCAAGCTTGCGCGCCAGTTCCATGCCGATCTCGGCGTGGTTCTGGTCGGAATCGGACTCCACGCCTTTGCCGATGTCGTGCAGCAGGGCGCCGCGCTTGGCCAGATCCCTGTTTGCGCCTATCTCGGCGGCGAGCATACCCGCGATCACGGCCACTTCCTTGGAATGCGACAGCACGTTCTGGCCGTAGCTGGTGCGGTAGTGGAGGCGTCCGAGGGCCCTGATGAGCTCGGGATTCATGTTGTGCAAGCCCAGGTCGAAGACGACCTTCTCGCCTTCCTCGTAGATCTTCTGCGAGATCTCGCGGCTGACCTTCTGGACCACTTCCTCGATGCGGGCCGGGTGGATACGGCCGTCGGCTATGAGCCGCTCGAGCGATACGCGGGCTATCTCCCTGCGCACTGGGTCGAAGCACGAAATGACGACGGCTTCGGGCGTGTCGTCTATGATAACGTCAACGCCGGTCAGAGTCTCCAGTGTGCGTATGTTGCGGCCTTCACGGCCTATGATGCGGCCCTTCATCTCGTCGCCCGGCAGGGACACACTCGTTACGGTAACCTCGGCGGTAACGTCCGCGGCGAGCCGCTGCATGGTGGTGACGAGTATATCGCGGGTACGCTTTTCAGCGCCGGTCTGCGCTTCCTGCTCTATCTTGTTGAGCAGAGCCTGGGCGTCATGGCGGGCTTCGTTCTCAAGCCCCTGTATGATGAGGCGTTTGGCATCTTCAGGGCTGAGCCCGGATATGCGTTCGAGTTCCTTGCGGTAGCGCTCTTCCTGGCCTGAAAGGAATTCTTCCTTTGTACCTATAACCTTGTTGCGCTCGGCGAGTGCTTCTTCCTGCTTCTCGAGGGTCTCGACCTTCTTGTCGAGATTCTCTTCTTTCTGGACGAGCCGGCGTTCATACCGCTGGATCTCCGCACGTCTCTCTCTGGTATCCCGCTCTTGCTGGTTTCTTTCTTTGATGAGCTGATCTTTGGCCTCAAGCAAAATTTCGCGCTTCTGCGCTTCGGCCTGTTTTACCGCATCCTGCGTTATACGCGCCGCCTTCTGCTCAGCGGCCGTAAGTTGAAATCTGGCATACAGCCAGCGGATCATCCATCCCAAGAAAATACCGGCAAGAGGAAGGGCTATGTACAATATAGCCATCGTTTCCTCCTGATTTGATAGAATATCAGCATCATTATAGTGAACGACAGGGCTTTGTCAAGAAAACAGTATCGACTTCCGCCGGCCTGCTGAAAAAAGTAGCGTTGACGGCTGGCCGGGCACGCATTATAGTCGGCAAGGATCATCGGACCGCGTTAGCGGACCGCATTACATCCGGCCCACGTGGCCGATGCACGGAGATTCGTACCATGTCTAAGAAAATCTATGTTGGCAACATGAATTACGCAACGACGGAGGACAGCCTCCGCGAATTGTTCGGGCAGTTCGGCGGCGTTGGCTCGGTGGCTGTCATCATGGATCGCGCCACAGGCAGAGCCAAGGGCTTTGGCTTCGTGGAGATGGAGAGCGACGAGGCAGCCCAGGCCGCCATCCAGAAGCTCGACGGACAGGAATACGAAGGCCGCAAGCTCCGCGTCAACGAAGCCCAGGAGAAACCCCGCGACCAGGAATCCCGCCGCTACTGAAGAATCACTTCAGGGAATGGCTCCAACCCGAGCGCGGACGCTACCGCGATGAAGCGCCCGGGTAATGGAGCCCTGAACACTGATGGTTCCTCGGCTCCAGGTAACCGTATGCGTAACTCAAGGGCATGGAGCATCAAACCAGCTTCTGAAAATCGTCTGTCAGCCTCGCCATAGATGGGGTCGCCCAGTATCGGGCAGCCCAGAGCCTTGCAGTGCACGCGGAGTTGATGCGTCCGGCCTGTGCGCAATCCCAGAGCCAGCACAGCATACCCACCGGACTGGGCAACGATGCGCCATTCGGTGATGGCGCGCTTGCCAACGCCCTCAGCGGATGGAGCAAAACGCTTGCGTTCACGCGGATCACGGGCAAGCCACCCATCCAGCCGCCCCGAGGCTGCCTTTGGAGCGCGTCTGACTATGGCTACATAGGTTTTTACCGTAGTCCTGCCGCGGAACTGGGCAGCCAGGAATTCCTGCGCGGCAGCCGTTTTACCCGCTATGATGACGCCCGAGGTATCCTTGTCGAGCCTGTGGACGATTCCGGCACGGGGAGGGACGCGGGAGTCGTCAGGAGGGACGCTGGAGCCCGCCGCATAGCGGCCGAGCAGCGCATTGGCGAGGGTACCACTCCAGTTGCCATGGGCCGGATGAACGACCATTCCCTGGGGCTTGTCGACCACGATGGTGGATTCGTCCTCGTATAGCACAGACAGAGGAATGTCTTCAGGCTCCGAGGCCGCGGAACGGTCCGGCTCGTCACGCAACACGATGCGGTAGCGGTCCCCTTGCTTGAGCAGACGGGAAGGCTTGACCTCACGCCCGTTGACCGTGGCGGATTCAAAACGGGACTTGAACTGGCTACGGCTGACCTCCTTGAGTTCATCGGCCACATACCGGTCCAGCCTGTCAGCCCAGCCTTCACCTACCGAGCCTTCCAGTATTGCCATTGACGGTTCCTCCACGCAGCTACTTTACCCCTGGGGTGTAGCGATCTATACTCGACACTGGCGAGTATACCGTAAACATGACCAATTCAGGGAGAAGCCAGAGCGATGTGGGATAAGTACCAGGTGCCGAGGGATGAAGGAACGCGGATACACCGTATCGGCACGACGCTCATTTGCGTTGCCGCGGTGATATCCGGAGAAGGGGATCTGCTGTCCGCCATGCCAATGTACGATTCCATCGCCCCTGCGAAGAGGACGGCCAGGAAAAAGGTTGAGCCCCCGCTTGAACTGCCACCGCTCGACGATGCCGCCTGGTACCGGTTTTTCATAGACTCATCGGAATACTACGAACTGCTGCCTGGATACCCTCAGATGCCCGCGTGCGTGAAGCTCAGCGAAGCCTTTTCACTGCCGCCGGGGGCTGACCTGAAAGGCTGGATCTTCTCGCGGATAGAAGCCCGCATACTGGTGTCAGGGGTCGAACTGGTATCCTTCCCGCTGGCCAGACCGCACAAGACACTGTACGGCACTCCGGAATCTGGCGTGATATGCAGACATGACGAGGCCCAGTTCCTCACCTCCAGCGAACCCATGTTCGAATCGATGCTCACCGACCCGGGCCTCGTGGCGCATCCTGTCAGGCTCAGGAACACGTCCTCCGCGGCGGTACGGGTAACCGAGCTGTGCATCTACGGTGAACAATTGTCAATCTTCTGGACAGGATCGAGGATGCAGAGTGAACGGTTGTCATTCGTATTCGGATCATCAGGGGTACGCATGAGCCTGGATGGACAGGGATCGCTCCCAGCTGAATGGACAACCATTACCAAACCCAGGATATCCGGTGAGGAACGCTTCATCGAGCGCTCCTTTGAGCTGTTCAAGGCGATGACGAGGCTATGAGCATGACAGAAACCGTAGTTGCCGCCACGCCGGAGGCAGCGGAGAAAAGCCGCTGGATCCTGGACCTCATACCGGCCGATTCAGCGCTCGGCAGAATTTTCACCATCGAAACTGTCCTGAAGCTGACCCGCGTTGGCCTGTCGGTCGTGCTGGGCTTGCTGCTGGTAGGGCTGGTCATGACGCTGCTCAAGCGCTTTGCCAGAAAGCGCCTGGATTCACGCTCCGGCAGCCTCGTCATCAAACTCACGCAATACCTGGGCTTCGCGCTGATAGCCATCAACGCCCTCGAGGCGGCGGAGGTGGACCTGTCCGCCCTGCTCGGCGCCGCTGGAATCGCGGGTGTGGCGCTCGGTTTCGCGGCTCAGACCTCCGTATCCAATTTCATCAGCGGCTTCTTTCTGATGTCGGAGAAGACATTCACCGTAGGCGATGTGATATCCGTCGATACCACGACCGGCGTTGTTCATTCCATCGACGCCCTTTCGGTAAAGCTCCGGACTTTTGACAACCAGTTGGTCAGAATTCCCAATGAAACGCTTACCAAGACAAATGTGACAAACGTCACTCGTTTCAAGACGCGTCGCCTCAATATAAGGCTGACGATTACCCATGCCACAGATCTCGAAAAGGCAAGAATGCTGCTCCTTGAAGCCGCTGAAGCAAACGAGAGCGTGCTCAGGCAACCGGAACCGCTGTTCATGATACAGGGTCTCGGCAAGGACGGAGTGGAATTGCTGTTCGGCGTGTGGCTTGCAAACGAAGACTGGGTAACCGGCAACAATGCCATGTACGCGGGAATTCATGAGAGGTTCAAGAATGCCGGCATCGAGTTTGCCCATGCGACCATGACCGTCTACGAGAAGAAATCGCGGGAACCCGCAGCCGCGGCCCGTGGCTCATGACACTTTCAATTTGACTCGCGACACCGGATACCGTATCGTAAAACTGTCACTATAAAGGAGATCCCATGAGTCATGAAGCCGCCCTTTCAAAGGTCAGCCTGTTTGCGAACCTTGAACCCAAGTACATCAAGGGCATAGCCCAGATCTGCACCGAACGCGACTTTGCGGCTGGCGCCCAGCTGATGAGGCAGGGTGAAGATGGCATAGGCCTCTTCATCATCCTGTCAGGCAAGGTAAAGATAGAAAAAACCGACCAGTCGGGCAGACAGGTCGAGCTGGCTTCAAACGGCCCCGGAGACATCATGGGCGAGCTTG
>CAXZAJ010000180.1:0-8219 GCA_964293355.1 uncultured bacterium
AGAGGCCGCCATCCGCCATCGCCGCGACTAGTGCCAGGATGAACCTGAACCAGAGCGGCCCCGGTGCGTAGATGGCGACTATGGCCGTGGTAAACCCGCCCACGATCATCTGGCCTTCACCGCCTATGCCCATGTAGTTGGAACTCCAGGCTATGGCGGCTCCGAGCCCGCAGATGATTATGGGCGTGGCCCGCGTCAGCGTCGTCAGGAGGTAATATTTATTTCCAAACGCGCCTTTGAACATCGCAGCATAAACCGTAAACGGATTTTCTCCCGTAACGATGATGGCAAGCGCGCCTACTGCCAGGGCAAATCCGAGGGCCATCAGGGGCTGCACCAATGGGGTCAACAGATGCCTGATCTTTCTGTCAACCATGGTTTACCCCTCCTACCATCAGCAGGCCCAGCTCTTCTTCCTTGACGCAGCCGCGCTTGAATTCCCCGTTGATCTTTCCTCCGTACATTACGTAGATGCGGTCGGACAGTTCCATGATCTCCGAAAGCTCGCTTGAAATCAGCAGCACGGCGTCACCGCTCGTCCGTTTCTCCACGAGCCTTTCGTGTATGTACTCCATAGCGCCGATGTCGACGCCGCGCGTCGGTTCGCAGGCGACCAGCAGCGGTGCCTTGTGGGCAATCTCGCGCGCCGCGATAAGCTTCTGCGCGTTTCCGCCCGAGAGCGAACCGGTCTTTAACCGTATGTCGTCGGTCTTTACCGAGAAGGCCCGTACGAGGTCTCCGGTAAATTTCCTGATGTTCTTCATGTTGAGCATGCCGCGCGCAGACAACGGACTGCGCCGGTAGTGGGTCATGATGGCGGTCTCGGTTATCGAGGCCGCGGAAGCGGAGCCCCACAGGTAGCGGTCTTCCGGTATCATCGAGACGCCCGATTCGCGGACCTCGACCACCCTGCGGTTGCTTATGTCAGCGCCCTTGACGGCTATGGTTCCGCTGTCGATGCGCTGCAGTCCGAGTATGCAGCGCTCCAGTTCCGACTGACCGTTACCCGAGACACCGGCTATGCCGACGATTTCCCCGGCGCTGACATGCAGCGAGAGGTGATCGATCTTCGCGACGGCTCCGGCCCCCTGCACGCAGAGATCTTCGATCCGCAGGATATCCTCGCCGGGAGGAATGGCGGGCACGTCTTTCTTTACCAGATTACGGCCAACCATCATGTAGCTGAGTTCCTCGATGCTCGTGTCCTTGATTGCCACATCGGCCACATGCTTTCCGGCGCGCATGACGACGGCGCGGTCGGCAACCTCCATGACCTCGTTGAGCTTGTGCGTGATGATGATGATGCTCTTGCCGGCGGCCGCGAGCCGCTTCATCGTCCGCAACAGTTCGTGCACTTCCTGCGGAGTCAGCACTGCCGTGGGTTCGTCGAAAATGATGATGTCCGTGTTCTGATAGAGCACCTTGAGTATCTCGACCCGTTGCCTGAGCCCTACGGGCATGCCCTTGATACGCGCGTTCGGGTCAAGCGGCAATTCGTAGCGTTTTGATAGTTCCGCTATCAGCCCCTTGGCTTTTTCAAGGTCGAAGTAGAGCCCCTTAACGGGCTCCTTGCCATACACGACATTCTCTGTAACGGTAAACGGGTCAAAAAGCATGAAGTGCTGCTGCACCATACCGATGCCGCTGGCAATGGCATGCGCCGCGCTCCTGAGATGCAATTGCTTGCCCTTGAGGTGGATGGTGCCGGCCGTGGGTTGTTCCATGCCATACAGGATCTTCATCAGCGTTGTCTTGCCGGCGCCGTTCTCGCCTATCACGGCCAGAATTTCGCCTTCATGCAACGCGATGCTCACGTCATCGTTGGCCACGAGTTCGTCGTAGCATTTGACGATATGCTCCATCGTCAGCATGGGAGCCTGGTCAACGTCGGGCATGCTCGCTGCTCCTGTGTCACAAAAAAATGATCGCCTCCGTACGGCAGTCAGCCCCGGAGGCGATATGGCCTGTTCAATTACAGTTTGAAGTCCTTCTCTATCGGCACTTCTATGATGAGCTCGCCTGACTTGATCTTGTTGGCCGCGTCACGCGCCAGCTGCACGATCCTGTCGGTAAGGACAGCGGTGTTCCTCGGATTGACACCATCATCGGTGATGTAGGTCGCTCCGACGACGCCTTCCTTCAGGCCGAGGGACACGACGCCGGGCTGTATGCCGGTCTTGAAAAATTCATCGACGATCAGCTCGGCCACGATGCCGGTGTACTTTACCTCCGTGGTGAGGATGTACGGGTTGGTCGGGCTGGTCATGTCCGAGTCCTGGCCGGAGGTGTAGAATTTTTTCTCGGCAGCAGCTTCAAACGTGCCGTAGTCGGCAACCGCAGATGCGGCATTAATGAACACGCAGCCCTGGGCGGCTTGCTGAAGCGCCAGTTCCTTGGCGATCGGCGCGTCGGTGTACGACTTGGTGTAGTTGAAGAGGAAGTTTGCCATGGTGACTGACGGATTGACCGATTTAACACCCTGGATGTAGCCATAGCGCCACTCGAAGCTGCCCTGGCCGGGGTTGGCATGAACGCCGCCGAAGGGACCATTGGGCTTGCCGGCGTCCTTGCTGACGGATGCGGCTATGACGCCGATGAGGTAGGCGGCTTCCTGCGGCTTGAAGATGTACGACTTGACCTTGGGATTGTCGCAGACCGTATCGATGATCGCGTACTGGGCCTTGTCGGGGAACTGGGTAGCTACGGCATTGAGCGGATCTGCGCCTTGCCATCCGACTACGAGGATAAGGTTGTAGCCTTCTTCAACGGACGCACGGATATTTTCAGCCCATGACGAATCATCGGCGCACTCGATGACGCTGTAATCCATGGCGTAGGTCTTTGCGGCCTTCATTTCAGCCATCTTGTTGACGACCTGGGTCAGGAACGGGTTAACGCCTACGGGATCACATATGACCGCGACCTTCTTGATCTCCTGAGCCTTCGACTGAACGTCAGCAGCCGCACCTTCCGGCTTGGCCTTTGCGCATCCGCTCAAGAACGCGACAAGAACCAAAGCACTGATCAACAGGACTCTTTTCGCTACCATCGCCTACTCCTCTTTCTCCGCACGGTGTACATAGTGGATGGCATCGCAGCCAACGGCTGTCGAATGCCTCCAGATAAAGCCGATCCGAGGGCAGGACGCTGCCCGGACATTTTGTATTTTTATGCTTTTTCTGTCTTTTTCTTTGTTTCTGCGTGCATGATACCACGTTGTGCTCAGGTGTCAACTGATTCCCCGTAAAAGGCTTCTCCGGAGCTATACGTCAAGACTCGCTATATTTTACGGATATGGCTTCCAGCTCTGTCCGGCATTCCAGAAGGGCCGCGGACACGGCCGGATCGAGGTGGGTACCGGCAAGCCCGGCCAGATGGCTGAACGCCTTGTCAAAACTCCAGGCTTCCTTGTAAGGTCGCTTTGAGGTCAGGGCATCGAGGATATCCGCAGCCGCCACGATCCTGGCAGTAACAGGAATTTCTGTTCCCTTTTTACCGAATGGATATCCCGTACCATCCCACCGCTCATGATGGCCGCCAACGATGTCTACCGCGGTCGTGAATGGCGGCCGCGGCAGGTATCTGGAGAGCGCCTCGTCGAGAGATCCGATCATGCTGAGGCCAATCTCCACATGCGTTTCAACGATTCGACGTTCCTCCTTATCCAGCGCACCAGGCTTGAGCAGGACCGCGTCGGGAATGCCCACCTTGCCGATATCATGCAGGGGTGAATACCAGAGCAATTCCCGGCGTTGCCGTGGGCCAAGGAATTCAGCATATCCCGGCTTGCCAACCAGGCAGCGGGCGATCGCCGCGGAGTACAGGCTCATGCGGTTGATGTGATCGCCGGTTTCGTTGTCGCGATGCTCCATCGCCTTGACGAATGTTTTTGATGATTCGGCGAGCAGCAGTTGCACGAGGTAATGATGGTAGATGGGTCCCGCCAGCGAAGCCCCGAAGCGCTCGGCTACAGGAATATGGAAACCCTGGTAAGCATTTTTGGCACGTGAGTTCAGGAACATGAATCCAACGCAACGCTGCCCAAACGTAAGCGGTATAGTCAGTGAAGAACCGAATCCTTCTTCTATGATAAGGCGGGTTGTCTCCGAACCCGTCATGCGGTGATGCTGCTCAAGATCTCCGATTATCCGTACACGGCATTCCTTTGCTACCGCCGGAAGACTGGTCTGTGAGATCGCCATGGAATACCCCGGGCCGATCTTCGGTTCCACCGCCGTCGTAATGGCCGTCTCGGCAATGACCTCCCCGGACTGGTCGACGAAAGCTACCGCAAGACGCTCGCACGGAAGGTAATTCCCTATCATCGGAAAGAGTATGCGCAGCGTGGATTCCAGGTCGCCCTGGCTCTGCAGGATCGCCAGCAAGTCGTTATTAAAATCAAGCTCCCGCAGTATCGCATTGGAACGTTGCATGATCTCCCGTGTTTCCTTCCAGGCTTGCTTGCCTGTCTCAAGTTCTACCGAGGCACGCCTTGTGGTGGATCGATCAAAAGCACTGAAAACCATGCGCGCCTGACTGAAAATTTCCCGCTGCGCTGCCGAAAGTGACCGTATTCTTGTCATGAGGAAGATCATCATGACGGCTGCCGCGGCGAGGAGGATCGCGGCTTCGATCAGTCGTCGCTCCGTTATCGCGTGCGACTGGTCACTCAGAATGACCGCCTGTTCACGGAGAGTCTTGCGGAGCTGGTCACGGTCGGTTGCTGCAAGCAGGTCCGGAGCCAGATCAAGCTCCATCCGCGTACCGGCGAGCTTTGAGAGCGCCTCCCGGGTTACCTCCGCCATGCTGATATTTTCAGGCGCGGACAGGATAGCGACCACCGCGGTGTTGATGGCCTGAGTCTCCAGCCTGATCTGGTACCTCGTGTACGGAAGCAGTATCGCCAGAATTCCTAGCCAGATGGACAGCAGTGCCAGCACGGTCGCGATGAGTATCGTGGAGCGCGTGATCTTCTTTGACATCTCCTCCAGACTGGGCAGGGATGCCTCGGGAGCATTGCCCCCGAATGGGGAATTCAGCCGAATTTCAGTACTCATGCGTGGAAAATATCATGGAATTCAAGACGATGCAACATCGATATTACTGAATATTAACCAGATTAGCCTGTCGGCCGGCGCGCGGAGCCTTGATTCCATCGTGATTGACAGCGAGTAACCGCTCAGTCAACACTCCGGTTGGGATGTGTCAACGTCCGGGGTTTTGTGGAGGCCGGAAATGAAGGGCAAAGTCGATTACAGGACGAAGAAAAAAACGACCATACGACTTGCCGCCGCGCTTGCTGTCCTCGTGACAGCCATCGCTACCGCGGTCCTGATGTTCGCTCCTGATGGCAGGAGTATCACTTCTGAACAAACCTTTCAACCAGCCACGAGGACCAGCAATGCTCCCGATGCAGCCCTGCGGCTACTCAGCGAAGCTGAACTGGAATACCTCGAGAAACTCGGCCCGGTCTACTTCTGCTGTGACCCTGACTGGGAACCATACGAGAAGCTGGATGCTGAAGGCCGCTACTCGGGCATCGCCGCTGATCTTGTACGCCTCATAGCCGAGCGCTCTGGTGTAGACCTCCGCCTGCTCCCCACGCAAGACTGGAAAGCCAGTCTGGCAGCCTCCAGACAAGGCGACTGCCTCGTGCTGGCCTTTCTCAACCGCACACCCGAGCGGGAACAATGGCTCACCTTTACTGAACCGTATTTCGATGATCCCACGGTCATAATCGCCCGCGAAGAGGCCGAGTACATCGCGGACCTTTCCCGGCTCGACGACGCCACGGTAGCCCTGCCCCAGGGTACCAGCATCGAGGAGCGGATCAGGCGGGAGTATCCCGGGCTCACTGTTCTTGTAACCGACAGCGAGCGCTCAGCCATGGATGCCGTCTCGGAGCGCCGGGCAGACCTGACACTCCGATCGCTCGCGGTAGCCGCCTATACCATACGCAAGGAAGGCTACTTCAACCTGAAAATAGCCGGACAACTTGCCGATTTCAACAACAGCTTCAGGATGGGCGTATCCAGGGATCACCCCTTATTGAGGGACATCCTCAACCGCGGCGTGGACACCATTACCCCCCAGGACGTTCAGAAGGCCATCAACGACCATATCGCCATCGTTGCCCAGACCGGCTTTGACTATCGTCTGCTCCGGAGGCTCATCCTGATCGTCGTGGTACTCGGCGCCATTGCCGGACTCTGGTATCGGTACTTGCGACGATACAACGATCACCTTCGCCTCATCATTGATACGGTACCCGCATATATTTTTGCCAAGGATGCCAAAGGTCGGTACATCCTGGCCAACACCGCAACAGCAACCTACTATGGATTGAAGCCGAGGGAGATGCTCGGCAAGACAGACGCCGAACTACAGGGAGATACCGAGCATGCGCGCGAATTCCAGGCGCAGGACCGGGAGGTCATGGAATCGGGAAAACCGCTCTTCATCGACAAGCATCCGGGAATCCGCTTCGACAAGAGCCCCGGCTGGTTTCAGACGACCAAGGTTCCTTATAAGCAGCCGGGATCAAAGGAACCGGCGTTGCTCGGAGTAACCGTTGATATTACCGAGCTTAAAAATACCGAATCGGAGCTTGAGGAGAGCGAGCAGCGCTACCGTCACCTTGCGCACCACGACCAGCTGACAGGACTTCCCAACCGCGCCTTGTTCTTTGACAGGCTCGAGCAGGCAATCGCCTTGTGCCGACGGGAAAAACTCGGCCTCTCGCTCTTGTTCATAGACCTGGACAAGTTCAAGGAAGTCAACGATACGCTGGGGCATGACGCGGGTGACCAGCTCCTGCGCGAGTCAGCGTCCAGGATGAGCTCGTGCATACGGGCATCCGATTGCGTGGGTAGGATAGGCGGTGACGAATTCGTCATATTCCTTCGGGGAGCGGAAAACAGCCGCGCGGCGGAACTTGGAGCTGAAAAGCTCCTCGCCGCGCTGGTGTCACCATTTTTGCTGGCAGACCATGAAGCCCACGTCTCGGCGAGCATCGGCATTTCCCTGTTTCCTGAACATGGGGCGGACGGGGGAGAACTGGCCTTGCGGGCAGACGCGGCCATGTACCGATCCAAGGCTCAGGGCCGCAACCGCTTCAGCGTCTACGATCCGGCCCTGGATCAACTCAAAGCCCCGGATGCACAGACACCCCGCTAATTGAGGCTGATGAGGGCCAGCCCTGCGAGGGACAGAGCCAGGCCTAGTCCCCTGACGGGAGCGATGCGCTCCTTGAAAACCAGCCTAGCCATGAGAACGGTAGGCACAGGATAGAGGGATACGATAATCGCCACGATTGAGAGCAAGCCGGAGCTCGACGCCAGAACAAAGAATATATTGGCCACCATATCGAGTACACCCGCGAATATGGCCGGTATGAGGCTACCCTTGCCGAGGACCAGCGGTTGGCGCTTGAAGAGCATGACAACCAGAGCCATCGAGATTGAAGCCGTGCGGGCCGCCACGAGCGGCCAGAAACCGGAATGTACCCCAGGGCGCGAAAGCGCCACGTAGAAGAGCCCGAAACCGAGACCCGCCACCAGCCCGTGCAACAATGAAGAACCGATGCGCGCCCTTTCGTTTCCGGTGCGTGCGGTACCTGCAGAGAGCAGGATTATGGCGGGTACACACAGACCAATACCGACGAGAGCCAGCGTCCCGGGCTGCTCACCGAGAAACAGCCCCACGCCCAGGGGGAGGACGGAGCTCAGCAAAGCGGCTACAGGCGATGTGATGGCTACGACGCCTCTGGCTATGCCGCGATACAGCGTAACAATCCCGAACGCTCCGGCAAGCCCTCCGATGAGCCCCCACACCAGATCCGCCCGGCCAGGTGGACCTGACCACATAGCCATCAGCGCGATGGCTGCTGTGGCCAGACCAAAAGCCTGGGATACGACCAGAACTGGAAGCACCTTGCTTTTACTGGCGGCATATCCACCTGAAAAATCACCCAACCCATAGAACAGAGCAGAAACCATCGCAAAAAACAGGAACATCATGACCTCCGCTACTTCAAAACAAACCATAACAGAATCAAATAAATAAGTAAAATTAATATTTCTAACTATATATTAATCGTGCTAATATATTCCATGCTTGATTATAGACTTATGTAGGCTGTCGCCGCCGTTCTGGAACAAGGCGGTTTTGCCCGCGCTGGCAACCACCAGGGCATCCCCGAATCAGCTGGAACGATACAG
>CAXZAJ010000181.1:0-8214 GCA_964293355.1 uncultured bacterium
GAGGAGAGGGGCGCAAAGCGGTCACGGCGCCAGCCGGGACTGGACCGCGACAGCGCGGAACCCTGGACAGCCCGACGGCCACGGCCGCAGGCCGGACCCGGTGCGCCCGGAACAGTTTCATCACGTGGCTGGTCACTGGGAATCGGGACCGGAGAGCAACGCGAAGAAGGCGGTGTTGAGGTGGCAGTCGTCCTTGCCGGGCTCAGTACAAAGAGCGGGCGACAGGCACTCGAGCCTAGCGGGCAAAAGGATTGATGCACGTGATGCCGCAGGACACCTGCCCCGCGTTGAGCTCCTCCGAGTGTATGCGGGTGCAACCGGACTGCTCGGCGGCGGCCAGGATGAGTGCATTCCGCTTGACAAATGCCTGTTTCATAACGAGTTTCAGTTGTGTGGAGGCCGTTACATGACCAAATTGATAATGATAAGTCTGCTTGTTGTTTCCGCTGGTACCGGCGCCTTTTCCCAAGATTCAAGGATCACGGAGGATTTCTTCCACGATAGCCGCTACGGCACCGTAGCAGACGTGCAGGCAGGCCTGGATCGCGGAGAATCCCTGACGCAGAGGCAATCGTCCGACAACCTCACGCCGCTCTTCTTTGCGGTACGCTACAACAAGCCGGAGGTCGCCCAGGTTCTGCTCAAAGCTGGGGCCAGGATCGACGACAAGGACGCCGCCGGCGCCTCGGCCGTGCTCAATGCCCTCATGTTCAACCCCGATCCTGCCATGCTGCAGCTGTTGCTGAAAGCGGGCGCTAAACTGACTGACAAGGACGCGGGTGGCTGGACGGCCCTGATGTATTCAACGATCAACCCCAACCCGGAAATTTTCCGCACGATGCTCAGGATGGGAGCCAAGGTTTCCGAGCGGGATCATGACGGCCTTACGGCCTTGATGCACGCCGCATGGCGCAGTCCGGCCGCCGTTGTGCAGGATCTGATCAAGGCGGGGGCCAAGGTCAACGACCAGGACAACGAGGGCATCACGCCGCTCATGCGAGCCAGCGGAGGAACCCAGCCGCCAGAGGTGGCCGCGGCCCTGCTGAAGGCCGGCGCCAGGCTCGACGTACTGGACAGGTCCGGCTCGTCTGCGCTGGTCTTCGCGGCGCAGAACAGGAATCCGGAAGTAGCCCGGCTGATACTCAAGGCCGGCGGCAAGGTCAACGAGCGCGGGAAGGACGGCACGACCCCGCTGCACATCGCCGCCATGTTCAACCCGTATCCTGAAATGATCCCGGTGCTTCTGGAGGCAGGCGCGAAGCTGGAAGAACGGGATGCCGAGGGCATGACGCCCCTGCTGGCAGCGGCCTTGTACAATTCGAATCCCAAAGTCGTCCTGGCCCTGCTCGCCGCCGGAGCCGACAGCACCGCCGTATCAGCAAGCGGCCAGTCCGCCCTGTCCATGATCCGCGATAATCCGAACGGAAAAGGGACCATAGCCCAGGAAGCCCTTGAGAAGGCTCCCAAGGCAGCCGGCTACCAAGCCCCGAGTCCCGCACCCGCGGTCAAGGCCAGCGCTTTACCAAAGGGAGTCTGGATCGCCAAGATCGACGCATCCATGATGCAATGGGTAGGAAACGGCTGGGATATCCAATCCGGGGCAGCCAAGTCTTTGGCCCAAGGCGGAAACGAGATCTGGAGCGTGGGCGTGGAGCCTGCTCCGGGCGGCTACAGGATTTGGCACTACGGCCCGGCCGGCTGGGAAAGCATTCCCGGGGGAGCCGTCCGCATCGCGGTAGGGCCGGACGGCCAGCCGTGGATAGTCGACGACCAGAACAGGATATTCCGCCGCGCCGGCAAGGAATGGAAAGCCATGCCCGGCCGGGCCACCGACATCGGGGTTGGTGCCGACGGAACGGCGTGGATCATAGGCACGACACCCGCTGACGGCGGCTACGAAATCCTCCGCTGGACGGGCAAGACCTGGTCCAGTATAGACGGGGCAGCCGTCCGGATAGCGGTGGCCCCCAAGGGCGATCCCTGGGTGGTCAACAGTAGCGGCCTCGTCTTCCACCGGCCCGGTGGTGTGTGGCAAGCCCTGGCAGGCATAAAGGCCAAGTCCGTAGCGGTTGGCAAAGACGGCACGGTGCTGCTCGTTCAGGACACGAAACCCTGGTCGGTCGCCTTCGTTAGCCACCAGGACAAGATCGTGCTGATCGACGGCGCCGTGGCGGAGGTATCCCTGCCCTGATAGTCAACAAACTGCCTCAGCCGGAATGCCCGCTGAGGCAGCGTTGCTGTTCAGGCTTGCTTTCGCTCGAACCAGGCTTCCATGCCCGCGAGTATCCGGCCTACCGTACCATCCTCAAACTGGCTGGCCAAGCTCCCTTCGCAGAACCTGTCCTGCCGGATGATGACGGTAACCAGCTTGCACAGGGTTCCCAGATCCAGGCGGGTGAAGTCGGAAGAGCGGTCCGCAAGCAAGACCTTGCCTTCATTCCATGCAGTCCAGTCGAAGTTGACCACGATGCCGAGGCGGTAGGCTTCCTGGCGAAACTCATCCACGATTGGATGTTCGGCATACATAGGAAAAGAAACACCGCGCCCGCTTTCAAAGCCATCCCGTATCCGGGTAAATTCAGTAATCCCCGGGATGCGTTTGATCAGGGCCAGCAGCCCTTTGAAATCATCTCTGGTCATGGTTGCGGCTGCTGATTTAAAATCGTCTTCTGATGGAATCTGCATTGCAAGGAATCCTCTCTTCCACCGGAAGCGGTCTGAGCGTTGACGGCACATGGCAGTTCATTGATCTCAGGATTGATCTCTTAAAATATACCTGTCCACGAAGCATTCCAGAACAAAAAAACACCCGCCGAAGTAAGCTGTATCCTCCGTGAGGAGGCCTGAAGCCCGGCGGGTCTGCTGGCGTGAACTCGAACCATGTTCCATAACTGCCATAAGTCTGGAAGTAGCTTAACAATTTGTCAACAGATAGGGGGACGCACTACTCTTCCGGGGGCAGGGGTAGGACTCGCCTTCCGTTCGCCCATGCTGGGCACGCTCAAGCGGTTACATCGGGGGCAGATCCCCCGTCTGATCCGAATCCCGCACCGCATGTTGCTTGGAATACAGCTCTTCCGGGGGCAGGGGTAGGACTCGCCTTCCGTTCGCCCGCGTCCTGCGGGCTCGCTTCAGGCCCGCTCACCCCCTCTCGCCGCATCCCTGCGCCCGGCCCTCGCCAGCTCGGGGCAGGGGTTCGGATCTCGTCCTACCCCTGCTTTATTAAAAAAGAAACGGTCGCGCAGAAGCGCGACCGTTTCTTTTTTTAGCAGGGGTAGGACTCTCCCTCCGGTCTTCGCCATCCTGGCTCAGGCCTACGGGCGCCTTCGTTCGCTTCCGCGCGCATCCATGCGCGCTCTTCCTCGCTACCGCTCGGCGCTCACTACGGTTCGAGTCCTACCCCGCTGGTTTATAATTAAAGAACCGACCCAGTAGGATCGGGTCTTTAAATTTTGCAGGGGTAGGGCTCGAACCTACGACCTCCGGGGTATGAGCCCGACGAGCTGCCAACTGCTCTACCCTGCGTCGATGTTGGAACTAACATACAGAAAACGATAAAGAATGTCAATAGATTACAAGGGTTGATAGAAATAATAGGTGTTTTGCGAGGTTTTTTATTGGCTGGGGCTAGGACATGGCACGGTCTTTGTGCTAAGGTACAGGTGCAATTAGTATTCCCTCGTCTTATCGGGTTCTTACGGAATTGAGAGGGAACCGTTTCGACAGCAGCGATTTTCGCTCCTTCGCAAACTGTACCCGGCACTCACACCGTCCGCGTTCAAGGCCAGCAAGCCCGCGCTCCCGTCGAGTACCGACCATTCTATACGCATACTTTTCTCGTTCAGGAACAGGTTCATGCAATCAAGGAATTCGTATCAGTCTCCGTCCCGCCGTTCATCGTCCGACGACCGCTCTTCGTACGCTCCCAGGCAGCCCTATGCCGGCAGCCAGGGCGGCAATCGCCCTTCACCGCAAGGCGGCAGGGGCTTCGCGCCTCGTGGCGGTCAGCAGCGCGGCGGCTCCGGAGCCCGCACCAAGCAGTTCATCCACCCCTCACGCTATATTCAGGAAGCACGGATAACAGAGAAGGTCGAGTACGTACCGGCCAACAGCTTCCAGGACTTTGACGTGCACAAGAAAATCATGGACAACATCGTGATCAAGGGATTCACGAAGCCCACGGCCATCCAGGACCAGACCATCCCGCTGGTGCTCCAGGGCAAGGATGTCGTCGGCATAGCCAACACCGGCACCGGCAAGACCGCGGCCTTCGCCATACCGATGATCCACGACCTGATAACGCACATGGACCACCGCGCCATCATCATGGCGCCTACCCGCGAGCTGGCACAGCAGATCATGGAAGAGTGCTTCTCCTTCGGCAAGGGTTGCGGCCTCCGGAGCGCCTTGCTCATAGGCGGCGCCTCGATGAGCCTGCAGCGCCGCGACCTGCGGACCAACCCCCGCGTCGTCATTGGTACGCCCGGTCGCATCAAGGACCACATCCAGCAGGGCACGCTCCCGCTGTCGCTGTTCAATTTTGTGGTTCTGGACGAAGTGGACCGCATGCTGGACATGGGCTTCATCAACGACATCACCAGCATCCTCGGCAGGGTGTCGCCGGTGCGCCAGTCGCTGTTCTTCTCCGCCACCATGGAACCCAAAATTGCCAGGCTCATCGAACAGTTCTCCAAGGACCCGGTCACCGTTTCCACCAAGGAAGGCTCCACCGTCGACTCGGTCAGCCAGAACGTGGTGTACTACGGCGGCAACCTTGAGAAGATGGACAAGCTGCACGACGTGCTCATCGCAGGCGATTGTGGCAAGACGATTATATTCGATGACACCAAGCGCGCCGTGGGGCGCCTCGGCCGAGAGTTGGCAGCACGCGGTTTCAAGGTCGACGAGATCCATGGCGACAAGAGCCAGGCCCAGCGCTCGCGCGCCCTGCAGAAGCTCAAGAATGACGAGATCAACATCCTGGTGGCCACCGACGTGGCGGCCCGCGGCATCGATGTGTCCGACATTACCCACGTGATCAATTTTTCAACACCTAATTCCTACGACGACTACGTGCACCGCATCGGCCGCACGGGCCGCGCGGGCAAGGGCGGCATCGCGCTCACGTTCCTCTCCAGGTAATCCGTCCAACCAGCCAGTTTGAATAGGTCGTGCCTCAAGGGGCACGGCTTTTTTTGTGTATACTTAAATAGATGCCTCAACTGTTTACTTACCGCTTTGCTGAGCGGAAATATATTTTTTGGATAATTTTTTGAGTGTTTAATCCATCTGCTCTAATTTATACTCGAATAGACTTGTAAAAAAAATATTGACAAATGTGTTATACAGGTTATAATGGTACTTGATATTCTTTCGCTGGAGAAACAATAATGAGTACCTATTCCACAATTGCACATGCCGCGAAAAGGTTAAACCTATCCAAACAACAAGTACGTAGTTTATGTCGTGATGGGAAACTACCGGCAACTCAATATGGTAAAACCTGGATTATGGAAGAATATGATGTTTCTAAATATTATGATAAAAATCCATGTGGAGTAGCAGAAGACCAACCTTGTTCTACTACAAATCGAGAAGGCTTCAAAACCCTCAGCTTTTTTTCTGGAGCAATGGGCCTTGACACAGGCCTAGAAAGGGAAGGCGTTAATATTTTACTTTCTTGTGAAATAGATAATGCTTGCAGAAAAACAATAAAGAAAAACAAACCAGATATCGGTTTAATAGGAGATATTGAACAATATTCTCCTGAAGAAATTAAAGAAATGGCGGGATTAAGACCAGATGACGAAATTGATTTAATTATTGGTGGCCCACCATGTCAAGCGTTTAGTACAGCAGGCAAACGCAAAGGATTCAATGATCAACGTGGTAATTTATTACTAGTCTATTTGAATATAATTGAAAAATTACAACCCAAATATGCTGTTATTGAAAATGTAAGGGGACTACTTTCAGCTCCAATTAAACATAGACCTATTGCCGAAAGAGGTAAAACAAATCCTAAACTCACTGATGAGGAACTGCCAGGAGGTGCAATAAAATATATTGTAAATACTCTAAGTAATTCCGGCTATGGGGTTTCATTCAACTTGTATAATGCGGCAAATTTTGGGACACCACAAAAACGAGAACGAGTTGTTATGATTTGTTCTCGAGATGGAAAAAAAGCCCCATATTTAGTACCAACACACTCAGAAAATGGTTCGTTTAATTTACCTAAATGGAAGACAATCAAGGAAGTAATTGGAAATATTAACGAAGAGGAACAACACTATATAAATTTTCCAGAAAAGCGTTTAAAATACTACCGGTTATTAAAGGCTGGCCAAAATTGGCGTAACCTTCCACCAGAATTGCAAGTAAAAGCTATGGGGGCATCATTTTTATCCGGTGGCGGTAAAACTGGGTTTTATCGCCGGTTATCTTGGGAAAAACCATCTCCAACTCTTGTAACACATCCTGCAATGCCAGCAACCGATTTAGCTCATCCTGATAAAAATCGTCCTTTAAGTGTGGAAGAGTACAAATTAATTCAAGAATTTCCAAAACAATGGCAAATTGAAGGTAGTTTATTAGAGCAATATAAACAAATAGGCAATGCAGTACCACATTCATTGGGAAAAGCGATCGGGAGAATGATTAAAATGTTGATTGCAAATGAGGAAATACCAGTTTATACAGATTTCCCCTATTCAAGATATAAGAACACAAGCGATAAAGATTTTATGTAAAATCTATTCTAGACTTTTGAGCAAAAGTAGAGTAGTCTCACCCGCAGATTTAAATACAGAAAGTAAATTTTCATAAGTACCATTACCACCAATGGTATCCCAGTATTCTTTACCGATAAGAACACAAGAATCTTTTTTCATGTCGAATATTTTTGAAGGC
Organism: uncultured bacterium; assembly: GCA_964293355.1. GTDB lineage: Bacteria > Spirochaetota > Spirochaetia > Treponematales > UBA12059 > SZUA-370. The sequence continues at coordinate 6,913 of CAXZAJ010000181.1, forward strand.
ATTGTCCAATTGTAATCATTTCGATTAGGGCCACCTGGGTTATAGAACAATCCAAAATATGTTAAGCAACTCGGGTTGTGTGCTTTTAGTAACAGCATATCCTTCTTTGCAATTTCTGTTTGGTCAAGGTTCGGTTTCACCGTTTTTATAGATATATAACTTTCGGTATTACCTTTCTTAATATATAAGTCAGAAAGAATTTTTCTAACTTCCGTATCTCCTTTGTTTACAGCAGTTACTATTTTTATTTCATTCTCCCAATTTGGCTTTCTTGTTCCATCTCTTAACTCGGCAAGTATTCTTGATATTTGATCAACAGAACCCTTGTATACATTTACCATTGTTTCTTTTTGACGAATTACAGTCGAACCGTTATCTATTGCAACAATGCTTGATATTTCTTCGACAGGCCCTTGACCGAATGACGTTGAAAATGATCTTTCGAACGCTGATGCATTAATCAATTTAGTAGAAAGCAAGGCTTCATGAAATGGACGATATGTCTTATCATGGCTGATTCTATCTATAGTCCTGTGAACACAACTTAAAACTATTTGCTCTATTTTTACTTTTGTTTCAAAGTGCATTTAAACCCTCGTTTCAGTCAATCGTTATTAAAAACATAATTGTTAAATTTGACCCTACATAGTGGATCCAGATTCTAATAGATCATAAACTCCCATTTTAATTGCTTTCATTTGCCTAATAGCCAGTTATAGTCTAGACTTTTACGACCAGTAGCAGAACGAAAATTATTAGTACTAAACGTAAAAATGTTCAAATAATAAATGGTATAAGCAATTTCCCTTTTTGGTCTTTCAAAAAAAGAAGGTTAGATGATAATTTTCTTGATTATACCGATAATTAACTCCCTAAGAAACCAATAATCATCGCAACTTCTCTTTGGAAACTCAATATTCGTACAAATCATAAAGTTGATTTAGATATTTGTACAGCACTTATTGTGGAAAAGTTGTCCCCCGCCAATCCAACTTCGATTACATTTATTTATTCACCCTCAAAAAGCCCCGCTCTGCGTTGACGCCGCTCGCGCCATGACGGTAGCCTTTGCTTAGGGTACACGAAAATGAGCAATACAAACGAAACCAGAATCAACACTGACATGACAGGCAAGGATCCGTTGCTGGACCTCGGATGGGGAGACTTCTTCGCCACAGGACTGACCGGCAAGCTGGAACCAGCGCGCGTCCTGGAAGTAAGGCGCGGCTCGTTCCTCGTTTCAGCCAGGGATGGCCGGGGCGGGCTGGTAGAACTGGAAGCCAAACCGTCGGGGCACCTGTC
>CAXZAJ010000182.1:0-8209 GCA_964293355.1 uncultured bacterium
CGGGGGGGTTCCCCCCCTCGCTGGCAAAGGTCCACGCCAGGTGGGGTGATCCTTTTTGAAAAAGGACCCCCCAAGCAAACACCACCCGGGTTGCTTTGGAGGCTCCTACAATGTAGAGGAGGCGCATCCGGACCGCATCTTACTGTCTAGCGTTAGCCCAACCAGGTTTTCTATACTTGGGCGGCTATGGAACCGCTGCTATTTGTTCTGGATTGCCTCGCATGCATAGGTCGAGGGGCGACCGGAGCATCGTGGCCTCGCGCGGTTTGCGCGAGGTTGGATGCTCCGAGGCGGGCCCCCTCGACTTTGGCATACGCGGTCTTTATACAAACCCATGCAACTATCCCGGTTCCATAGCCGTGCAACTTTATTTGTTTGCACCGGATGTGTTATAGTCGCGCCCATGGCAGTGAAAGGCTCTTCTCAATACGACGAATCTAAAATCAAGACACTCTCGTCACTCGAGCACATTCGCTTGCGAACGGGCATGTACATAGGGCGGCTCGGCACCGGCAACAACCCCGATGACGGCATCTACGTACTTCTCAAGGAAGTCGTAGATAACGCGGTGGACGAGTTCATCATGGGCGTCGGATCGAGGATTACGGTCAGTATCACCGACGGATCGGTATCAGTCAGGGACCGCGGACGCGGCATCCCGCTCGGCAAGGTGATAGACTGCGTGTCCATCATCAACACCGGTGCCAAGTACTCGGACGACGTGTTCCAGTTCTCTGTGGGCCTTAACGGTGTGGGCACCAAGGCCGTCAACGCGCTGTCCACCAGGTTCCGCGTCGTCTCCTACCGTGAAGGCAAATACTTCGAGGCCATCTTCGAGCGCGGCGTGCTCAAATCCAAGAAAGAGGGCACCGCCTCGCGCGAACCCAACGGCACACTCGTCGAGTTCACGCCTGACAGCCAGATGTTCGGCGACTACGCGTACAACATGGAATTCGTCGAGAAGCGCATGCGCCACTACGCGTACCTCAACTCCGGCCTCACCCTGGAGCTCAACGGGCAGGAATTCGCCAGCCAGAATGGCCTTCTGGACCTGCTCAAGGACGAAACGGGCGACGACGTGCTCTATGAAGCCGGTTACTGGCGCGGCGACAAGATGGAGTTCTCGTTTACGCATTCAAACAACTACGGCGAGGAATACTTCAGCTTCGTCAACGGCCAGTACACCTCGGACGGCGGCACCCACCTGTCGGCCTTCCGTGAGGGCTTCCTCAAGGCCGTCAACGAGTTCTTCCAGGCCTCCTACAAGGGCGAAGACATACGCGAAGGCCTGGCAGCGGCGGTGGCCGTCAAACTCAAGAATCCGCTGTTCGAGAGCCAGACGAAGAACAAGCTGGGCAACGGCGACATCAAGCCGTGGATAATCCAGGAGGTCGTCCGGGGCGTCGACGACTACCTGCGCCGCAATCCCGTCTCGGCCAAGCGTCTGCAGGAAAAGATAACCGCCAACGAGAAGCTGCGCACGGAGCTCAACGTCGTCAAGAAGGAAGCCCGCGAAGCCGCCAAGAAGATTGAACTCAAGATACCAAAGCTCAAGGACTGCAAGATCCATCTTGGCGACGGACCCGACGGCGACCGGTCGACTATTTTCCTCACCGAGGGCCAGTCGGCTACCGGCTCCATGGTCAGTTCGCGCGATGTGCTCTCGCAAGCCATCTTCAGCCTCCGCGGCAAGGTGGAGAACATGCACGCGCGCAAGCGCACGGCGATCTACAAGAACGAAGAACTGTACAACCTGATGATGGCCCTGGGCATAGAGAATAACGTTGAAGGCCTGCGCTACGCGCGCATCGTGCTGGCCACCGACGCCGACTACGACGGCTTCCACATCCGCAACCTGCTCCTCACCTTCTTTTTGACCTTCTTCGAAGAACTCGTATCGCAGGGCCGTATCTTCATACTTGAAACGCCGATATTCCGGGTGCGCACCAAGAAGGACACCCGCTACTGCTATAGCGCCAAGGAGCGCGACGAGGCGGTAAAATCATTCGGGGCTAGCTCCGAGGTGACGCGGTTCAAGGGCTTAGGCGAGATAAGCCCCAACGAATTCGGTCAGTTCATAGGCGAGGACATACGGCTCGTGTCTGTGGACATACAGACGCTCAAGGCCGTGCCCGAGGTGCTCACGTTCTACATGGGCAAGAACACCCCCGAACGCCGCGACTACATCATGAAAAACCTCATCAGCGATTTATAGAAAAGATAGGAATTTTTAGCACAGAGCCACAGAGAAGATGAGGTAGGAATAGGACTTGGGCAAAGAGAAGAGAAGAAGAAGAAGGTTAGGAAATTTCGCACAGAGACACAGAGAAGACGAGGTAAGAATTTAAAATAGCAAAAAATAAGCGAAGAAGGGATAGGAATTATTAGCACAGAGACACAGAGAAGATGAGGTAAGAATTTAAAATAGCTAAGAAAGAGCGAAGATAAGAAGAGGAGTAGAGAATGTATGATGGAGCAGCGAATATGCCCCTCCATAAACCAAACTCTCCCGCCCCCCTCATCTTCTCTGTGGCTCTGTGCCAAATCGTCCTGTTTTTTTCTTTGTGTTCCTTTGGTTAAACCGTTTGTAAGGCGAACCTATGGCATATGTGAAGAAGATTTTTAACGAGAATTTCCTCTACTACGCGAGCTACGTGATCAAGGACCGGGCGATACCGGAGCTTGAAGACGGGCTCAAGCCGGTGCAGCGGCGCATCATGCACACGCTCTTCGAGGCGGATGACGGCAAGTTCCACAAGGTGGCCAACATCGTCGGCTCGTGCATGAAGTATCACCCGCATGGCGACGCGTCAATCTATTCCGCCGTCGTCGTGCTGGCCAACAAGGACCTGTTCATAGACAAGCAGGGAAACTTCGGCAACGTGCTCACCGGTGACGAGGCCTCCGCCGCCAGGTACATCGAGTGCCGGGCCAACCAGTTAGCCAGGGACGTGTCCTACAACCGGAAGTTAACTGAATACGTTGAAAGCTACGACGGCCGCAACAAGGAACCCGTCGTGTTCCCCGCCAAGATACCCGTCGTCGTAATAACCGGGGCAGAAGGCATCGCGGTGGGCATGAGCACCAAGATACTGCCTCACAACCCGGTGGAGGTGCTGAACGCCGAGATAGCCTGCCTTCGCGGCGAGGCCTTCAAGGTGTACCCCGACTTTCCCACGGGCGGCTTCATCGATGCCGGCGAATATGAGGACGGCCTCGGCCGCGTCCGCGTGCGCTCCACCATAGACACCTCCGACCCCAAGCGCATCGTCATCCGCGACCTGCCTTTTGGAGTAACCACCGAAAGCCTCATCGAGAGCGTCGAGGCGGCCGCAAAGTCTGGCAGGCTCAAGATCGCATCAATAAGCGACTACACCACGGACCGCGTCGAGATCGAGATAAAGCTGGCCCGCGGCGTATATGCGCAGGAGACCGTGGACGCGCTCTACGCCTTTACCCAGTGTGAACAGTCCATCTCTTGCAACCTCCTCGTCATCAAGGGCGACAATCCCACCCTGATGACCGTTACCGAGGTCATACGCCACCACGCAAAGCGGCTCCTGGCCATACTCAAGGCTGAGCTGGAATTGCAGATCAGGGAACTGCTGGACGACCTCCACGCCCGCACCCTGGAACGCATATTCATAGAAGAACGCGTCTACAAGGCCATAGAGACGAAGAAAACCCAGGCCGCCGTGGACAAGGCGGTCATCGACGGCCTCGCTCCCTTTGCCCCCGAGATAAAGCGCGAAGTAACGGCCGAGGATGTGGAACGGCTCCTGCGCATACCGATACGCCGCATATCGCTGTACGACATAGAAAAGGCCAAGGCCGAGATGGACCGCATCAAGGCCGCCCTCAAGGAAGCCCGATACCACCTGGCGCACCTGACCGAGTACGGCATCAGCTTCCTGGAAGGCATCGTCAAGAAACTCAAGCCGGACTGGGCGCGCAAGACCCGCATCGGTTCGTTCGACAAGGTCGACGCCAAGGAAGTAGCCAAGCGCGACATAGCCCTGCGCTACGACGCGCAGACCGGCTATCTGGGCACCGCCGTTTCAGGTGGCGAGTACCAGTTCGACGTCTCGCCCTTCGACAAGGTCCTGATCGTGCGGCGCTCCGGCATTTACTCCGTGGTGCCCGCCCCCGAAAAGCTCTTCGTGGACAAGGGCGTGCTGTATTGCGGCATCGCCGACAAGGACATGCTGGCCGACGTCGTGTTCAGCCTCGTCTACCTCGACCCCAAAAACCGTACCGCCTGCATCAAGCGCTGCATGATAGAAGGCTGGATAATGAACAAGGACTACCAGATGGCCCCGGAAGGCTCCCAGGTGCTGTTCTTTACCGCTGCGCCCAAAAAAGCCTTTGTCGTGAAGTACGCGCCCAAGAGCCGGTTCAAGATCGACGAGGAACGCTTCAGGGTGGAGTCCTTCGCCGTCAAGGGCCTCAAGGCCCAGGGCGTCAGGCTGTCCACGAGGCAGGCCTTGTCCGCCGCGGCCGAGGGTGCCCTCGGCCTGTTCGACGACGACTCCACTTCGCAGGCTTCGCGCACGGAATCGGTGAGGCAGCCAGTTGTCAAGAAGGCTGGCGGGACCAAGAAGGCCGCGGGATCAAAGAAAACTACTGTGACCAAGAAGGCAGCAGCCGTAAAGCACGCTCCCGTAAAACCTGCGGTGGCAAAAAAAACGCCGGTGAAGCCCGCAGCAGTGAAAAAGGCCCCGCCCAAGGTCGATGACAAGAAGCCTCGTGGAGGGCTTCTGGACAAGGCTTCAGCCAAGAAGAAGCCACCGAAGCGGTAATCGGAAAAGCGATAGTCGATATAGCATGTACAGAACGGGAACCTGCAGCAGCGGGTTCCCGTTCTTTTAAATGGACAATGAACCAGGCCTTGAAACAGAAATCGAAAAACTTGCGTGACTCTAAAGGTAGTGTTAATATTTTGCGTGACTACTGAGACGATTTTAAAAGTTTTTTGACCTTTGAGAAAGTCTCAAAAAAAACATATAACGGAGGTCTGCATGCAAGGACACGATCCGTCTCCCCGCCTGTTTGTCAGCATACTTCCCCTCATCATAGTATTGACCCTCATCGCCCCTCCCGTCATGGGGCAGGATCGGGGCCTGCAGGTCCTGGGACGCGAAGTAACCGGAAAAGCGGACTTCGACCTGGGCAGGCAAGTCGCCGTCATCATCGGTATCGATAAGTACCGCGAATGGCCGTCACTCAGGGCCGCCACGGCAGAAGCCAAGGCTATCCGCAAGGTTCTGTCTGATCACTATGTCATTGACGAGTTCCTGGAACTCTACGACGAGGATGCGACAGCGGCCAATATCCGGCGCCTCTTCATCGATACCCTGCCCAAGCGTCTGGGCGCCAAGGATTCGCTACTCATATTCTATGCCGGTCATGGCCAGACCGACGCCACGGGTACGGGCTTTTGGATAGCGAGCGACGGATCCAGGGATACCTACAGCCAGAACAACTGGATACCCAACCAGCAGCTGCGGAACATGATAGGCAGCCTCAAGGCTCAACGCATCCTGATACTCGCGGACGCCTGCTTTTCCGGTGACTTCCTGCAAGTGAGCCGCGGCGCTCTCCCTGAAATCACTCCAGCGTTTTACCGGAACGCCCTCCAGCTCACGGCCCGACAGGTGCTTACCTCCGGGGCTTCCGAGACCGTGCCCGACGAGAGCGAGTTTGGCAGGCAGTTGCTCAATCTTCTCCAGCGGAACGAAGCTGCAATCCTCGATCCGGTTTCAATATATGAGCGAATCAGGCTCGGCGTCACAAGGACGAGTCCCCTGCTCGGAACGCTTCCGGGGAACGAGCTCGGCGCTACTTTCGCGCTGTTCCGGAAAGGTGCAGTTTCAGCGGGCAGTACCGGGACAGCCGTAGCATTCACGCCCCAGGCGAGCGGTACGGCCGACCTGATGGTCAGGTCAACGGTACCCGGAGCCGAAATTTATGTGGATGGCGTGCTCAAAGGGCAGTCTCCTGTCCTTTTGAAGAAACTCGACGCAGGCAGACCACTCAAGGTCATCGCCAAGACTGCCACCATGTCAGGCGGTCTGGAACTGACCCTCAACCCGGGCGACCTCTGCGAGGTATCTGTCACCCTCCAGGCCCTCACGGGCAACCTGTACATCGCAGCCAACGAAGTCGCCGTCAATTTGTGGATCGACGGTCTCGACAAAGGACCTTTTGGCTCGGGTTTGTTCAAAGGGATTCCTGTGGGAACCCGGAAGCTGGAACTCAGGGGCCAGGACCTGTATGGCGAGGTCGAAGCCATCATCAAGGCCGACGAGACGGTGGAACTCACGGCGCTCGTCCGCCCCGTGGGGACGGTCACCATCGATGCGCCGCCGGATGTTCTCCTGGTCCTGTCCGGATCCAGTTGGCGGATGGAACGACGCGGCGGCGGCACTTTCCGGAATATTCCCGCCGGCACCGTCAACCTGACGGCGGGGGGAAGCTCCTACCTCGCGGCCAGCGCCAGCAAGTCTTTGAGCCGGGGGCAGACCATCAGCTGGAAACCCTGGGAGGGTAGCGGCATCGACTTTTCAGTCAGCCCCGCGGGCACCCTGTGCCTCGTTGACGGTAAGCCAGCCGTGGAGGCCAAGGGTCGACTTGCAGACATTTCAACCGGAGAACACCAGCTGCTTTTCCGCAAGCCCGGTTACAGGGATGCCACCCTGGCCGTCACGCTCAGCCTTGGCAAGGTTGAACCAGTGTCGGTTGCCTTGCAGGAACTCGCCCCCGCCCAGGTGAGCTTTCAGGATTTCGGCATGGAAATCGGCCTCTCCACGGGCTCGGTAGCGAGCACGAGAATCGGCTTGACGGCCGGCAGTTCCCGCTGGTCCGTCGACTCAGGCGTTCCGGTGGAATTGCGGCTGCGCTCGCCGTACGCCGAGAGCCTGGTTTCAGCGCTCCCTGCAAGCGTTACCTTCGAAGAAGCGGAGAGCAGGGTATTGCCGCTTCCCGCCGGCCGCCTGAGCCTTCCATGGCTACCCGCCGGGGCGACGGTAAAGATAGGATCGGACAGAACACTGACACTCGCGAATGAGGCGAAGGGACCCGGGTTCCTGTCCCAAAACCTGCCCGCCGGCCAGTACCGGGTCAGCCTGGTCGGGATGGAATACAGCTCACTGGTCACGATACTGCCCGACAAACAGGTGGAGCCCGCTGATTTCCGCGCTGTCCTCATCCGTCAGCTCAATCAAGACAAGCTCGATTACCAGCGGCAACTTTCAGCCAAACGCGGCAAAAGCGGAGCCGGTTGGGCTTGTCTGGTAGCCGGTGTCGCCGGTGTTGCCGGCGCCGGGACGAGCTACTACCTGGGCAATTCAGCCAAAACAGTCTACGATCAGGCTGCAACAACGGCCGCCGCCGCGGATGCCTGGAAGACCGTACAGCTCTACGGCAACCTTTTTATGGCCGCCGCGGCACTGGGCGGCGCTGGCCTGGGCGTCTCGCCCCTCCTTCTTTCCGGCGGCCCTGATCCCAGGGTCCTGCAACGAGCCATTGACGCAGCGAACGAAGGTATCCGTGCGCTGGGGAGCCAGCCATGACCACATCACGCATCACCCTTGTGACCGCAACCCTCATCGCATGCTTCATCCTTTCAGCCTGCGAACTCTGGGGCCCCCCTGACAACCCCGTAGACGCCGCCGGCGTCAATTACCAGGGGTTTGAGACGGTCGCAAACCCGGATGAACTGGGAATCGTCTCTCCAACAGCCGGAGGCTCTCTGGCTGGGACGAAGCTTGTGGTAACCCCGGTTGCCGGAGCGATCGCCTATGCGGTTCGCATCGCCACAACCGAGGCAATGCTTGGTGTTTCAAATCTTTATGAAAAATCGGATTATGCGACAAATATTCTGGATATATCTTCCGCCCCACTTATTGATGACACGACATATTGGTGGCAGGTGCAGGCCAAGGGTGCTGATAGCAGCATTTGGGGATCATGGTCAAGCGCGGTTTCATTCACGACTGATTGGTCTACGCCAGTTGCATTTCCGACGTTCAGCCCCCCCGCTGGTACGTACACGAGCGACCAGAACGTGACGATCAGCTGCTATACCAGTGGGGCGACGATCTACTACACGACTGACGGAAGTACTCCGACGACTTTGTCAAGCAAGTATACAACACCGATAAGCGTGGCTGGACATGGTAAAACGATGACCATCAAAGCTTTAGCGACC
>CAXZAJ010000183.1:0-8183 GCA_964293355.1 uncultured bacterium
AAATACTGCAACGCATTGTCTGCATATCAGGGATTGGACTCTGTCTATACGATTTCCGGATCAACTGTCTCTGCCAATTTCCTCTTGAACGGGTATAGGCTGCCGAGATTGTATGAATGGCTTTACGCCGCGAATTCCGGTAATCATGTCAATGAGACTACCTATTCAGGCTCCGCAACAGTAGATGATGTCGCATGGTACTCTGTTAACTCGGGGGGAACCCCGCATCCAGTTGGATTGAAAAAGCCGAATGCCTTTGGGCTTTATGATACGTCCGGAAACGTAATGGAGTATTGCTGGGACGGTAGCAACAGCGTTTTTGACGAGTGCGGAGGTTCCTGGGAGTATGATGCCTGGATGGCATTTTCAACTCGTTGTGATGGTGGTCCTATTTGGGCGAACAACAGCAATTTCGGGTTTAGAGTTGTACGGAACTTGCCAGCATCTGGTACTATCTCTGACTCTGTAAGTCCTACCTTCACTTGGGATGCAATAGATGGCGCTGTTGGTTATCGAATCCAGATTTCCACGAATACAAGTTTTTCAACATTGATCACAGATGATGCTACTCTTACGTCGCCGATCTTTACTCAATCCACCCCGCTCTCCGCTGCAACAATATATTATTGGCGCATTGCAGGAAGAAATTCTGATGGGCTTTGGAGTGTGTTTTCTGTTACGCAAAGTACGTTAACCCCATAGAACACTCTATAAACCGTCCGTATGAGATGCCATAGAACCATAATCCCTGGCGCGTCATACCAGGATTGTTGACCGTACCAAAATATTATACTAAAGTATAATAAAGGGGGCGGGATGATCACGACGAAATTACGAAAGGTTGGTGGCTCGCTCATGTTCGCAGTTCCGCCTGCCCTTCTTGACCTGCTTCAACTACAGGTTGGCGAGACGGTTTCGGTAAAGGTCGAAGATGGATGCCTGGTTGTAGAACCGCTCGGGCACCCGCGTTACACCCTGGATGAACTGCTTGCACAATGTAACGAATCGCTTGATGTGTCACAGGAAGAACGCGACTGGATCGATGCAGTGCCGGCCGGCAGAGAGTTGCTGTAAATGGAGCGTGGAGAAATCTGGCTGGTTTCGCTTGATCCTTCAGCGGGACATGAGCAGCAGGGACGTCGTCCGGTACTGGTCGTATCGCCAGGGGCCTTCAATAAACTGACCAAGGTGCCCATCGTGCTGCCCATAACGAGCATAGGAACATTCGCCCGTACGGCCGGCTTTGCGGTATCGTTGACAGGCGCGGGTACGAAGACGACGGGTGTCGTTCGTTGTGACCAACCGCGCGCGCTTGATCTGGAAGCACGTTCAGCGAGGAAACTGGAACGAGTGCCCCCTGCAATTCTCGATGAGGTGCTTGCGAGGCTGGCACCAATTTTCGCGTGAGTCTCGAGTCGCTCGGGGCAGAATAGTCCGCTGAATCGAATTTTCCAGAATTTTTCCAAAAATCGAAAGCGCCCGTGCTCCACGCTGCGTGCACTCTGCATGAGACGCCATAGAACCATCATCCCCGGCGCGTCATATTATGTGACGGCCAGAACCAACGGCGGGGCTCGCTACCTCGAATCACCTCTTGCCAAGACCATGTTCGTTGATACACTCGTCAGGCTGAAGGCCAAGCGAGGGTGCAGGATAGACAACTTCGTGGTGCTGGATGACCACGCGCACCTCATCATTACGCCGGCGGAGGACTCCAGCCTCGCTGCTACCATGGCGTGGCTGCTGAGTGTCTACGCGATGAACTACAACCAGGCCCTGGATTTTTCCGGTCATCTCTGGGCAAGTCGATACATGTCCAGACCCATCAACGGTTTCAGTGACCTCGATCAGTGCTTCAAACGCATAGACCAGCATCCCGTCAGGGATGGGCTTGTCGTCAACGAGGAGGACTGGGAGTGGTGCGGACTCCGGCATCGCTGTTCTGGGTGCCGGGATATCGTAGAGGACCTGTCGCAGTGGATTACCCTGGATTTTTATGACGGCTCGGTTGTTGTGGGGTACGGAAGATGATTGCCGCGGTCTGCGCCGAGAACTCACTTGCGAGCGCTTTCATTGAAGATATCATGCATTGTGATTGCAAATTCATGCAAGAGGGTCTATATTTGCAGGGGAGGGATCATATGGCTACCCTGCAGGTTCGTGATCTTGATGACAGGCTCTATGATTTTCTGAAGACCTCGGCACGATTGCAGAACCGTTCCATCAGTCAGGAGGTGATTACCATGTTAGAACAATACCTGAATTCACCCGGTAACGCGGTCGCGAATTCCACACTGGATTTCCTCGCCCTCTCGGGGGCCTGGAAGGATGACAGGTCTGCTGACGCAATAGTCGGAGAAATAAGGGCACACAGGAGTTCATCACGACGTTTCGGGGCTGATGATGGCCTATTTGCTTGATACCGACATCATCATCTACAGTCTGAAGGGTAACCCCGCCGTCCGGCACTGGATGCTGGCCAACCAGAACATTCCCAAATTCATGTCGGTCATCAGTTATGGAGAATTGCTCTACGGGGCCAGAAAATCCATGCATCCCGACAAGAACCTCGCCACCGCCCACCGGGTGGCCGAGCTTTTTCCCGTGCTCGACCTTGGTAAAGGCATCATCGAGGTGTTCAGCGGTTTGAAGGCTCGGCTTGAGTCCGCAGGTACCAGGCTGGACGACATGGACCTGATGATAGGTGCAACCGCCATCTACATGAACCTGTCGCTGGTCACCAACAACAGGCAGCACTTTGCCAGGATGGACGACCTGGAACTGGAATCCTGGGAACCGGAAGCCGTGTGATGTTGTATGGACGATCTCCTCCGGCAATGCCAAAGCCATAGCCCTTGCGGGCCGTTCCGTGCTATCGTGCGGCACACCTGAAAGCCAAGGACGAGTGATGTCCAGGACAATAGTTTTCGTTAATCAAAAGGGCGGCGTCGGCAAGACGACGTCGGTCATCAACCTCGGAGCGTACCTTGCCCGCGCCGGCAAGCGGGTGCTGCTCGTGGATTTCGACCCGCAGGCCAACCTGACCAGCGGCGTCGGTGGCGCCAAGAAGGCTAAAGGCGCGTACGAGGTCATATCCGGGCAGACCACCATGCGCGACATCATCAAGCCCACCAAGGTTCCGGGGCTGTTCCTGGCTCCGTCCTCCATAGACCTGTCCGGTGCGACGGTGGAACTCGTGGACAAGGAAGGGCGCGACCATTATCTCAAGAACGCGCTGGCGCTGGTCAAGGACGAATATGATTTCGTGCTGATAGACTGCCCGCCGTCGCTGGGCGTGCTGACGCTCAACGGGCTTTCAGCGGCCGACGAAGTGCTTATTCCGCTGCAATGCGAATATTTTGCCCTGGAGGGCCTGCCCCTGATTCTGCAGACGATACAGCTGGTGCAGAAGGGCATGAACACCAGGCTCAAGATTGCGGGCATCCTGTTTACCATGTACGACTCCCGGACCAGGCTGGCACAGGACGTGGTGGCACAGGTGTCCGGTTACTTTGGCGACAAGGTCTTTACGACGATCATCCCCCGCAACGTGCGGCTCTCCGAAGCGCCCTCGCACGGTGTGCCGGTGTGCCTCTACGACGCGTCGTGCATAGGCGCCAAGAGTTACGAAAAACTTGCCGCGGAGGTTCTTGCGCGTGGCTAAATACGGACTCGGAAAGGGGCTTGAAGCCCTGCTCCCCGATACTGCTCCTGAAACCTCGGCAGGCTTTACCGGCGGTGGCATACTCTCGATACCGGTGGTCCGCATCGCGCCCAGCGCCGACCAGCCGCGCAAGCGCTTCGATGAGCAGTCAATAGCGGAACTCGCCGAATCCATCAAGCGGCACGGCGTCATCCAGCCGCTCGTAGTGGAGGAAGACGGCACGGGCAGCTACCGCATCGTGGCGGGCGAGCGCCGCTGGCGCGCCGCGGCAGTTGCCGGGCTCTCCGAGGTGCCGGCCATCGTCAAGGAATACGGCCGGGAGAAACGGCTTGAGGTAGCGCTCGTAGAGAATGTGCAACGCGAGGATCTCAATCCGATAGACGAAGCCGAGGCCTACCGGCAGCTGATGGAGGCTACGGGGTTGACCCAGGATCAGGTGGCGGAACGGGTAGGCAAGAGCCGCCCCGCCGTGGCCAACGCGTTGCGGTTGCTCGGGCTGCCTGTGGACGCCATGGAATCGCTCCGCTCCGGCGTCATCAGCGCGGGACATGCGCGGGCCATCCTCTCCGCGGTCAACCCGGCGGACCGGCAGGTTATACTGAGCCGCGCCGTGGATGACGGCATCTCGGTGCGCGAGGCCGAGGCCCTGGCATCATCGTACAACCGCGGCGGCAGGGGCTCCGAGCACAAGCCGGCAAAACGCACCGCTCCCGAGGTTCGGCATATGGACCCCGATCTGGCCGCGATAGAGCAGGGACTCATCGGCCATCTGGGCACCAAGGTCGCCATCAAGGGCAACGCTACCCGTGGTTCCATTACCATAGAGTATTTTTCCATGGACGATCTTGACCGCGTCTTTGGCCTCATTGCGGGGCAGGGGCGATGACGTACGGCCTTCGGGCGTATGCCGTACTGGCCGTCATGCTGGCAGGGGGGCTGGTTCCGCCACCCCAGGCCGCACCCGCTGACAAGCCACGACCACCCGAGGCCGCCGCGAGGCACCTCTACGGTATCCCTGCGGGTGTCGATCTGGAAAAGCTTGTTGGAAAACCAGCGCTCGCGGGCACCTTCTACTATACATTCAAGGATCCTGCGAGCAGCAAACGCTACTTGGCGGGCTATGCAGAAGTGCACGCCGTATTCGACATTCCGCTGGAGCAACTCGTCGCCGTGTCCCTGGACTTTGAATCGTTTCCGAGCTATGTCCCCAGGATAACGGGGGCCAGGGTGCTCTCGTGCGATGAATCGAGCTGGCAGCTCCACTACAACGTTGGCATCAAGTTCATGGGGATGGGCGTAGAATACGAGTCTGTTTTTGAAACGATCCGCGAGTTCCTGCCCGCAGGCGCGGTCGGAACGCGTTCTAGAATGGTCAGGAGCCTTGACGAGTCTGAATTCGAGCATTTTACCTCGTACTATTTTTGCCCGGTAACGGTGCAGGGCAAGGTGATGACGTTCGTCAGGTACTTCAACCGGCCCGGTGTCATTGGCCCTACTCCGGGTATGCTGCAGGTGCTCAACCTGTTTGCCGCGCCTGAGGCCAAGGGGCAGGTCACAGCCCTGGCCAAGGAAGCCATCAGGCGCTCAAAACTGCTGTAGGAGCTGGTATGGAACACTGCGACGTTGCCATCATAGGCACGGGGCCTGCCGGGCTCGGCGCGGCTTTTGCCCTCCTCGAAGCCCGTCCGGGGCTCAAGCTGGCTCTTATCGACCGCAACCAGTATTCATCGGGCGGCCTGCGCAACGACTGCAAGATGAACTTCAGCTGGCCTGTTGGCTTTCCCGAGGACGACTGGGATCGTGCGCTCGCTGAGCACTACCTCGAGCGGGTGGAAGCCTTTCTGGAACCGGCCATCATGGAGCGCAAGGGCGTCGATGTGTATGCGCACCGGGCCGAGCGTCTGGGCGTCAGGCTCCTTGAAATACGGCAAGCTCATCTGGGTACCGATGGCGGGCTGGCGCTCATAAAGCGTCTCGTGGCCGACCTGACCGCACGTGGCGCGGAACCCACCCTCGGCGAGACGGTGCTGTCCGTAGATGCCGCGCGCGGCGTACTGACTACGGACAAGCGTGAGCTGTCCTTTGGTGCGGTCCTGGTGGCTCCCGGCCGCGCGGGCTTCTCGTTCCTGCAGGACGTGATGCGCGCCAACGGCGTGCCCTTCGTCGACAATGTCGTCGATGTGGGCGTGCGCATTGAAATGCGTGAGGATCGTTACCCCATAGTCAAGGATTACTACGACCCCAAGTTCCTGTTCCCCAAAAAGGTGCGGACCTTCTGCACCAATTCCCGCTCCGCCCATGTGGTGCAGGAAAAGTACGAAGACGAGGCGGGCGTCTGGTATTCGGTCAACGGCCATGCGTGGTCAGCGGACCGGCCTGCCAACGGGCTGGCCAACTTTGCCATGCTCAAGACCATTGCGCTTACGGAACCGCTGGCGTCCGGGCAGGCCTATGCGCGCGCGCTCGGTGCCCAGGCCATGCTGCTGGGCGGTGGCCACCCGATCATGCAGCGCGTCGGCGATTTCCGCCTCGGCCGGCGCTCCACCCGCGAGGCCTTTACCGGCGACCTGTACGACTTCGCGCCGACGCTGGTTTCCTGCAGCCCCGGCGACATAGGCCTTGCGGTACCCGCCAAGGTGATGCGCGCACTGTGGAACGCCATGAAGTCGCTGGACACGATAGTGCCCGGCATCCTGCACCCGAGCACCATCCTCTACTACCCGGAAATCAAGACCTACGCCAACAAGCCCGTGTTCCAGGATCCGGCCAATTTCCGGGCCGCTCCCCGGCTGTACCTCGCCGGCGACGGCGCCGGCACCAGCCGCGGTATCACCTCAGCTTGGGCTTCCGGCATGCGGGTTGCTGACGGGATTCTGGCGGAATTGGTCGAGTAGTCCGTCTCTCACGACAGTCAAAGCCTGAACGAGTTTGTTAAAAACGGAGCATCTTCCCGATTTGCCTTGACTAAACGGGAATTGACTCCATAATAGTAGCATGCAGCGTCTGATCGCACCAAGTATTGCCAAGGACATCAAAAAGAAGATTGTCGTTCTTACTGGCCCCCGGCAGTCAGGCAAAACAACCCTCTCCAAAGCGGTTTGCGCTTCGTATGACTACTTCAACTACGACGATCCTTCG
This sequence comes from uncultured bacterium, assembly GCA_964293355.1. Lineage (GTDB taxonomy): Bacteria > Spirochaetota > Spirochaetia > Treponematales > UBA12059 > SZUA-370. The sequence continues at coordinate 6,803 of CAXZAJ010000183.1, forward strand.
AGCCGGCTTTCCATGCATGAGCGAAGCTGGGATCGACGTAAAGAACTGGTGGTATTCGACGAGTTGCACAAGATGCGTGACTGGCAAACCTGGGTCAAGGGTATTTTCGATGTCGAAGGTATACCGCCGGGATTGCTCATTACCGGCAGCGCCCGGATGGACATGCTCAGAAAATCAGGTGACTCTCTCGCCGGCAGGTTCTTCTCCTATCGCCTGCACCCGATAGACGTCAAGGAAGCCTCTGCGGACTTTGAGCCGGCAGAGGCGTTGCGCCGGATACTGACAGTCGGAGGTTTCCCGGAGCCCTTCCTGGAGGGCGATCCAGTGGCGTATGCCCGCTGGAAGCGGTCGCATATCGATGTAATCCTCAGGTACGACATGCTCGACCTGACGGGTGTGACCGATATCGCGACCGTCGAGACCTTGCTGGAACTGCTTCGCGGACGCGTAGGTTCACCGGTGTCGTACGCCAACCTTGCCGGAGATTTGCAGCGGGACGCCAAGACGATAAAGGCTTGGCTGCAGGTGCTGGAAGACTTGTACATCATCTTTCCGGTGCGCCCCTGGCACCATAACATAGCACGTTCCATCCTCAAGGAGCCCAAGTACTATTTCTACGATACGGCTCAAGTAAAGGGCGACGAAGGATGCCGGCTGGAGAACGCCGTAGCCTGCGCGCTTAAGAAAGAGCTGGATTTTCTTTCGGAAACGCGCGGCGACGGGTGTGGCCTGCATTACCTGCGTACCCGGGATGGCAAGGAGCTTGATTTTGCTGTGGTCCGCAATGGCGATGTGACGCATCGGATCGAAGTGAAGTGGGCCGACTCCGGGCGTTCAGCCGCCTTTGATTATTTTGCTGCTGTAAATCCTGACGCCCATTGTATCCAGCTAGTTGGAAAACTTGACCGTGACAAGACCTGGCCTGATGGCCTGCTTGTCGTGGATGCCGCTGGCTGGCTTGCGGAGACGAACCTCGAGCGATGATAAGCGTCGCTGCTGAACCGGTTCAAGGTATGCCTGTTACCTGGCTGGGTCGGGCTCTTGTGTGCGGGCTTCAATATCAGCTGAACTTCTGCAATAGCCACTTGTACGCAGGGACCACATGGATACGTCGGCCTGTTGCCGTATCCTGATATTCCTCCTCTTCGTATGCAGTGATTATCCACGACTCCTGTAGTTCCAGTTCTTTCATGCCATCCAGAAGAGCTTTTATTTCGCGAAGTCGTGTGTTGTTCTGGTTGCCAAGCTCCCAGCAAACCTGCAGGAGATGGATGTTCGTATCTGGACCAACCGCGAAGTCGATTTCATCACCACTAGAGGTTTTGTAGTAGAATACCTGCTCCATGGCGCGCCTCAGTTCCGTAAAAACAAGATTTTCCAG
>CAXZAJ010000184.1:0-8099 GCA_964293355.1 uncultured bacterium
GGGCGGCCAGCGCAAAGGCTGAACCCGGCAGCCCGGCGGCGACCGCTCCGGCCGCCGCCCCCGGCCTCAGCCGCGCAGCCGTAATAACGATCGCGGCCCAGGCCATCGGCACGCTCCCGGCCGCGAGAGGGCTTATGGCGGTATCCAGAGCCGCGGGCAGCGCGATGGCCGCGGCGAGGAGCGGCAGGGTAACAACCGCGGCTACTGCCGGTGAGAAATGCTTATTCATGCAGCCCCCAGGCCATCAAGAATGGTGCCGGAGCCAGCATGGCCGTACCGTCCGATCCGGCAACCACAAGCGGCGGCGTCTTGAACCTAAGCCGCCGGTAGCCGTTGAATGCGGTTACTGGTACCGCGGCGGATTGCGGAGAACGGTTGCCGATGAACCACAGCGTACCCGGATTGGCTATTTCTTCGCCCTCGGGGCTCCAGGAAACTCCGCGGTAGCTGCCGTGTTCGGTTACCCGCCGGACGAGCGACCCCGATCCGGCGCTGGATCCTTCCGATGCGGCCGCTTCAGATGCCGGAACGGTAACGGAAAACAGCTCCGCTGGCGCTGTCCCCAGCGCCAGGGCTGTTACTGCCACTGCTCCGGCAATGCCTGCCAGTGCCGCCATCAGAACAGCTTGCGACGAGAGCATCCTGCCTGTCCGCACCTTGTGCCACAAACCAGCACCGACGATGACAGCAAGCGACCACAGAGTCAGCACGGTGAGGGGCGTTGCCCGCCTGCCTGCGATGAAGAGCCGTGCAACCGCGATCCGCGCGGCCTGTTTTGGCCCCTCGCCCGCGAGATCCGCTGCCCGGATGGTTCGGCGCGGAGAGCCAAAGGGCTGCAACCTGTACGGAAACTCGAGTGCCGCGAGCGTCTGGATGTCCGAGCCAATACGTGCAGGACCTTCGGTACCAAAGCGCAACTGAACCGATGTTGAAAGTCTTGCCCCGTCACCGTCCGTGCCTTCAAATGCAAGCGAAACGAGTTCCGGATCCCCGTAGTAGGTAACGGCCAGCGTTTCCGTATAGCCAATAGTCGTCTCATACAGCTTGACCCGCGTTCCGTCAACGTTGCTGCCATACAGGGCTGCTGTTCCTGCCATCCCGTTTCTGGCGGATACGGTAGCCTCATTGAACGCGTACGTCATCGGTGTGCCCAGTTCGATGACTGCCATGCTCCCGCCCCCCGGCCCCGCATGAGCCTTCTGTGTAGAACCGCCAGAAAGAATCAAAATCGAAAGAACCGTTACTATCTTATATCTTCCTTTTTTTCCTTTTTTTCCTTCTTTTCCTTCTTTCTTGATCCCCAAATCTTCCCCTCGTCTTCTCTGTGGCTCTGTGCCAAAAAATCCTATCTTGTTTTTCTTCACTAAACCTGAACCCACCTGCCCGTTCATCGACGCATCCTCAGGAGCACGGTATTCAGGAGCGACAGCGCGAAGAACGCGATGAGCCACGGCGCGCCGCTCCGCGGTAGGGCCCAGAACGGCGTCCGGTAGACCAGGGCCGCAGCCGCTGAATCACTGGGCGCGGCCGCGGTTCCTCCGTTGGCGTACAGCTCAAACCGAGCGACGGTGCGTCCCCGGTCTTCAACGAGCGCGGTATAGAGGCCCGGTTCTTGCCTGCCAAGCGCCGCGTGGAATCGTCCGGGGCTGACCCGCTCGAAGAGCATCTCGTGGACGACGTGGCCCCGTTCATCCGCCAGCGCCGCGTACGGTTCGACGAGGTAGTCCGCCTGTATGGAGAGCGCCAGCCCGTCGGCGGTTTCCGTCAAGGTCGCGGCGGGAGGCCGCTCGGCAAAAAGTCCGTCAATCACGGCGTCGAGTACGGAGAGCGTTGCCGGTTGCCGCAGGAAATCAGAGCCATACCTGCCGTATACATCACTGGCGTAAACCAGTGTGGTCCGTGCACCAACGCGTCGCGAAGCGAACAAAGGATCTCCCCCAGCGCTGGAGAAAAAGGCCACCGGATCTGGTTTGGGGCCGAGTCCTGCCATGCCGGTCAAGAATCCCGCGTCGTTTCCCGAGATATCGACCACGCGGGTCACCGCTTCCGCAAATACCGTCCTTGAAATGCTCTTCCTGTCTTCTATTATAAGCGATGGAATCTGGGACGCATCCCGCACCCGGTAGAACCGGCCCCCTGAACCGGCCGATATCCTCGTGAGCAACCCCTCGTCGTATTCCGTGCCCACGGCCATCGCCGAGATGGCTATGCCGGATGCAAAGGCCCTGGCCGCCAGCGCGTCAAAGTCGGCCGGGGCGCTGATGCCGTCGGAGACGACGATGATGCGCTTTTCAGGCAAGTTGCTGGCTTCCAGTGCCGCGATGCACTCGGCGAGGGCGGGATGCAGGCGCGTGCCGCCCCCGGCTCGGAGCGGGGCCAGTGTCTGCCGGGCGTCGAGGTCGGCTACAGGAGCCGGCGGGTAGAGCCAGCGCGTCTCGTCATCGAACAGCAGGATGCCGGCGAGGTCACTTGGCTTGAGGTTGGCCACCAGTTCCAGACCCACGGCTTTTGCCAGCGACAGCTTGTCGCCGTACATGGAGCCGGACACGTCTATGGCCACTGCCATGGCCACGTCCGGCAGGCGAGCCAGCGAGCGTGGCGACAGCTCCACCGGCAGGAGTTCCTCGAGTTCAGGCGCGTCGCCGGGTTTTCCGATATCGGGTGAGTCAACGATGACCAGGAGGCTACCCGCGCCGCGCCGTACATATTCAGCCAGTGCGGCGCTCGTAGCGCCCTGCAGTTCCGCGAGCACGGGGCCGTCCAGCACCACCAGTTCGTAGCCGTACAGCCCCGCGGAACCGAGTTCGCCGTACGGGGTCTTCCGGACCGGCCGCAAGGCCTCGATGACGCTCCTGGCATCCAGCCTGTTGCTGGCCATCAGCACGCGCGGCCTGTCCGGATCCGGCCGCAACACGGTAATGCTGGAGGATCTGTCTGTACCCGGCGGCCCCGCTGTAACCGTCACAGCCACCTCGCCGCGTCCGTCAGTTGCCGCGCCGCCGGATCTTCCGTCTATCGGCACGCTCACCCGCCTGTCGGCCGGTATTGTTTCCACCGTCAGCGTATCGTCCCCGGTTGCCGCCCCGCCCACCGTTACAGTCAGCGGTCCGGAACTCTGTTCATCGACGAGCAGCGTCAGCACCAACGGCGCGCCGTCGCCTGCGATATTCATTGAGTAGGCCGCCAGCGGGCCTTGCGTGCCGGAAGTCTCCGCCGTATCAAAGGCGACCGGCATGCCGGTTTCCTTGTAATGACGGTTCGCGGCCTGGATATCAGCGAGAGCGGGCGTTTTTTTAGAGCGGATCCGGACTGAGCCGAACGTACCGGCCGCGTCCTTCAGGATGGTGCGTGTCGTCGATATGGATCCTTCATAGGTCGTGCGCGGTATGAAAACGCGTGGCAAGGGCAGTGGCAGCCTGACCGCGTAGGCCAGAAGGCACACGAACGGCAGGATCATCAGGATGAGACGGACTGGAGTCTTGAAATCGCCCTTGTGGATCCCCATTGTTCGGATTATTCTAGTATGCTATCGGCGCGGGTACAACACAAACCGTGCCGCCAATTCAGACTGACAGGATGCCATCATGGATACCAACGGACTCAAGCCTTTTTTCTCCGCGGCCAGCGAGGTTTTTACACAGATGTTCGGGCTCGAATCAAAGGCCGGCCCCGCGCGTACCCTTGAAGGCTCCGAATCGCACGAATGGGAAGTCTCAGGCCTTTTGGGCATAGCCGGCTCCTCTCAGGGCGTCGTCGCGCTGCGCTTTACGCACGGTCTGGTGGACGAGCTGCTCAAGGCCTCCGGCGTGGAGACGAGCAGCGAACAGGACCGTCTCGCTACTGCCTCGGGACTCGTGGCCGAGATAACCAACATCGTTTCCGGCAACGCGATCGGCGCGTACACCGACCAGAACCTGGACATATCGCCGCCCGTCGTCATCAAGGGCAAGAACCACCAGATAACCTGGCCCCGTATAGCCCCCGTCGTCGCTACGGAATACAAGACAAAGCTGGGCTCGTTCGAGCTGGCCGTCTGCTTCAACGGCAAGTAACGGCACTTGACGTATTCTGGCTGTCTGCTGTATTGTTTCTCCAATGAGTAACACGCTGAAATCACAGCTGAACCATCTCCATCATCACGGCCACGCTCGCGCGGTCGCGATGATCGTTTAACCCGAGGTTCCCGCAGAGGGAACTGAACGGAACGACACGCCGGCCGCCTGTGGCCGGCGTGTTCGTTTTCAGGGTCTTGCCCTGGCAGGACGGACCCGCGTTTCCGGCGGTCCGGCGTCACTACTACAAGGAGCTACAACATGGAACGAAAAGACGGAACCCTGCGCCTGGCCCTGCCCAAGGGGCGCATGCAGAACGGCGTACTGCGCCTGCTTGCCGAGGCCGGCATCGACATGAGCACCGCCGAGCGCGACTACCGCCATGCCGCCGGCGTTGACGGACTGGACGTCAAGGTGCTCAAACCGCAGAACATCATAGAGATGCTCGATATCGGCAGCCGCGACCTGGGCTTCGCCGGGGCGGACTGGGTGGCGGAGCTGGGCATAGACCTCGTGGAGGTGCTGGACACTGGACTGGATCCGGTGCGCCTGGTGGCTGCCGCGCCCACGGCCATACTCGAGGGCGGCAAGCTCCCCAAGCGGCGGCTCGTCGTCGCCAGTGAATACGAAGGCATAGCAAAGCGCTGGATAGCCGCTCAGGGCATGGACGCCGAGTTTGTGCGCTCCTACGGCGCCACCGAGGTGTTCCCGCCCGAGGACGCCGACTGCATCGTCGACAACACGGCCACCGGTTCGACACTCAGGGCCAACGGCCTGTCTATCGTGGACGAGGTGATGAAGAGCACCACGCGGCTCTACGCCAACCAGCGCGCCATGGAGGACCCCGCGCGGCGCGACCGCATCGAGTGGTTCGCGCTGCTCTGCCGCAGCGTGCTGGCGGCCCGCGGGCGCGTGATGCTGGAGGTCAACGTTGACGCGGCCAGGCTCGAGGGGCTCATAGCCATATTGCCTGCGATGAAGGAGCCCACCGTTTCACGGCTCATGGGCGACTCGGGCTTTGCCGTCAAGATCGCCGCGCCGCGCTCTGCTCTGCCCAACCTGATACCGGCTATCCTGGAGCGGGGCGGCACGGGCATCGTCATCACCCAGCCGTCGCAGATCGTGCCATGAGTTTCAGCCGACCATCTTCGGTATCACCCTGGGTTGAATCCGCGTCGGCCTATACGCCGCGGAGGCCCGATCCGCGCATCCGCTGGTTCCTTGATGCCAATGAAGGCCATACATCAGCCTGCGTGGTTGAAGCAATCCAGGCCGCGCTGTCGGGCGCTTCAGGCGGGGTGGGGCGCTATCCGTCGTTTTATGCGCTGGAAGAGAAACTGGCCGCACGCTGGAACGTGGAGCCGGCCCGTATCGTGGCCACGGCCGGCGGCGATGACGCCATCAGCCGCATCGTCGCGGGCAGGCTTGCACCAGGGGCGCGGGGGCTGGTGCATGAGCCTGCCTTCGAGATGAGCGGCGTGTACGCCAAGGCCCGCGGCGCCCAGCCATTTGGCCTGCAGTGGCTGGATGGCGAGGCGTTTCCGCTCCAGGCGACGCTGGAAGCCATCGAGCGCGACCCCTCGCTCGGCATGGCAACCGTCGTGTCTCCATCCAACCCGACCGGCGGTTCCGTTACCGTGGCAGAGGCGCTCGCGGTAGCTGATGCTTGTGCTAAAAACGGTGCCGCGTTCCTCTTCGACGCTGCCTACGGCGAATTTGTCGACGATGACCCGAGCCAGCGCCTCGCGGCTGACGGTTCAGCCTACATCGTGCGCAGTTTCTCCAAGGCGTTCGGGCTGGCCGGGCTGCGGCTCGGCTACGCCATAGCACCCAGCGTTGCGGCGGCTGCCGCGCTCCGTTCCTGCGGCATGCCGTATCCAACATCCAGCCTCGCCGTGGTCGCGGCCCTCGCCGCGCTCGAAGACCAAGCCGTCACCGCCGCCTTCATCGCGGCAGTCCGCACTGAACGGGTAGCCCTTGCGGACCGATTCCGTGAACTCGGGGCAACGGTTTCTGATTCAAGCGCCAATTTCGTCCTGGCCAGGGTTCGCGACCCCGCCGGCCTTGCAGCCAGCATGGCTGACGACGGCATCGCGATACGGAGCTACGGCCAGCGCCCCCTGCTGTCGGACGCCGTCCGCGTAAGCTGCCCCGGCGATCCGGCTGTACTGGCTGTCGTGCTGCAAGCCCTGTCGCGGGCAAAGGAGTATATCGGATGAGCAATACCGAAAAAGCACGTTCTGCCATCGTGGAGCGCGCCACCAAGGAAACCCGCGTCCGCGTGGAACTCACCCTGGCTCCCGGCCCCATCGACGTGAAGACCGGCATAGGTTTCCTCGACCACATGCTCACCAGTCTGGCCTTTCATGGCGGACTGTCTCTGGTTCTGAGCTGCGAAGGTGACCTGGAGGTGGACGACCACCACAGCGCAGAAGACTGCGCTCTGGCGCTCGGCGCGGCCCTCAGGCAGGCGCTCGGCGACAAGGCCGGCATTCGCCGCTTCGGTTCGGCATACGCGCCGCTGGACGAGGCGCTTGCCCGCGCCGTCGTCGATCTGTCCGGCCGGCCCTGCGCGGTCGTAGAGCTGGGGCTGACCCGCGAATCCATAGGCGCTCTTGCCTGCGAGAATATTCCGCACATCGTCACGAGCCTAGCCAACGCGGCCATGGCGACGATACACCTGGACGTGCTCCGCGGTTCAAACGACCACCACCGCGCCGAGGCCGCGTTCAAGGCGCTCGCGCTGGCGCTCCGCGAGGCCATAGCCGTCGATGCCTCCCGGGGTTCGGCCGTGCCGAGCGCAAAGGGCACCTTGGGTACCGGGGACGGTGCGCCGTGAGCGGCCCTGAAGTGGTCGTCGTCGATACCGGCCGGTCAAACGCCGCCAGCCTGATGGCGGCCCTGGAACGAGCCGGCGCGCGCACCCGTCTTACCGTCGATCCATCTGAGGTCAGCGCTGCCACATTCGCGGTGCTGCCCGGCGTCGGCGCTTTCGGCGCGGTAGCCGACCGGCTGCGCGCGATGGGCATGGACGCGGCACTGCGCGGGCGGGTCGAGCGCGGCCAGCCTACCCTGGGGGCCTGCCTGGGCATGCAGCTGTTCTTCGAGACCAGCGAAGAGTCCCCCGGTGCCTGCGGCATAGCCGCGATTCCCGGCTCGATAACCGCGTACGGCCAGAATGTCCGCTCGCCGCAGTTCGGCTGGAACCGCGTCTCGTTGCCCGGACCCGGTGGCGCATCGGCCTTCGCGTACTTTGCCAACTCCTTCAAGCTGGACGCGGCGCCGGAAGGCTGGACTGCCGCCATGGCGTTCTACGGCGCGCCCTTCGTCGCCGCCGTCGAGCGCGGACCGATACTGCTCTGCCAGTTCCATCCCGAACTGTCCGGGGCCTGGGGCCAGTCACTGATAGCCCGCTGGCTCGCCGTCGGTTCCGGACAGGGCGGTTCGTGTCTGGCCGCCGGCGACCCCATCCGCGGTGACTCGCTCAACCGAGGAGCCGCTCCGCAAACCACATTGGCAAATGAGCTCGCGGGTACAACCCCGGCCGTCAGACCAGCGTCCATACTGCCCCGCATCATCCCCTGCCTGGATGTGACCGGCGGTCGCGTCGTCAAGGGCGTCCGTTTCCAGGAACTGCGCGACTCGGGTGACCCCGCGGAGTTGGCTGAACGCTACGAGGCGGCCGGCGCAGACGAGATCGTGCTCCTGGACATAAGCGCCGGCGTCGACGGCCGGGACACCGCCGTGGAAACAGTGCGGTCGGTCAGGCGGCGCATCGGCATCCCGCTCTGCGTGGGCGGCGGCGTACGCTGTCTTGAGGACGCTGAGAGGATACTGCGCGCGGGCGCCGACAAGGTCTCGCTCAACTCCATGGGCTACAGGAACCCCGGGCTGCTGTCGGCCATAGCCCGCGAATTCGGCCGGCAGTGCTGCGTGGCCGCCGTTGACGCAACCAGGCGGGGAGAATCGGGCACGCCCATCGTCGTGCTCGACGCGGGCCGGACCGAGACCGCCACGCCCGCCGTAGACTGGATACGCAACGCCGTC
>CAXZAJ010000185.1:0-8038 GCA_964293355.1 uncultured bacterium
GTAAGAAGTAAAGAATATAAGAACTGGAAATATGGGCACAGAGACACAGAGAAGATGAGGAAGAAGTTAGGAATATAAGAACAGGAAATTTGGGCACAGAGGCACAGAGAAGATGAGTGGGACAAGAGGGATGAAGAAGGGAAAGAAATTTTAAACCTCTTTCCCTTCTTTCTTCATTCTCTTTTCTTTCTACCTCATCTTCTCTGTGTCTCTGTGCTAAATTCCTTTTCTATATTCGACTCATCTTCTCTGTGCTAATTTTCCTGTACTGGTTTTACAGCAGGTGCTTCAGGATGAAGAATCCGCCTACGATCCAGGTTACGATCGAGATGTCCTTGAACTTGCCGGTGAGGGCCTTGAGCAGGATGTAGGACAGGATGCCGAATACGAGGCCTTCTGCGATGCTGTAGGTCAGCGGCATCATGATCATGGTGAGGAACGCGGGAACCGACTCGGTAAAGTCACTGAGGTCGATGTCCTTGACGGGGCTCAACATGAAGAGGCCGACGAGTATGAGGGCGGGAGCTGTGGCCGCGCCGGGTACGAGCAGGAACAGCGGCGAGAAGAACAGCGCGAGGCCGAACAGGATACCGGTGGTCAGCGAGGTGAGTCCGGTGCGTCCGCCTTCTGCTACGCCTGAGGCGCTCTCGACGTACGAAGTGACGGTGGAGGTTCCGAGGCAGGCACCGGCGACCGTACCGATGGCGTCAGCAAGCAGGGCCTGCTTGACCTTGGGGATTTCGCCGTTCTTCTTGATCAGGCCAGCCTGCGTGGTAACGCCGACCAGGGTGCCGATCGTATCGAAGATGTCTACGAACAGGAACGTGAAGAGCACGACGAAGAAATCAAGCGACAGCAGCTTGGAGAAATCGAACTCGAAGAGCAGCGGCGCTGCGGGAGCGCTGAACGGGCTCCAGCCCTTGGGTACCGTGGTAACGCCGAAGGGAATGCCGATGATGGTGGTCGCGATGATGCCGATAAGCAAAGCACCCTTGACCTTGAAGGCCAGCAGTACGCCCATGATCACGAGGCCGATGAGGGCGACGAGAGCCGGTCCCTTGGTGATGGCGCCAAGGCCAACGAGGGTAGCGTCGTTGTTGGCCACGATGCCGGCATTCTGAAGGCCGATGAAGGCGATGAAGAGGCCGATACCAACCGATACCGCGCTCTTGATGTTCTGGGGTATGGACTTGATGATGGCTTCACGGATGTTGAAGAGCGACATCAGTATGAAGATGATGCCTTCTACGAATACCGCGGTCAGGGCCAGCTGCCAGGAATAACCCATGGTGAGCACGACCGTAAACGCGAAGAACGCGTTGAGGCCCATGCCCGGTGCCAGTGCGATGGGCAGGTTGGCGATGAGGGCCATGATGACCGTAGCGATCATGGCAGACAGCGCGGTGGCGGTAAAAACGCCGCCTGCGGGCATGCCAGCTGCGCTCAGGATGCCGGGATTGACGGCCAGGATGTAGGCCATCGTCATGAACGTGGTGATACCGGCCATGATCTCTACTTTGACCGTGGTACCGTGTTCCTTAAGCTTGAAAAACTTTTCCACCTGAGAACCTCCTTGTGGTTTCGATGTCAGCAAACGGGGTTGATCTGAAAAAAACCCAGTGGCGGACAATGGAACCGAGCGTACGCCAGCAAGCACTTTTCTGCAACACATTTTTTTTTCTTCAATATTTAGCGCTTTACATGCTTTTTCTAACGAATTGCCCACGTATTTTCAATTTGACAAGAGCCAAAAATCCTGTGACAATAGCTATCGTCCGGCTTCCCGGGCTCAGGCAACGAAAGCAATGCTTAAAACCGACTATATCGACGTAGCCCGGGGACGTACTCCCGCGGACCTTAACCTCACCGACTGCCGGGTCGTGGATTTTTTCCGCGGCCGGATCATAGACGGGTCCGAGGTGTCGATATACAAGGGCTACATCGTAGGCATAAATGACGGGCTTCAGGCCAAGGCGACCAAAAGCCTCGGCGGCAGGTACCTCTGCCCTGGCCTCATCGATGCGCACGTGCATATCGAATCAAGCCTGCTATCCCCGGCCGAGTTTGCCAGGCCCGTCGCGCCCATGGGCACGACGGCCATAGTCGCCGATCCGCACGAGATAGCCAACGTGCTGGGCCACGACGGCATCAACTGGATGCTGCGCGCCTCGGACGGAATCCCGCTCGATGTCTATATGATGGTGCCGTCCTGCGTGCCGGCCACCCACTTCGATACGGCCGGTGCTTCGCTGTTCGCATCGGACCTGGCCCGCTTTGCCCGCGAAGAACGCGTGCTGGGCCTGGGCGAGGTGATGAACTACCCCGGCGTCCTGTCTGCCGACCCTCGCGTGCTGGACAAGCTGTCGCTGTTCTGGGAAGCGGGCAAGGCGATAGACGGCCACGCGCCGGGCCTGACCGGCAAAGACCTGTCGGCCTACGCGCTCTCCGGCATACGCAGCGACCACGAGGCCACCACCCCTACAGAAGCACTGGACAAACTGGGCAAGGGCATGTGGATAATGGCGCGCATGGGCTCCAGCGCCCGCGACCTTGAAAAGCTCATACCCGCGATGGACGGCCAGACCGTGCGCCGCATGATGCTCTGTACTGACGACCGCCATCCCAATGACATAGCCACCGAGGGCCACATCGACGCGGCCGTACGGGCCCTGATCGCCGGGGGCATACCGCCGCTCGACGCGCTGCGCATGGCCTGCCACAATCCGGCCAGCTACTACGGCATCAGGCGCTCGGGCGCCATCGCCCCTGGCTACAAGGCAGATCTGGTCGTATTCTCCGATCTGGCTGATTTCCATGCGGAAACCGTATTCAAGTCCGGCCACATCATAGCGGAACACGGAAAGGCCACGGCCGGGTATGACAAGCTCGGCGGTTCGGTCTTCGTCGCGCCGCTCCGCGATTCAGTGAACATCAAGTGGCTCGAAGAAAAGGACTTCCGCATTCCCGACGAGGGTGGCGAGGCCCGCATCATCGAGTCCACTCCAGGGTCGATAATCACTGGCTCAGGTTTTGCCCGCCCCGCGGTCGTTGAAGGGCGCTGCGTTTCCGATACGGTAAGGGACATCATCAAGATCTTCGTCATCGAGCGCCATTCGGGCTCCGGCAACATCGGCAAGGGTTTCATACGCGGCCTCAAGCTCAAGCGGGGCGCCGTGGGATCCACCGTAAGCCATGATTCACACAACATGATAATCGCCGGCGTCGATGACGCTTCGATATTCAAGGCAGCCCGCAGGCTCAATGCCATGAAGGGCGGCTATGTGATAACCGACGGAGACGAGGTGCTCGCCGAGCTCGCCTTGCCCGTCGCCGGCCTGATGAGCGACCGCCCCGTGGCGGAAGTGCTCGCAGCGCTGGCAGCGTTTGAAGAATTTTTCAGGAAGGAGGGCATGCCGGGAGCCTCACCCCTCATGACCCTCTCGTTCATGGCCCTGCCTGTGATCCCCTCGCTCAAGATCACGGACAAGGGCCTCGTCGACGTTGACTCGTTCGAACAGGTATCACTATTTAGAATGCCTTGACGGGCCTGGGCCGAATCCGGCGGCGCCCCCGGTACACCACCCTTGCGACGAAAGTCCTGCCTATCCACCGTGCCGCGGAGACTAAGGCTGGCGATAATCGATGCATACTCATCACGAACCCAATGTGGTCAGCACACGCGCGGGACGCTTGCAGCGTCTCGGGCGAAACCGTCACGGCCACCCAGGAGAGGAAGCGGGCATGATACGTTCAATCAACTTCAGGCTCAATGAAACCGACCACCGGATTTCAATCCGCGAAGAGGCGCTGGCCCTCGACTGGATACGCAACGAAGCCGGACTCAAGGGCACCAAGGAAGGCTGCCGCGAGGGCGATTGCGGCGCGTGCCTCGTGCTGCTCGGCGGCCGCGGGCCTGACGGAGCTACGGAATGGCGCTCGGTTACCTCGTGCACGCTCGCCATGGGAGAACTTGACGGCAGGCATGTCGTAACCATCGAGGGGCTGGCTGCTGCCGGGCTGACACCGGTGATGGAAGCTATGCTCGACGAAGGCGCGAGCCAGTGCGGGTTCTGCTCGCCGGGGTTCATTCTGGCGCTGACCGGCTATCTGGTCTCGGGTGCTCGCGTGGACCCGGTGGAGGCGATGGTCGCCGTGGAGGGGAACCTGTGCAGGTGCACCGGGTACGGATCCATCCGCCGCGCCGCGGCCAGACTGGCGGCCGAATTCCAGGGTTTGCCCGCCCGGCTGGCGGAGCGGCTCGCGGAGCGCGCGGCACGCGGCGTACTGCCCGCTGGCCTCGCGGCATGTATGGCCACGCCACCTGAGCACGCAGGCAGGCACGCTGGCGACGCTGAAGACGCGCCTGGCAGCCAGCAGGCCGGCTTGGTCCTGGGCGGCGGCACCGACTACTTCGTGCGCAACCCCGACCCGGAACCGGGCCTTGCGCCGTCATTCAGCGACCGCGGACCGGAAGCCCGCGTCATTGGCGAGTTCGTAGAAAATGGCCGCACCATGGTGCGCCTCGGCGCCGCCGTCAACGCGACAGATTTCTTTGTCTCGCCTGTCGTGCGGCGGGCGGCGCCCGGCATAGAGCGCCACGAGGTGGAGGTGGCTTCACCGCCCATTCGCAACCGCGCCACGCTGGCGGGCAACATCGTCAACGCCTCGCCGATAGCGGACATGACCGCGATGCTCATAGCGCTCGGAGCCAGGCTTGAACTGGAAGGCGCAACGGGCGAGCGAGTCGTGGCCCTGGAGGATTTCTACCTGGGCTACAAGAAGATAGACCTGCACCCCGGAGAGCAGGTAACAGCGATACTGTTTGAAGGCGGCTGGAGCCGTTTTGCCTTCGAGAAGGCCGCCAAGCGCGAGCGTCTGGACATAGCCACCGTCAACTGCGCCATAGCCGTGCGCCTGGCCGCGGACGGCACGATAACCGATGCGAGGTACTCGGCCGGCGGCGTAGCCGCCACTCCCCTGCGACTGCGGGACGCTGAAGCCGCACTGACCGGAAAAAAACCTTCAGCGGCACTCGCCCGCACGTTGGGCACACTGGCGGCTGGAGCCGGCAGCCCGATGAGCGACGTGCGCGGGTCGTCGACCTACAGAAAACGGCTGCTGGAACGACTCGCCTGGGCCGCCTGCTGCAGGCTGTGGCCGGAACTCAGGCTTGAAGAGGAGCTGCTCGCATGAAGCGCAATCCCGATTCCGCACTCAACGTGCTGGGCAAGACCACGTACATCGACGACATGCCCGAGAGTTCCGACATGCTGCACGCGGCCATCGTCTGTTCGCCGTCCGCCCACGGCACCTTCACCGGGCTGGATACAAAAGCCGCCCTCGCCTACGCCCCCGGAGTTCGCGTACTCACCGCGGCGGACGTTCCGGGCCAGAACGAGCTGTCCACATCGATTCCGGACGAACCGATGCTCGCGACCGGCGACTGGCACTATCGCGGCGAAGTACTGGCGCTCGTGCTGGCCCCTACCCGCTCCATGGCCCGCAAGGCAGCGGCGCTCGTCAAGATAGAGGGCCGCGTTGACCTGCCCGTCATCGTCGACCCGCGCGTTGCGTATGCTAAAGGTGATATCATCATGACCCCGCGCACGCAGCGACTCGGAGACCCCGAAGCCGCGTTCAAGCTCTGCGACGTGGTAGTCTCCGGCCGCGTGGAGTCTGCCGGGCAGGAACACGTGTACCTGGAGACGCAAGGCGCCATAGCCTACCCCGAAGATTCGGGCGGCGTGCGCGTCATTTCCGGCACACAGAGCCCCGCCGGCGTGCAGGCCATAGTCGCGCGCATCCTGGGCGTGCCCATGAACCTGGTGGAAATAGAGACCAGGCGCCTCGGCGGCGCGTTCGGCGGCAAGGAAGACCAGGCCTCGGGTTGGGCCGCCCTGGCATCGCTCGGTGCCGTCAAGACGGGCAAGCCTGTAAAACTGTACCTGAACCGCCGCGATGACATGACGAGCACCGGCAAGCGCCACCCCTACTCGTCTGACTTTAAAATCGGCCTTAAAAAGGATGGCACGATACTGGCGTTCGAGGCCGACTACTACCAGAACGCCGGCGCCGCCACCGACCTGTCGCCCGCCATCATCCCGCGGACGATGTTCCACGCCGCGAGCGCTTACCACATACCCAACGTGCGCGCCACCGGCATCATGTGCCGCACAAACCTCGTACCGTTTACCGCGTTCCGCGGCTTCGGCGGCCCCCAGGGCATCTTCGTCATCGAGTGCGCCATAGAGAAGGCGGCGCGGGAACTAGGCATGGATCCGGCAGAAATTCAGCGGAAGAACCTGCTGTCCGAGGGAGACGTCTCGCACTACGGCATGAAGATGGTGGACGTGCGCGCCAAGGATACCTTCGATCTGTGCATGAAGAAGGCCAGGTGGCCGGAACTCCGCGCAGAGATTGCTTCTTTCAATGCGGGCAACAAGGCACACAAGCGCGGAGCCGCGGTGCTGCCGCTGTGCTTTGGCATCAGCTTTACCAAGATAATGCTCAACCAGGGCGGCTCGCTCATCCACGTGTACAACGACGGCTCGGTATCGGTGGCCACCGGCGCCATCGAGATGGGCCAGGGCGTGGGGCGCAAGATAGCCGTCGTCGTCTCGCGGACGCTCGGCGCCCCGCTCGCGTCGGTGCGCATCGAGAGCACCAGGACCACGACCGTGGCCAACACCGTCGCGACCGCCGCCAGCACCGGGGCCGACATCAACGCGATGGCAGCCCAGGTGGCCTGCCTGGAGATCAACAAACGCCTGGTCACGCTGGCCGCCGCGAAACTCGGCGTCGATGCGGCCACCGTGGACCTCGTTGACGGCCGCGTCGTCGTGGGCGGCAAAACCGCTTCGCTCCCCGGCTCTGGTGGCAAAGGAGCGGTGGACCTGACCTTCGCCGCGCTGGCGACCATGGCGTACGAGAACCGCGTGGACCTGTCGGCGCACGGCTTCTACGCCACCCCGGGCCTGCATTACGACATGAAGGCGGAGCATGGCACGCCGTTTCTGTACCACGTGTACGGGTGCGCTGTCGTTACGGCAACGGTCGACGTACTGCGCGGCAGCTACCGGTTCAACGACGCGTTCATCGTGCACGACATAGCCGAATCGATAGATCCGCTCGTCGACATGGGCCAGATTGAGGGCGCGTTTGCCCAGGGCCTCGGCTGGTCCAGCCTCGAGGAGCTGAAGTTCGACGAATCGGGGCGACTGCTTTCCGACACGCTGTCCACCTACAAGCTGCCCGACGCGCATTTCATGCCGGACATGCATGTTGACTTCTTTACGCGGCCCAACCCGCTGGTGGTGGCCAACTCCAAGGCTGTGGGCGAACCGCCGCTGATGTACGGAATCGCCGGCTATTTCGCGGTGCTCGACGCGCTCAAGGCGGCACGCCCCAACGGGGCCTCATTCCACGACCTGCCCATGACGCCGGAAAAGGCAATGCTCTTTTTGACCGGCGATCTGACCGGCGAACTTCAAAAGGAGCGCCCATGATAATCAGGAATGGACTCTGCGCGCTGCCCGGTTCAGATAAACTCGAACGCCGTGACCTGCGCGTGACCGGCGAAACGATTGTTGAAATAGCTGAAACACTGGAACCGGCTTCCGGCGAGGACGTCATCGACGCATCAGGGCTGGAACTGTTCCCCGGAGCCATAGACCCGCACGTGCACTTTGACGAACCGGGCTTTACCCACCGCGAGGACTTTTACCATGGCACCATGGCCGCCGCACGAGGCGGCGTGACCACGGTGGTGGACATGCCATGCACCAGACTGCCGCCAGGTACCAGTCTGGGCAACCTCCGCGGGAAGCTCGCGGTGATGGGCAAGCGCGGCGTGGTCGATTATGCGCTCTTTGGAGGCATTTCAGGCCACCGCATCAACGAAGCGCTGGCCGGCGACATGGCAGAACTTGCGCCTGAAGTGGTCGGATTCAAGTGCTACTTCGTGTCCGGAATGGACACGTTTACCGCGGTGGACCACTGGAGCTTCGGCAAGGCCGTGGCCAAGGCGGCTGAACTGGGC
>CAXZAJ010000186.1:0-7984 GCA_964293355.1 uncultured bacterium
TTACCCGCCCCAATACCGCGCCGGACCGCAAGATAGAAAAATCCTGCGATCCCGGCCCCGCCGCCGCCACCATCACCGGGCTCGGCGTGGGCATGCTCTCCACCCTGCCGCCCATACTCGTCATCTCCGCCGCCATCCTGGGCAGCTACGCCTTCGCCGGCCTCTACGGCATCGGCATCGCCGCGCTGGGCATGCTCGTTACCCTGGGCATCCAGCTTTCCGTGGACGCGTACGGCCCCATCGCCGACAACGCCGGAGGCCTGGCCGTCATGTCCGCCATGGATCCGCACGTCCGCGACGTCACCGACGAACTCGACGCCGTGGGCAACACCACCGCAGCGGTAGGCAAGGGCTTCGCCATAGGCTCCGCGGCGCTCACCGCCATCATCCTGTTCAGTGCCTTTGCCCAGTCCGCCGGCGGCTCCAACGTCCTCGTGTTCAACATCACCGACCCCCAGGTGCTCGTCGGCCTCCTTCTGGGCGGCATGATACCGTTCCTGTTCTCGTCGCTCGCCATGGACGCCATCGGAGACTCCGCCTTCGCCATGATCGAGGAAGTGCGCCGCCAGTTCCGCGAGCATCCCGGCATCCTGGACGAAACCGAGACCCCCGACTATCGAACCTGCGTCGACATTTCGACCAAGGCCGCCCTCCGCAAGATGATTTTGCCAGGGCTTATAGCCGCGCTCAGCCCCGTCGTGGTAGGATTTCTGGGTGGTATCGAGATGCTCGGCGGCCTTCTGGCCGGCGTCACCGTCACCGGCGTCCTTCTTGCCATCTTCATGTCCAATTCAGGCGGCGCCTGGGACAACGCCAAGAAGCTCATAGAGAGCCGGGCGCATGGCAAGGGCTCGGACGCCCACAAGGCGGCCGTCGTCGGCGACACCGTAGGCGATCCCTTCAAGGACACCGCCGGACCGGCGCTGAACATCCTGATCAAACTCATGGCGATCATCTCTTTGGTGATAGCGCCGATGCTCAAGACTTATTGGGGGTAGGACTATGAACGACGACAAGCATCTGTATCTCGTCATGCATCCGAACCACGCGCTCATCGCGAGCCAGCTCGATCCGGAACGCTTCGCCAAACATTACACGCAGGGCTCCACCAGGTATTTCGAGGGCCGCCTCATATTCCTGGAAATAGACCCGACCTTCAGGCACCCGTATTTCCACATAGACCAGGCCTTCGCGGACCTCAAGCCGCATGAGGACGGCAGGCCCAAGGCTACCAAGTTCATCTCCAGCTACCGCACCTTCGAGCACATGGACTTCAACGCCTTCGGCAAGCTCTACTACTGCAACTCCCTCGGCGACTTTGTCGAGCTCGAGTCAGCGGACTACGACCCCAAGATGCGCGGCGACGAGATGCGCATCGTCCTCGAGGTCAACCCCATCAAGATGATGGTGCTCACCAAGTACAATTTCCTCGAGTACGCCAAGTTCATCACCGACCCCAACATGCCCAAGGGCGCGCCGGTAATGTTCTACACCCAGCTCGAGTTCAACGTCGACGACTTCCTTAAAGAGTTCCAGGACAATCCGTTCATCCGCTGTTTCGTGCCCGGCATCCATCCGGCCCGCCTCCGCGAGGCTATCCTGGAAGTACGCGCCCGCCCCGGCAAGAACACCAAGGGCCTGTCCCTGGACTGCCCCGTGGACCGCATCTCCTACAAGTTCCTGCGCCACGGCTTCATGTTCGCCTCGTCCACCCAGACCAAGTTCTACCCGCTCCTCTCCCTGGAAGACGTGGAACGCAAGTACTACAAGTTCTGGAAGAATATGTAACACCTGAGCAGGGCGCGTCGCGGTCTCGGCATCCATGCCGTTCCGGCTCGTTTCACTGCGCCGGCCTCGTTGGAGGCGCGCATCCATGCGCGCCGAGCCCGCGACCGCGCTCTCTGCTTCAAGTCCTCGCGCCGCACGAGTACGCGCGGCGCTCCGGGCTTTCCGCGTCGATCGCTCGCGCGTCGGCTCGGCATCCGTGCCGTTCCTGCTCACTTCGTTGCGCAGGCTTGGTTGTGGGCGCGCGTCCTTGCGCGCCGGCGCGCACGGATGCGCGCTTTGATACTGGTTTGAGGTTTGAGGGGTGCATGCATAAGCAACTTGAGTTGCCGGTAATCGATGCGGATGAACCATTGATGGAAAGCCCCGAATATCTTTCTGAGCAGCTGATAACGTATATTGGCAACAAGCGGACGCTGCTGGATTTTATCGGCAATGGACTTGCAATCGTACGGAATAAACTCGGGAAGAATAAGCTGGATATCTTTGATGTATTCTCGGGTTCCGGTGTCGTTTCAAGATATTTAAAACAATATTCCAGTACGTTACATTCCAATGATCTGGAAAAGTACGCAACGCTGATCAATACCTGCTATCTGACAAATCGATCGGAATTCAACACCAATGAATTCGATGAACTCTATGGTGAGCTTACCAGCAAACTTGCTTCGATGCCCTTGCGTCCCGGCATCATTTCTGAATTGTATGCGCCAAGGGATGATAAAAACATCCAGGCGGGAGAGCGGGTCTTCTATACAACCAGAAACGCGGCGTACCTGGATACAGCCCGGCAACTGATTGAACAGGTACCGGAACATTACAAACCATATATGCTCGCTCCCTTGTTGTCTGAAGCTTCCATACACGCGAATACCTCTGGTGTCTTCAAGGGATTCTATAAAAATACTGATACCGGAATTGGTAAATTTGGTGGAAAAAACGAAGACGCGTTATTCAGGATTACTGGAAATATACAAGTACCCAAACCGGTATTCAGTAATTTCAACTGTGACTACCATGTCTACAATGGAGATTCAAATATAATTTGTGATAGCGTTCCGGACGTCGATGTGGCTTATCTGGATCCGCCCTATAACCAGCATCCGTACGGCTCGAATTATTTCATGTTGAATGTTTTACTAGAGTACGAACGGCCAGCATCAATCTCGGATGTATCGGGAATTCCAGATGACTGGAATCGATCGCTGTATAACAAAAACAAACATTCCTATGAAGCCTTGTATCAACTGGTCGGAAAGATAAAGGCAAAATACCTCTTGATCTCTTTCAACTCGGAGGGATTCATCACCAGAGATCAAATGATGAAGCTTCTCGCCGAATTTGGCACGTTGACTGTCCTGGAGACCAGGTACAACACGTTCCGGGGAAGCCGCAATTTGTCGGACAGGCAGATGCATGTCAAAGAATATTTGTATTTATTGGAGAAGAAATGATGGCCAATAACGTGGAATGGATCCTGGTTATCAGGGAAAAAAATATGAGCACAACCCCGCGCGGCTATGCTTCCCGCATGGAATTAAGGAAGGTACGATGAACCCCAGATCAGATGCAGAGGCAATATTCAAAACAGCGGTCGCCCGCGTGAATCCCGCGCCGATGGTGGAGCAGGCTCTCCGCATCGATGAAGCCGCACATACGCTTGTCGTGTCGACGGGTGGCCCCGATGAACTGCGCTATGATCTCAGGCACTACGACAGGATTTTTGCCACCGGCATGGGCAAGGCGTCCGCGCGCATGGCCGTGGGTCTGGTACAGGCTCTTGGCAACCGGCTCTCAGGCGGCCTCGTAGCCGTCAAGACCGGGCATACCGAACCTCTCTCCCGCATCCGTCTCGTGGAGTCAAGCCACCCGGTACCCGATGACCGCTCCGTGTCGGCCGCCACCGCTATACTGAACCTCGGCGCATCGCTCGGCACCACGCTGACAGACCGTGACCTCGTCATCGTCCTCGTTTCAGGCGGCGGCTCTGCGCTGCTCTGCGCGCCGGCTCCCGGCCTCTCGCTTGAAGACAAGATAATGACGACAAAGTTGCTCCTCTCCTGCGGTGCGACGATCAACGAAATGAACTGCGTACGCAAGCACCTTTCGGCGGTCAAAGGCGGCCGCCTGGCAGCGGCCCTCGCGCCAGCCACGGTTCTGACACTAATACTTTCAGACGT
This sequence comes from uncultured bacterium, assembly GCA_964293355.1. GTDB lineage: Bacteria > Spirochaetota > Spirochaetia > Treponematales > UBA12059 > SZUA-370. The sequence goes on from CAXZAJ010000186.1 coordinate 3,966, forward strand.
CATTGGCGACGACCTCGATGCCATCGCCTCGGGGCCAACCGTCCCTGATCCCACGACTTTTGCCGATGCTCTCGAGATCGTCCGGCGCTACGGCATCGAAAATAAGCTGCCCCTGCCAGTAGCGGAATACCTCCGGGCAGGTGCCAAAGGCGGGGCTTCCACCCCCGTGGAGACGCCGAAGCCAGGCGATGCGGTTTTCAGCCGGACCAGAACCGTGCTGGTCGGCACGAACCGTCTTGCCCTGGCCGCGGCCGAAACTGAAGCCAAACGCCGCGGATACCATACGCTCGTGCTCTCGTCGCGGTTGACTGGCGAGGCCCGCGAGGTCGCCCAGGTGTTCCTCGGCATCGGCAAGGACATCGCCGCGTCGGGCTTTCCGCTGGAACGCCCGGCCTGCCTCATCGCGGGTGGTGAAACCACCGTAACGCTGCGCGGCACTGGCAGGGGAGGGCGCAACCAGGAGATGGCGCTGGCCTTTCTGGACTCACTCGGCCGGACGCCCAAGGACGGTGATGCCCTTACCTTCCTGTCTGCCGGAACCGACGGCAACGACGGACCTACCGATGCGGCCGGCGCCGTTGTAGACCTGGCACTCCATCGCACCGCCCTGGTACAGGGGCTGGATTCCGCGGCCGCGCTCGTAGCCAATGATTCGTATACATTCCTTGAATCCGCTGGTGGGCTCGTCAAGACCGGACCTACCAACACCAACGTGTGCGACGTGCAGGTTCTGCTGGTAACCTAGCTGCCTCGCCCACGAAACCCGCACTTGCCCCGATCGCCCTTCAGCCGTATCCTATACCCTGGAGGGTGAAGCATATGATTGAAACCGCTGGCACGTCAGCGCTCAAGGCCGGTGAAAAATTTACCCTCGACCAGTGGCGAACCTGGCCAGAAGGCGAGCGTTGGGAACTGATAGGCGGCGTAGCGTATGCCATGAGCCCCGCACCTCGAGTCCCGCATCAGGATTTGGTCGGGCGGCTATTCTATGAAATCTATTCTTTTCTTCAAAGAAAATCCTGCACGCCATTTGTGGCTCCTTTAGATGTGTTCCTGCCCAAGGGCGACCCGGACTCTTCCGACACCGTAGTCCAGCCCGACGTGTTCGTCGTCTGCGACCCCGACAAAGTCCAGGATGACGGCATTCATGGCGCGCCTGACTTCGTCGTCGAGGTGCTGTCCGATTCAACCGCCTACAAAGACCTGAGCACCAAGAAGGAATTGTATGAACGAGCAGGCGTTCGGGAATACTGGCTGGTAAACCCCCAGAACGGCTCGGTATTCACCTACGCGCTTGTTGATGGCCACTATGGCCCGACGATTGAAATTCTGCGGGGCGGCGCAGTCAAGAGCGTTGCCCTGCCTGGCTTTATCTGGTATACAACCAAAGCAGACCACTAGGAGGCTCCCGTGCTCGACAATGAAATTCTCGCCGCCGTCAAAGGCGGCATGAAGGGCGAACTCGATTCAGTGACCATCTACGAAGATGCTGCCCGCGTTTCTGACGGCAAGGTCAAGGAATTCTTCCTTGAACGCACACCTGAAGGGAAGCAGCAATTCAACTACCTGCTGGGCTATTACAAGACCCGCACCATCAACCTGACGCCAGAACGCGACGCGGCGGCTGAAATTGGCGGAAGCTGGAAGTCGTCAATAATGAGCGAGGCGTTCCTCAAGCAGATCGCAGCGCCAAAGCACCTCTCCGCCGCCATTGCGTCCGCCGTGCATCTTGAAGCCGATGCCGTACGCCACTACGGAGACTGGGCCTCCCGCGCGGAGTCACCCGAACTCAAGAAGCTCCTCGGCCAGCTCGTGGCATGGGAACAGCGCCACTACGACGACCTTACCCTCATGCAGGACGAGATGCAGCGTTACTACTTCGAGGTGAACAACTTCGAGCCGTTCTGAGGGCCGGTTACCACCAATTGAGCACATCCTCGGCAAAGCCAAGGTACTTGTCCAGTTTGAGTTTCTTGCCGTCGTCGAGGATGGCCGTGCCGGTGAATTCGCCAAACACCTGGTGCTGCTCTGACTTGATGGGGCCGATTTTTGTGGATGAGTTCCTGTCGACGAGAGGCTTGAAGTCCATGTCGAAACGGCCATCCGAGCTGGAAAAGCGCCAGGGTTTGGTGTAGTCGCTGGTGTCGATGTGGAACACGACCTCGTCCAGCTTGTGCACCTTGCCGGCGTAAAAGAGGGCGTTCTCGCTGGCGGGGCTGCGGTCGGAGAAGCCATAGCCTATGTTCCAGCCAAACGGTACTCCTTCCACATATCCAGAGGCAGAGCCCCAGTACCAGCGGTTTTTGTAGGTCCAGCGGCCCCGGCCCCAGTCCAGGCCTCCGAAATCGCGGGCGGGGTCGTACTCGTAGCGGCGCTTGCCGATGGTAAATCCGCCTGAGGCCTGCATGCAGTTTATCTTGCGGTTATAATAGAAGGCTTTGCGGTTTTCGGCCCATGAGGTGGCGATGTTCATGCTCTCGAGGTCAGGCGGCTGCGACAGGATGATGGCGCCTTCCAGCCCTTGCTCGCCCTCGGCATTCCTTAAGCCGGGTGCCTTGAACGACAGTGACCGCAGGCCACCGGCGCATACAAAGGTCAGCGAGAGTTTTTTGTCGCCAAAGGATATCCTGCCTTCATCGGAGCCTGCCGGAAAACCTGTTTTTCCCAGGGGAAAGGCGCTGATCGTATCGACCTGGTTGAAAAAGTGCTTCTCGAAATCGAGGAAACAGACAGCGAAGAGTCCGGCATACCCGAGGTCGCTCATGGTCAGCGTGATGCCGAAACGCCCGTCTGCCGAGAGCACCGAGTAGTAGTCCCATTCCTTGATGCGGAGGGGGCCGGCCTTGATGCTCTTCCTGTCGTAGCGCCAGAACGGCGAGCGGGCCCAGCCTTCGTTCGTTATCCTGCCGTCAGCGCCGAGCAGGTCTAAGGGGGCCAGAATTTCATGTTGCATCGGTTCCTCCGTGGCTTTGGAATACTATACGCCGTGTTTGCTGGCTTTACCAGTTGTAAAGTCTGGTGCAGGCAGGCTCCTTCAGCGTACAGTGTCTGTGCGCCATATCGAATGATGGTACTTTGACGAGGAGGATACCGTGTCCGACATTGCTTCAGAAGACCCGATGCACGGGGTAACCCTGCAGATGATGGTTGAAGGACTGCAGGAGAAGCTCGGTTGGCCCGGCTTGGCACAGAAAATCCCGGTAAAGTGCTTTGAAACCGACCCCAGCGTCAGCTCGAGCCTCAAATTCCTGCGCAAGACGCCCTGGGCCCGCGAGAAGGTAGAACTCCTGTACCTGTATACCTTCCACCCCAAACGGGCTGGCGAGCTGGCAAAGCGACGCAGGAATCCAGGCATCCAAAGGTGATTTTTGTTTACGCTTTCTAAGCGCCATGCTATCCTCACACAAACCATAGGGCAACGCTCTTCAGCGTACATATCCCGGGACAGGCTACGGATGCGCTCAAGGAGACGATCATGAAGAAGACTCTTGCGGTACTGTTCGTTTTGATGGCTCTGGCTGGTGCCGTTTACGGTGCTCCCAAATCCAAGGTAAAGATTGCGTTGATCATCGAGTCGACGGTTGACGACAAGGGCTGGGGACAGGCCATGCACGATGCCATCAAGTCCGTTGAGAAAAAATATGGCGCTACGCTTATCGAGTACAACTACAGCGAAAAGATGAAGCCGGTAGACGCCGGTTCCGCCGCCAGGCAGTACGCCTCCCGCGGTTTCGACATCATCCTGGCACACGGTGCCCAGTTCAAGAACCTGATCCTGGAACTGGCTGAAGAATTCCCGAAGACCACGTTCGCGTTCGGAACGAATGCCGATGTCGGCCCCAAAAACGTATTCACCTACATGCCCATGAGTGAAGAAACCGGCTACATCAACGGCGTGATCGCCGGCATGGTGACCAAGTCCGGCATCATCGGCATCATCGGGCCTGTAGACGCCGGCGATTCCGCCCGCTACAACCCCCGTTTCTGGCTGGGCGTCAAGTCCGTCAAGCCGACTGGCG
>CAXZAJ010000187.1:0-7973 GCA_964293355.1 uncultured bacterium
GGTCTTGCCGGTTACGGTGAACGCAGGCGTGTCGTTCCAGAACCATCCGCCCATCAGGCTGAGGTCAAAGGAACTGCCCAGATATGAATACCTGGCGAAATACTCGCCGTTCTCCAGCGACAGTTCAGGCAACGTTGCAGCCGTGATGGTTGGCATAACGGGGTACGGCATCGAGGGTGCCCAGATTGAATCAGAAGCGGGAGAAATGGCTGGCGAGAACAAAGGCAGCCAGACCAAGTCAAGGTTGTGGTTTCCCGCATAGCCGATTACCCGCACGCCGGTGACCGCGCGGCGGAGTTCCACGAAATCCGGCACCAGGAACCGGGAGAGGTCCTTTGGCGACACGAGGTCCGTAATGAAGACGGCATCGCTCTTGCCCCATATGACCTGTTGTTTACCGATACGGAAGTCAAAGGAATCTGCCGTATACTCGAGGTAGAGTTCACGCAACTCCAGAGTAGGAGTAGCGCCTTGCAGTTCCTGGACCGCCATATCGGTGTAGACGAGCGTATCGCCAAAATCCCAGCTCAGCCTGGCATCAAACGTATTCTCGAGCATGAACAGTTCGCCGTCCTCCACGAGCGCACCGATTTTCGTGCGGCCGTAGCCTGTTATAGAAAGTTCATCCTGGGCGGAGGCTGCCCCGAAGGGCAACACGGAAAGAACAGCCGCAGCGATCCAGAAGGACCGCAATGCCATGTTTATTTCTTTCATTACAGTCCCTTCGTCAGTGTGCGCTCGGAGAACAGGTCATCGGTAATCCCCGTGTCCAGCTTGAGTTCGGTAAAATCCATGCGGGTACGGGTGTTCTTCTGCACGTTATGCATCTCTGTTCTGGTTATCATCAGGTACTTGCCGAACGTCTTGAGTTCCTGAACTGTCAAGGTCTTGAGCAGCGCTCCCTTGCGGTCGTAGTAATCGCGCTTGAGTCCAGTCAGGCGATCCTTTGATATCCAGCTGACGGTTTTGGAATAGCTCTCCGTGGTATCCTTGACCTTGCTTTCTATCACCCAGCACGCCTCGCCGGAAACGGTCTCGCTGCCGATGATGGTGTGGGTGTCCCTGGAAGGATGACGCTCGGCCAGGTCGTCGTAGGAAAAGTCAGAACCCATGAATGCATCACCCTTGCCATCGGAACTGATGCGCTTGACCCGCTTGAGGGCGGGCAGGTAGATCCACTGGTCGTCGCTCTTGCCGGCTTCGTCATAACTCCAGTTCATGAACGCCGTGCCTTTGACATCAGCCGGGCTCTTGAACTCCATTATTTTCTTTTCGATCGAGCCAAAAGTCGCGAGCCGCTGGTCGAGGGACCTGACCCGCTCCTTGCCCTTGGCATCGACGAGGGTCATGGTGAGCGTACCGCTTGTATCTGATGGTTGCGGCCTGTTGTAGACCGCGGTCATGATTGCATCCGCGGTCGGTTCATTGGCGCTGAGCGCAGGAGCAGCGACAAGGCCCAAGGCCAAGGCTGCCAGAAGATGTCGTGCTGTCAGTTTCATCGGTGGTACCCCTTCAGGATTCGTGTGGATGATTTCCTCAGAACGAGGAACATGATGGTCAAGGTGGCCACGAGGGCCGTGAGCATGTTCAGGGAAACCAGCAGGCCTATCTGCCGGTTTGGGGGGAATACGGAGAAGAGCATGACCATGAACCCGGATATGACGATGGCCGCGTTGAGCGTTATTGCCCTGCCGGTATGGCCCATCGAGAACCGTGCTGCCCGCTGTTCGTTGCCATCCAGCTTCATGGCTTCAAGGTAATGCGTTATGAAGTGTATGGCGTAGTCAACACCGATACCCACCGCTATGCTTGAAATGATGGCTGTCGATATCGTCAGGGGTACGCCAAGGATACCCATCAGGCCGAAGTTCACCACGATGGAAATCATTATTGGAATGGTAGCTATGGCACCAAGGAGCAGGCTCCTGAACATCAGCGCCACGAGAATGAACACGATCAGAACAGAAAGGCCGAGGCTTGAAATCTGTCCCTGGAGTATGAGGTCGGAGAAGACCAGGCTCTTGTAGCCCGAACCAGCATAACGGACCTTGATGCCCAGTTCGGCAAAATCATCAGCCCAGGTATCAACGTAGTCAACAACGCTTTTGATGGTAAGCGTATCGTCGCTTTTCATCTGTATGGTGATATTGGCACCCATGTAGTCGGCGTCCACTACTTTCCAGAGGTTTTCGGGATCACCGGACATTTCATACAGCAAAAGGTACTGGGCTATCATGTCGCTGGAATCCGGAATGGCATCGAAAGCCGGATCTTCGGCATTCATGGAAAAATGCAGCCGCCTGATGTAGGTGGTTAGTGACAAGGCATCACCGACATTGTCGAGCTCCAGGGCTCCTGTCTGCATACGGTCCACAAGACGGAGAACTTCAGGATTCTTGAAGGTATCATACGCTTCTGAATCAAGGATGATGTTGACGCTGGAGGTTCCTCCAAAATGCTCGTTTACGAAGGCATCAGTACGCACGATGGCACTGGTCTTCTCGAAATTGGCCAGGAAGCTCGTGTTTATCCAGACCCTGGATACGCCCCAGAGCGCGAACACGACCAGCACGGCTGTAACGCCGTAGACGATGCGGGGATGCGCGCTGAGGGTGTCTGCCATCCGGGCACCGAATCCGGTTTCCGGATTCAACGTGCTGGTGGCCTTGGTCTTCTGTTTGCCGTTTCCCAAAGCCATGATGCCGGCAGGCACGAGGAGCATGGTGAGCATGAAGGAAATGAACACACCGAAGGCTGTAAAGAGCCCGAAGTATTTGACCGGGTACACCTGGGACGTCACGAGGGAAATGAAACCCGCAACCGTGGTCAGCGCAGCAAACAGGGCGGGATTGCCGATGACATCGATTGCGTTTTCAGAAATCTCCCTTCGGCTCGCCAGTGGATTGCCATGAACATAGTGGTCGATCTGGTTATACAGGTGTATTGCATAGGCTACGCCGATTGCCACGAGCATGACGGGTATCATGATGCTGATCGAGTACATGGGAATACCGAAGGCGCTCATCAAACCAAAGGCCCATATGGTGCTGAACAACACCACGAGCAGCGTTATGGCGGTACGCCGCACCTGCTTCAGTACCATGAACAGCACGATGGCGATCACGACCAGCACCAGCGGTCCGGTTCGTTTCATGTCCGCAGGCCCCAGGATACCCAGGGTACCTTCGACTATGGGCCGGCCGGCTACATGGATGGTTTCCGGTCCGGCATAGCTGTCTGCGAGCGCCAGCACACTGTCGTACAGCTTGCGTGAAAATCCTGACTCAGGCAGTTCGATGATGATGAGGGCCGTGTGCTCGTCATCGGAGACCAGACGGCCGGCGACCATGGTGTTGGCCCTGACCGCAACGCCTATCAGGTCGGCTTCAGCCTGGGTTTCCGGCGCTTCCGTATAGAAACGGCGGACATCAAGGCCATCTTCAGTTCCCAGTATGTTGTCGCCGGTATACAGCGATTGCAGCCGGGACTCGGACAGTTCCTCTATGGCCAGCAGCGCGTCCCCAATTTCAATGATCTTGCCCAGGGTTCCTGGATTGTAGACGGTATCAGGATGCTCCACCGCCAGGAGTATGGCATCCCGAATCATGAAACGCTCGTCCGCCTCGTCACTGAAGACGAAGGCAGGATGGGTCGCTGGCATGTATTTATCCAGGTTGGTTTCCATCCTGAACTCTGAAAGCATGCTGAACACCGCGGCAATGGTAACGGCTACGACCACCAGAAAGACGGCGATCGGCTGCTTCAGCGCGATCCTGAAAAACTTCTTCATCTATCACCTCCCGAAATGAAACTTGCGTTAGTTATCGTTAACTAACTTATACGGAAATATAAACTGTCATGTTGCCCTTAAACGCTAGCGTGTGATCAGTGGCAATGTTCCTTCCGCAAAGCGCCGTGCTCCATCAACCAACCCGCCCTCCATGGCATCCATCCTCCAGGATGAAACAAGCAGCCTGAAGCCACCTACGAGCAATAGGGCGACAGCATCGCAATCGATTCCTGGCTTGATGGATCCTTCGTTTACACCTGCCCTCAGCAGTTCGCGGAACCGGGAGAGGGTTTCCTCCATCATCGCTGAAGCCTTGCCGAGCAACAGTTCATCGTTGCGGAACAGGTCTTCAGGAAACAGCATGATGGTAAGAGAAGGATTGCTCTCGAAGAGGCTGGCCTGAACAGAAAAAAAGGAGCGGATCATGTCGCAAGCGGCAGCGGATTCTTTGCGGACCTGCAAGAACGTAGCATTGCGGTGTGCAATCATCTGGTCGATGACCGCAGACAGAATATCGGCCTTGGATGCGAAATGCCGGTAGAGGGCTGGTTCTGTGACACCGACAGCCTGGGCAATCTTCTTGATCGTGAGTTCCTGTATGCCTTGAACCGAAATCAGATCAAAGGCTGCGGCTATGATCTCTTTCTGCCGTTCGCTGGTCTGCACGATGGTACCTCCGGTAAGTTAGCGGTTACTAACTTACCGCGGAATGCAGAGAACGTCAAGAGCGGACCATAGAGGCGATGGTGTGCTGGGTCTCGTCCGAGATGGAGGCTATCGTGCGAATCAGAGCCAGGATGCCGGTAATCTCGCCGGAGATGGTCGAATAGATGTCACGAACCTCCTGCGAGGTGGTCCTGAGTTGCTCGATGCCATCGGTCACCTGAGCACCGCCGGCAGAAATTTCTGTAAGGGAATCTATGAGGGCGGACATTTCGTCGGCCATCACGTTTACATCCTTTGATATGGTCTGCATGCCATGTTCGGTCTTCAGGGTCATGTCGTCCGAAGAGGAGATTTGTTCGACGATGGTCCTGAGCGATGAACCGATGTTGCTTACCTGGCCTGCGGTAGCCTCTGCCAACAGTCGTATTTCTCCCGCCACAACCGCGAAACCCTTGCCTGCGGAGCCTGCGCGGGCAGCCTGAATAGCAGCGTTCATGGCAAGGAGGTTGGTCTTGTCGGCCACGTCCTGGATGACGTTGATCATGGCGCCGACGCCGGAGACGCCAGCCGCGGCCTTGCAGATGGCCTCCATGGTGACATGCATATCCGTCTGGCCGCTGGCAGCTGACCGCGCCAGCGATGTAACCTGGGTGCGCTTGCCCGAGGCAATGGTAGATGCGCTGGCGAGGGTGGCTATCATCTGTTCCACGGCGGCGGCGGATTCTTCGATTGCTTCAAACTGCGACGAGGCCCTGACCCGCAGTGTTTCAAGCTCCCCGGCTATGGTGCCCACATCCGCGAGCGCCCGCTGGATCTCCGCATGGAGCCGTGTTGCGGAATCATCGACGACGACCTGCTCTTTCTCTATGAGCCGCTGGCGGTAGAGGTGGCAGTTTTCCTTCTTGTTGAGGCCGTTGAAGATGGCGATGCTCATGCCCCGGCACGACTTGTAGCCGCAGGCCGCGCAGTTGAGGTGATCCTTGGGATCGTCCTTGAGCATGTCGGCATATATCTTGCCCATTTGGGCATCGTCGGGGGTCCTGAGCCGCAGGTTTGACGAGCGGTCCCGGTATGTGCGGCCGTAGAGGCCGGGCTGCCAGAACCTGGCTACAACTTTTTTGACGGCCTTTTTGGCCGCGGAGTCGGACATGGCCTTGCCCGCATAGCGCTTGCGGCCTTCTATGGCGCGTTGTTCCACGAGGCGCTCCATGATGTCGGGCGAGGCGTCCTGGTTCATGGTGCCGGGGCCGGCGTTGCAGCCGTAGTCGCAGTTGAGGCAATCGACGAGCAGCGGATTGGCGCCACGCTTGAGGGCATCCGGCAGCGTATCGAGGTACGGATATACGATCTCCGGGCCCTCGATTTTGCGGGCGCTGGCACGGATACCAGGCGCGTCCCGTTCCGCCGTCCGCAGGAGGCCTCCAGGCGTTGAGAACAGCACGGCGCGCTCGGCGGGGTGGTTGTCAAAGTCGGCCTCGGGTTGCCTGGACAGGTCAACCTTGCGGCTCTCGAGGATAGCCTTGAACGAGCGTATCGTCACATTGTAGTCGCCGGATCCGGTATCTGAGAACTCGCGCTTCTTGGCCGCACAGGGCGAGACGATGAGAACCTTGTGGTTCTTATACTCGGGGTAGTACTGCTTGACCATCTTGATGGTATGGAGCATGGGGCTGTCGGCCGGGGCCAGATACGGGATCAGTTCTGGCTTGTACACTTCGATGTAGGCGACTATCGCCGGGCAGGGTTGCGCTATCACGAGCGGCGGAGCGGCCTGTTCCACATGGTGCAGGTACGATTTGACCGTGAGTTCCGCACCAAAACTGACATCAAAAATGGCGGACACGCCCTGCGCCTTGTGCCAGCCCATGAAACGCCGGTACTCGCCAGGAAAGCTTGAGGCTATGGCAGGCGCAGCCACTGCTACGATCTTTTCGCCCCGACCCAGTGCATCAAGAAAGGGCTTTGTATCGTCGATGATTACCCTGGCCTTCTGCGTGCAGGCTTTAACACAACTGCCGCAGCCGATGCACAGGTCGGCGTTGATAGTCACTTTTTCGCCAGATCCATCGATGCAGTATTTAACCGGACACACCGCGATGCACATGTGGCAGTTGACGCATTTGTCCTCGTCGACAGCAATTACAGGAAGCATCGCGCTGGATTCAATAACTTTTGGCATATGCAAACCTCAATTAAATCCATTGTATAACATCTTCCCACTTCAGGCAATTCAAATATATGTTGTTCTCTATGAGTTCACACTGAAGCCCCTACTGGCAAATCCTGAGGCTTCCGCTGTACCATGAGGCATGGCAAATACCAATACTTCTATCAATACAGGCAACTCGGCCAGATTCGTCCGGACGCCGTTCATATGGGCTCTCTACCTGGTTCTCGGACTGTTCTCGTTCATGCTGTCCATGATAGGGCCCATGGTGCCGTACCTGCAGGACGAGTTTAAAATGGACTATACGCTCGCGGGCTTGCACCAGAGCGCCTTTGCCCTGGGCATGGTGACGATGGGCATTGCGGGCAGTTCAATTATCAAGCGCTTTGGCATCGTAAAGAGCCTCTGGGGTGGACTCCTGGACATGCTGGCGGGCCTCCTCGTGATGGTGCTGGCCAAGGGGCCCGCGATGACGCTCGGCGGAGTGTTCATCATGAGCCTGGGTGGCCTGATAGTACTGGCTACCGTGCAGACCGCCCTGGCCAATGGCCCCGCGGCCTATCGCGGAAAGCTCATCATGGAGGCCAACGTGATGGCCAGCGTAATGACCATGCTGGTACCGCTTGTCCTGCTCGCGGGCGCCCGTTCTGTCTTTGGCTGGCGCATCGTATTCCCCGTGATGCTGGTTTCTGTCATCGCGGTAGCCAGTTTTGGCATACCGGCTACACGGAAGCACCAGAATGCGCGTGATGAAAAAGCCGATGCGGGCGGCGGAAAGCTCGGAGCCGCGTACTGGCGCATGTGGCTGGTCGTGTTCTTTGGCGTATCGGTGGAATGGGCCATAAGCTTCTGGTGCATGACGTACTTGCTCGGCCTGCCCGGCCAATCGCGCGAACTCGCGGCGGCCGGAACCGTGCTCCTGGGCGTTGTCGCGGTCGCCGGAGGCTTCGTCTCCAGCAGGATAAGCCACAGGGTGCCCGAGGATAAGCTCATGCTGATCATGTTGGCTGTCGTCATGGTGGGATTTCCGCTGTACTGGATGCGGAGCAGCGTACCGCTTGCCTTTTTAGGGCTGGCGCTGTGCGGTTTCGGGTCAGCCAACTTTTACCCGCTCAGCCTCTCCATAGCCCTCGGCCATGCCCCCGGAAACGCGGCAAAGGCCAGCTCGCTCGCGCCGGTCGCCTCCGGGTCCGCCATAGGACTGGCCCCCTTACTCCTGGGCCGGCTGGCCGATGCTACCACCATGCGGCTGGCGCTCTGGTACATCCCCATAGGCGTCGTGATCATCTTTTTCATCACCATGGTCCACAAGGGCATGCACCGCAAAAAAGCCTGGTTACCGCCACAACT
>CAXZAJ010000188.1:0-7943 GCA_964293355.1 uncultured bacterium
GTGAATATCCCCTACCACAGCGCGGATCGACTTGACCAGTTCATATTCAAGCGTCTCGGTGGCCAGAACGGCAGGTATGGTCTCATGCCTGTCCAGGTATTCCATGACGATGCCGGTATACACCATCGCTACGCGTTGCTCGGAGCGCTCGACGACCTGCATCTGTTGCGCTGCCACTCCAAACTGCTCGGCTTCTGTCGGATCCTTGGTAGGATCAACGATCCTGACCCGAATCTTGCCCTTGTTGGCTGCCTCCAGCTCCCGCAGGAGGTCTTCTATGGCTGCAGGGCCGGGATGCCGGTCTGCAAGGCTTTTTGAGACGAAGTAGCTTATCCGCACGCTCTCGGGGATTTCCTCGTGCAAGGCGCGGGCAGCCCTGGAGAGCGTAAAAATCCGGCTGGAGGTAAGGTCCAGCCGGGCGTAGAATATCGTCGAGGCTATCGCGGCGAGTACGATGCCAAGAGCGACAAGAACAGTGAGTAACCGTTCCTGCTTCTTGAGTTTAGCTGTCATGTGATCACCTCCACTTGCCCGCGGAAAGCAACCGCGTCGTTGCATAGAGGCATCCACCGGTGATCAGCATGAAATACACAAAATCCCGCGTATCGGCGACACCGCGCGAAAACGAAGAAAAATGGTACGACAGGGATATCCAGTTGATGACGCCGGCCAATGCCGATGGCATGTCAACGAGCATGGTCACCTGCGACAGCAGGCTGAGCGTCAACAGAATCAGCACGCTAGCCATGAAGGCGCTCATCTGGTTCTTTGCCGCTCCGGAGACGGCCTGCCCTATCGCCACAACGGCTGAGGCCAGGAGCAGCGCACCCAGGTACTTTGCCACGATGGTCCCCGCGTCGAAACGCCCGAACAACGAGGCAAAAAGCGGAACCGGCAGGCTGAGTGCCAGGGCGCTTGCCACGACGGCCATCGCCGCCAGGTATTTGCCCAAGACCAGTTCTCCATCCTTGAAGGGCATCGTCAGCAGTAGCTCGTAGGTACCCTGCCGCCGTTCCTCGGCCCAGAGCCTCATCGTCAGCGCCGGCACGAGCACCGAGAGCACTATGGGCATCAAGGAAAAGTATCCGCGCATCGTCGCCTGTCCTGCGGCGAAAAAGGTTTCAAAAAAGAAAAAAATCGTTCCGCAGACCAAGAGGAACGCTACTATGAAAATATAGGCGACGGGAGCATTGAAGTAGCTCGCGAGCTCCCGTTTTGCAATGGTTACCGTCCCGTTCATCGTCCAGAATCCTCCCCGGTGAGCCGCACGAAAATATCCTCCATCGAGAGGCGCTCACGCCGCATCTCGAGAAGCTTTGCGCCTGATGCCGCGGCCCAGTCGAATACGGCCTCGGCTACCGCGTCTCCGTCTCCATGGCCGGCAACCACGCGTATCCGCGGGCCGCTCGCCTGGCCGGGCTGGTCGAGCTGCTCGACCGAACGCACGCCAGGTATTCCACGGAGGCTTGCCAGTGCATCGGCCCTGGCGCCTTTGACCGCGCACTCAAGGCGCTCCTCACCCTGCATGCCGGCGGCGATTTCCGCCGCGCTTCCCTGGGCGACGATGAGACCTTCGTTGAGGATGAGCACCTCGGAACAGAGCGCTTCCACTTCCTGGAGTATGTGCGTGGACAGTATGACCGTTTTCTCGGATCCGAGATTCCGGATGAGTGACCTGATTTCGAGTATCTGGTTCGGATCCAGCCCTGTCGTCGGTTCGTCAAGGATGAGTATGGCGGGGTCATGGATTATGGCTTGCGCCAGCCCGACGCGTTGCCTGTATCCCTTGGACAGTTTTTCCATCCGCATGCCCGCGACGCCGGTAAGGCCGCAATCAACGAGCGCTTTTTCTATCGCCGCCCGGCTTGCGGCCTTGCCTATGGTCGCGGGCAATCTCCGGGCATCGGCCGCGAAACACAGATACTCCGTTACCGTCATGTCCAGATACAGCGGTACGCCTTCTGGCAGGTACCCAACCATCGACTTGACACCTACGGGGTCAAGAACGACGTCCTTGCCTCCCAGGACCGCCGACCCGTCGCTCGGGCAATGATACCCGGTAAGCACCTTCATGATGGTTGTCTTGCCGGCGCCGTTCGGCCCCAGAAGCCCGACGATACGGCCCGAGCCAACCGCGAAACTCACACCTCGTACGGCTTCAAACGTGCCGTAACGCTTTACGAGCCCCGAAACTTCAATCATTGCATCCTCCAGGTTTGTATGGGCAACAAACAAATGAACGTTCCGACGGTTACTGTTCAATCAGTCAACGTAGTCTATGGAGAACCGCATGCGGTCCTTGGAGAGCACCGTCTCGGGGAAAATCTCCCGGGCCTCGTCCTGGAGTATGCGCAGTTCCTGCTCGGCGTAGCGCGGGCTGTAATGGATGAGGGCAAGCTTCTTGATGGCTCCCGCATCCCGGGCAAGCGTGGCAGCCTGAAAAGCGGCCATGTGTTTTTTTTCGATGGCGCTTTGCAGGAGTTCACGCTCGAACATGCCTTCACAGACGAAGAGGTCCGATCCGGACACTTCAGGAGCTATCTCCGGAAAATAAAGGGAATCAGTAACGAAGCTGAACTTGCGCCCGGAACGGGTCTTGCCCAGCACGTCCTCAGGCTTTACGGTGCGTCCGTCAGCAGATTCCACGCTCTCTCCCGCCTGCAGCCGGGACCAGAGTGGCCCCCGCGGCACCCCCAGCGCGACGGCCTGCTCCGGATGGAACGCACCCGGACGCGGATCTTCTTCCATCGTGTAGCCGTAGCAGGTTTTGGTATGCCTGAGCGGAAAAGCCCGGATATGGAAACCGTCTCCCTGGTAGCACACGCCGGGCGCCTGAATTTCCTTGATGATTATCTCGTAGTTGATGTACATGTCCAGCACGCGGCGGCTCGACTCCACGTATTCGGCAATGCGCGGCGGTCCATAGATGTAGAGCGGTTCATCGCGGTCAACCTGGCTTGAGAGCATAAGGAGTCCGGGCAGACCCGTCACGTGGTCGGCATGGGTATGCGAGATGAATATGGCGTTTATCTTTTTCCAGCGCAGGTTGAGCCTGCGGAGCGATACCTGGGTACCCTCCCCGGCGTCGAAGAGGAACAGGTCGCCCTCTCGGCGCAGGAGAACGCTGGTCAGATGGCGATGCGGTAGCGGCATCATGCCGCCGCAACCGAGTATGAAGGCTTCTAGATTCATTTCAGGCTACTATACGGAAAAAGAGCCCCTCGTGGCAATCGCGGTTCACGTACGGAAACGGATTGCGATACTTGCCCAGAGAGGCACTTATATGCGATTATCTGCCGATGCAAGAATTTACCGACCTCGGGCTGAGCCTCGCCGTAGCAAAGGCTTTCGCCTCGCTAGGGTTCGAAGCCCCCACGGAAATACAGAAACTGGCCATTCCGGCCATCCTCGAACGGCGCGACGCCTACCTCAGTTCAGCTACCGGAACGGGCAAGACCTTCGCGTACCTCGCACCCATCCTCTCGTCCCTCGACGTCGAAGCGAGAACGCTCCAGGCAATCATCGTCTCGCCAACCCATGACCTGGCAGCCCAGATAGAACGCGAGACCCTCAGGCTCGTGGAAGCGGCGGGACTTGCTGTCCGCGTCGCCTCGGCCTTGGGGTCGATACCGCTCTACCGCCAGCTGGACAGGCTCGCCGAGAAGCCACACATACTCGTGGGTTCAGCGGGCCGCATCCGGGATCTCGCACTGGCCGGACACATAGACCTGTCCGGTTGCGCCTGGGCAGTACTCGACGAGGCAGACAGGCTCTTTGAAAACGAAGCCATCGACATCACCTCGGAACTGCTCACCGCCCTGCCCCCCGGCAGTTGCAGGCTCTTGGTCTCGGCATCACTGCCTAACCGCACCGTCGAGCGTTCCTCAGCCTGGTTCCGCGATCCGGTGCGGCTCATGATAGATTCATCGGAGGCGCTCAGGACCTCCATTGAACACTGGTGCTTCCATTCTGCATCGCGATCAAAGCTTGAATTCCTCCGGCGCTTCGAGGCGGCCGTCAAACCTGAACGCTGCCTCCTGTTCGCATCATCAAACGCGGCTATATTTACCATACAGAAGCGGCTTGAATACCTCGGTTTTCCCGCTGTCGTGCTCAAATCCGACAAGGACGGCACCGAGCGCCGCAACGCGCTGCAGGAGTTTTCCTCCGGCGCGGCCCGCTGGCTCATCACCACCGACCTCGGCGCCCGCGGACTGGACCTGCCCGATGTATCCCACGTCATCAGCTTCGACCTCCCCGAAGAACCGACGGTGTACATGCACCGCGCTGGTCGTACGGGGCGAGCCGGCAAGCACGGCGTCTCGGTAGCGCTCGCCGACCTCGTGGAGCTCAGGCGCGCGTCAAAAATCGCCGTCCGCTACGGCTTTCCCTTCGTCTGCAAGCTGCTTGATTCCGGTGTCGTCCATGACATCGAGCCCGAAAACTTCTTTGCCATAGCCGAAGAAGAGGAAGCAGCACGCAAGGACGTCAAGCTGGAAGGCACCAAGCGCCTCGATCCTCGCAGGCGCCCCCGCGTTGGCGGCAGTCCCATGGAACGGCCACGCGATGACAGGCGCCCGCAAAGGGATCCTGTCCGCGGGCAGCAAAGGCCTCCAAGCAGGGAACACTCGGGTGATTCATCAAGGGATCAGAACCGTGACCGGCCACAGCGGCCGTTCCGCGCCCCCGCCGGTTCTGACCGTCCCCGTCGTTCGCCAACGCCAAGGCCACAGCAGTCGCCTGAAAATCCCAATGCCACACCCGGTCTGCAACCGTCCTTGCCGGGCATGCCCGCTGCGCAAGCGCTCCCCGTAGCACCCGCGAATATGGTCGCCCCTGGAAGCAGTAGCGCCAACAACGGAGCCCCTGCTGGCGGCCCGGTGCCCCAGCAGAAACGCAGGCACAGACGACGCAAGACTGGCCCCAAGGACGGTAGCCCCAAGGACGGCCCTAAAGAGCCTCCTGCACCGTCGGCTGACTAACAGTCTCAGCTTTTTCGCACAGAACGCAACTCAGCATCGAGGGCTTCGACGTTGTTGACATTGGCGTGGCCGATCTCCGCGGCCCGCTTGAGTTCATGCTCTATGGTCGAGAAGGCCACTGCGGTTTCAACCACCTTCTCCTCGACGAGAGCCGCAAATTCCCTGATGTGGGCAACGCTGACGCCCGAGTTCTGAATCTCTCCACTCACGGCTATTACATCGCTTGAGACAGCGTTCGAGGTTGCCAGCATAGTGTCAGTAGCCTCTGACAACTGGCGGGCACCAGCGGTAACCTCGCCCAGGCCCTCGATGATCTCACCCATCGCGTCAAAAGCACCAGCAACCGTGCGGTTGAGCGCTTCAAGGTCGGCGACAAATCGATCGATAGTCTTGGTGGCTGCCGTAACGACGTCACCATTTTTTGCAAGCGCTTCACCGATGGCGGTAGTGCTCACCCGCGATTCCTCGGAAAGCTTGCGTATCTCCAGGGCCAGTACCGAGAATCCCTTGCCCGCAGCCCCCGCATGAGCGGCCTCTATTGAAGCATTCATGGCAAGCATGTTCGTCTTTTCCGAGATATCCATGATGCCGCTCGCCACGCCCAGCACGTTTTTCGATGCTTGGCCGATCGACGCAATGCCATCGGCAATAGCCCGAGCCTTTCCATGTTGGTCGGATAGTTTCTTGACGGCTTCGTCAAGCGCGGCTTTTTTTGAATGCGCAATCTCACCCAGCACACTGATAGTCTTCAAAATCCGTGAAATGGCATCGGTCGTGAGGGAAAGCGAGGCATGTTGCCCCGCTACGCCTGAACCCATTCCTGCAGCCCTGCCCATGATACCGGCAAAAACCGCATCGACAGACTTGGCATCCGCGGCGAGCCCCATGGAATCCTGACGGATAGAATCTATGGAAGTACGGATTTCTGCTCCGTCGCCTTTGGCGCGTTCCGCGGCTCCGACGAGTTCATCGCCGATGCGAAGGTTCTCCGCAGCGCGTTCCAGCACGAGTGAGAGGGCTGCGGACTTGCGTTCATTGGCTACCAGTCCATCTTCAGCAATGCCGACCAAGCTGATGGACAGACGTTCGTTGAGAATGAGGCAGAGGTCTATAGCAATGGCCAGCAGCAGCGTGGTAGTAGAAATCATCTTGAGCGAGGCAAACTCGTCTGGCAGTGCCGGAACGTAGACCAGAAACAGGCAGGTCACGTACGCGATTATGCTCACGATGGAGTATGTGGCGACCTGCCGTCTGTTGATTGCCACGAGGCTGTTGGCCACGCCCGATCCCACCAGGTACAGCGCAAACCGGTACACGTCCGCGGCTCCTGTTATCGGCAGGAGCACACCGATCCAGAGTACGTTGAGGAACATGGCAAACGTGCTGATCCATGCTGCAGCACCATACCGCCTGACCTTTACGAGGGCAAGGGAGACCGGGTACAGCGTGTCAGTGGCTATTACCGCGACGAGGAAGTTCCGTGTGCCTTCCGGATCGCCTTTATATCTGGTGTACGTTGCGGCCAGGAAATAAAAGAACAACAGCACATTCGCGTTCACCAGGATAGGAATGTGTTTACGAAGTGAAACAGGAAGCGCTGAGCTGACTTTGTCAGGGAAGAAAAATCTCATCATGGTGATTGCCTTATCAGCTGCCTATGGCTCATACCGCGCCATACTCGTATCCGTCTCAAAGACTTCCAGCGCGGACAGCGGCATGGCAGGATCGAGCTTGAGCATCTCGTTAAAAACATGGCGCGCTATCCGCTCGGCGCTCGGCGACGAGGCAAAGGCGGGATTATCGTTCAGGCAGGTATGGTCGAGCGACTCGCAGACAGTCCTCAGATGGCCCTTGACGACCCCAAAGTCTACCAGCATGCCGGCGGAATCCAGTTCTGATCCACAAGCGAAGGCCCGGACGAGGTAATTGTGGCCGTGCAGGCGTTCACACTTGCCATGATATTCAGTAAGGAAGTGGGCAGCGGCAAACGTGGCCTCTACTCTGATGGTATACATGAAGGTCTCCCTGTAACTTAGATACTATCAAACAAAAAAGTCAGGTACAAGGAGACCGGGACATCAGGAAACCCATGCGCCGGGTTATTGCGCAAGAACTCCTGCCTCGCTACCATCAAGTCATGACCATGAGACTGAACGATATCCTTTCACCGTCCCAGGTGGAGTCAGTCATCGGCAATGCCGATGTCACTATTGAAGGCCTTGCCTATGATTCCAGGGAAGTCAGAGCGGGATTCCTGTTCTTCGCCCTTCCCGGTCTGCACAGTGATGGACACGATTTCATCGGCAAGGCAATAAAGTCAGGCGCTGTTGCCATCGTGCATGAACAGGCAATAATAGAACCGGAACCCGGCATCGCCTATGTGCGGGTGCCCGATGCGCGCGCGGCCATGTCGCCCATCGCGGCTTCCTTCAACGGCCATCCCTCCAGAAAACTGGTGATCATCGGCGTAACCGGCACAGAGGGCAAGAGCACTACAGTCTGGTTGATCTATCGGCTACTGGACCTTGCGGGTGCAAAAGCGGGCTTTTTTTCAACCGTGGAATACCGCGTTGGAGAAAAGGTCGAGGCAAATCCAAAGCACCAGACAACCCCAGAGGCAACGACGGTCCATGAACATCTGGCACGAATGGTCGCTTCCGGTTTCGAATACGCCGTCGTGGAATCGTCGTCGCACGGGCTATCGCCCAAAACCGGCAGGCTTGCCGATATTGCATTTGACGTTGGTGTCATGGCCAACGTGCGGCATGAACACCTTGAGTTACATGGCACCTGGGAGCAGTACCGCGACGACAAGGCCAACCTGTTCCGCGCGCTGGACGCGGACGTGCACCGCAAATCCATAGGCGGCAGCACGATCGAGGTGCCGAGCTTCGGCGTCGTCTGCGCTGACGATCCCAGCGCCGCATATTTTGCCGACCTCACCAGCAAGCCGGTCTATAC
>CAXZAJ010000189.1:0-7885 GCA_964293355.1 uncultured bacterium
GTCGACGAATCCGAGGAGCTGGTATTCCTCGATGAACGTGAAGAACCCCTGGACGGCGAGGATGAACTGGCCGAAGAGCCTGAGGATGAAGACCTGGTGGAGTTCGATGAAGACGAGCCCGAAGTCGATGCCCTGCTGGAAGGGCAGGATCTGTACGATGACGAGCCCAGGAAAACACCTGAACCTCCAGAGCCTGCCAGGGAAGAAAAGCCCGCGGAACCGGAACCACCGGCGTCCAGGCCCGCGCCCGAGCCGCAGGCACCACAGCAACAGCCCCCGCAGCAGCCATCGTACCCGCCGTTTCCACCGTTCCCGCCGTTTCCTCCCTTTCCTGAATATCCGGCTCCACCACGCGCCAGTGAAAAGCCCAGGCCCCCGAGCCTCGATCCCTTCGAGTTGTCACAACCGGAGGAGGATGAGGGCCGCGATGAGGAGGAAGCGCCGGAATACATAGACGAGCCAGCGTTTGACGAAACGGAAGCACCCGACGAAGAACTGCCCCTTGAAGAAATGCTGCTTCCCGATGAGGAACCAACCGCGGAAGAAGAGTCCGCCATCGAAGACGAGCCGGTCCTTGAAGAGCCTGTTCCGGAGGAACCGGAACTTGATGAGGCCATGATCACCGAGGAAGAGGATGAGGATCCGTGGGCCGGCTTCGAGAATCCTTCCGTACCCGAGCTCGAGCTGGAACCTGAACCTGAACCCAGACCGGCCCCGAAGCCGCGGCGCGAACCACCAAAGGAAACGCGTCCAGAAGCGGTTCAGGAGCCTGAACCCGAACCCGAACCTGAGACGGTCGCGGAAAAGCCGGATGAACCAGAACAGCCGGAGGAGCCTATAGATCCGTTCGGAGAAGAAGCGGCCCGGCTCTACCAGTACCTCAAGAACCTGACGCGGTCCCTGCCGCCGGAAAAGCTCGAAGCCATGGACAAAAGCGGCGTCTCGTCAAAACTGGACGCCATCATAGACCGCGTCACGAAACCGGCGGCGCAACCGCCCCTCCCGACCGAGATACAGGGCGTGCAGATCTCCCCCCGCCTCGCCAAGCTGATAGAATTCATGCGCCGGGAGAAGCATAATGCCGGAAAGTAACAACATACTCAGGATACGCCGTTACATAAGCTCGATGCCGAGCCTTCCTACCACGGTCGCCAAGGTCATGGAGATATGCAACAATCCCAAGACCAGCCCGACTGATCTGGACAAGGTCATATCGCTGGACCCGGTACTGATGGGCAAGGTCCTCAAGCTGATCAACTCGGCGTACTACGGCCTCCAGAACCAGGTAACGAGCCTCGTGCGCGCCATCATCATGCTCGGCGTCAACACCGTAAAGAACCTGGCCCTCAGCACGGCCATCCTGGACAAGCTGGCCGACAAATCCGGGTTCCGCGCCCTCAACATGGAAGGCTTCTGGCGGCACTCGCTGTGCGTGGGCGTCGTGGCCAAGATGATAGCCAAGAAGAAGGGCGTTCCGGCCCAACGGCTCGACGAGTTCTTCGCGGCGGGCCTCCTGCACGACATCGGCAAGATACCCCTGAACAACGCGCTGTCCGACGAATACGTCCGCGCCATGACGCTGGCAGACCGCGAGCGCATCCCCATACACCTGGCTGAAAAGCGCGCCATCGACATAGACCACGCCGAGGTGGGCTCCATGATAGCCGAGGCCTGGCACCTCGACGGCCCCATAGCCGATGCCATCCGCTACCACCATGACGTGGCACTGTTCGACGGCAAGAACGCGGACATCGTACTCGCCGTTGCCGTGGCCGATTATTACGCCAGCCGTGAAGGCATCGGCTTCTCCGGCTGCCTCTACCCTGAAAAGGTAACGCCCGAGACCTTTGCCCGCCTGGGCATCCAGAAGGCCTGGCTCGAGGAAATCGATACCGCGGTGGCCGCGGAGATAGAGAAGGCCTCGATTTTCCTGAAGGTAAAGTAAGCGCCTGGAGGCACAGCGATGTTCAGTATAAAAATTTGGGGAGACCGCGGGTCGATGCCCGTTCCCGGTCCAGACACCGTCGTGTTCGGCGGCAATACCTCCTGCATCGAGGTGCTGTGCGGCAAGCGGCGGCTGGTCATAGACGCGGGCTCCGGCATACGGAGCCTGGGCGACTGGATGGTCCGCAACGAACTCAAGAACGGGCCCCTGGACGCGGACGTGTTCCTCACCCACACGCACTGGGACCACATCATGGGCTTTCCCATGTTCACGCCCATCTACGTCCCCGGTACCACGCTCCGCATCCGCGGCCCGGTCAACTTCGAGGACGAGACCCTGGAGCAGATCATCGGTTCGCAGCTGTCATACCGCTACTGGCCCGTCCGCCAGGACGAACTGGCAGCCAAAATCACGTACCAGAGCCTCAAGGAAACCGTCCTGGATCTCGGCGACGGCATCACCGTCAGGACCAAGTACCTGAACCACCCGGTCCTGTGCCTCGGCTACCGCATCGAATACGAGGGAAAGTCCTTTGCCACGGCGTACGACCACGAGCCGTTCATCAACCTGTTCCCCACCGATCCCGCCCACCCCGACTACGATCCGCTGATCGCGGAGGAAGGCAACCTGGCGGCTAAAGAGGAGAACGAGCGCATCGAGTCCTTCTACCGCGGCGTGGACCTCCTGATCCACGATACGCAATACAGCGCCAAGGAATACAAGGCGGGCAAGCAGGGCTGGGGTCACTCGTCGTTCGAGTACGCCATCAACGCCGCCAGCCGCTCGGGCGTCAAGCACCTCTTGCTGTTCCACCACGACCCCAACCGCTCGGACGCAGAACTGCAGGAACTCGAGCTTTTCTACCAGGAAAAGATCCACGGCAAGACGCCGCTCCAGCTGGATGCGTCCAGGGAAGGCATGACGGTGCACCTGTGAGCAAAACCGCGGCATCTCTTGACAGGCGCGGCGCATGCAAGGACAATCCGCCCCGATGAACCAAACCTCTACCATCGCAACGCGCATCCAGACAGCGGTCAAGAGCGGCCTTTCAACCGGCATCAAGACCGCGTTCCTGCTGGCAAAGATAATGGTCCCGGTCAGCCTCGGCGTGGCCCTGCTCAAGTGGAGCGGCTTACTGGCGTGGGTAGCCGGCTTCCTCGCCCCGGCCATGGGCCTGCTCGGACTGCCCGGCGAGGCGGCCTTCGTGCTGGTCAGTTCCGCCCTCCTCACCAACTACAGCGCTATCGCGGTCATCGAAACGCTGCCCCTGACCATGCGCGAAATAACGATACTCGCCATCATGTGCCTTACCGCCCACAACCTCGTCGTAGAAACCGCCATCATGAAGAAGTCCGGCTCCTCGGCGCTCAAGATGGTCGTCATGCGCATAGGCTGGGCCATCGCCGCGGGGTATGTCTTCAACCTGGTACTGCCGGCCGACAAGGCCGCTGCGATAACGCTGAAAAGCACCGAAATGGCCGCCGTCGCGTTCCTGCCCATGCTGACGGCGTGGAGCCTCTCGACGCTCAGGCTGGTCGTCAAGATCATCGTGCTCGTCCTGCTCATCATGATAGGCCAGCGCCTCATGGAGGAGTTCAGCATCATGGACTTCCTCTCAAAGATCACCGCGCCTGCCATGCGCGTGTTCGGACTGCCGCACAACGCGAGCTTCCTGTGGATAATCCTGAACGTCGTCGGGTATGCGTATGGCGCCGGCATCATCATGGAGCGCGTAAAGGACGGCAAGATGAAGCCGCAGGAAGCTGACCTCGTCAACCACCACGCATGCGTCTGCCACAGCCTTCTCGAGGACTCGATACTCTACGTCGCCATCGGCGTTCCGCTCTTCTGGATAACGGTACCGCGCGTGGCCATGGCGCTCGTCGTGGTGTGGTTCGAGCGCATCCGCCGCCATCATTTCAGGCGATCATTCAAGGTCGGCACGGCCTAGTGTCGACCCCGGATCCACTCGCTAGATACCCTGAAAGAGCAGCCAGTCAGACACGACCTGGGCCAGCGACAGCAAGCTTGTTGCTTCCAGCGCGATAAGGACGACGACAGAGCCGAGCCCCACGAGACGCGCCGGATGCGCAAAGCGGGTCTTCCTGACCAGGGGCGGTACAGCCAGCGCGGCGGCCAGAGCCACCAGAAGTCCGATGATCCAGACTTTAGCCGCCACCGGCTGCGACACCCCGAAGGCCTTGAGCGCAAAGCCCGCACGGGCCGCTACCGCGTTGATGGCGGTCAGGCGCCCGAGCGCCATCGATAGTCCTATCACCACCAGCAGCCCGCCGGACACGAGCCGGACGCCCCTGCCATGGCGCTTGAACCAGGCCCACAGCGGGGACAGACGCTCGAAAAACAGGCCGGCAGCCAGAAACGGCAGAGCCAGCCCCGCGGAGTAGGCTGACAACAGCAACACGGCCTGCGCGGCACCACCCGACCTCGCCGCCATGAACAGTATGGAAGCCAGGATCGGGCCAACACAGGGAGTCCAGCCGGCCCCGAAGGCCATGCCCACGACGAAGGCACCGGCTGCGTTCGTCGGTTTTGTGACGACGTGCGCCCTGGCCTCAGAGTTGAGCAGCTTTATGAAGTCGAACATGGTGTTGAGCCCCAGCACCACGATGATGGCACCCGCCACCATCGAGATGATCCTGTTTGAGCGGCCCGCCGTCAGCATGCCGCCGCCTGAGAACAGCAGGCCCAGTCCCACGAACACCGCCGAAAAGCCGAGCACGAAGAACAGCGTCCGGTAGAACACCCCTGCGCGCTTGCTGCCGGCCTTTATCTCGTCGGAGCCGGCTCCGCTGATGAACGACAGGTAGCCGGGAATCAGCGGCAGCACGCACGGCGACAGGAACGACAGCAACCCCGCCCCCAGCGCCACCAGCACCGATACCTGCGTCACTGCAAGCGCTCCGAGAGTTCCTTGAACAGGGCCACGACTTCTGGCCCGTCATACGAGCGAGCCCCGACGATTCCCGCTATGGCACGACCCTGCTTGTCCAGGATGAACGTGGTGGGTATGCCTTGGCCGGCGAACGGCGCTGAAGCCGAGCCTGATTCGTCCAGGTACATCGGGAAGCTGTACGGATTGCTCTTGAGGAACTCTGTTACAGTAGCGGGTTTCTCGGCAACGCTCACAGCGAACACCGCGAAGGCCGAGCCCTTGAGCTTGTCGTTGAGCACCTGGATGGACGGCATCTCGGTTCTGCACGGCGGGCACCAGGTAGCCCAGAAATTCAGCAGCACCACCTTGCCCGCCACCGAGGCCAGACTCGTGTCCGCGCCCTTGAGCGTCTTCACGCCAAAGGGCGGAATCGGTTCAGGCGCGGGAAACACGTAAAAACCCAGTTTCTCCAGCTGGTCGGTATACCAGGGCTTGTTCGAGACGGACGCCTCAACCTGAGTTACTGCGGTAGCCGCGGGGACAGACCCCGCGTCGGCGGAAATTTCAGGCGCGGGCCGGGAGCAGGCCGACACCAGAAAGACGGAAGCTGCCAGAATGACGGATATCGGATACACAGCCTTCATATGAACTCCTGTTTGATCAAGCGCGTGAACGACACAATATATGAAAAATACTATTTTTGATTGGCCGATTCAAGCGGATACGCATTCCATAGTCGAATGTCATCATTTTCATTATACTCTGGTGGTACCGCCACCTGGACTGATCCGGAGCGGCCAAGCATCAACCAAGGAGACTCCATGCGCAGCCAGATATACCAGCGTTTTGACGAAGAGGACGACGACGAGGAAGACAAGACCCCCAAGGGTCCGGACGCCCTGGCGGAACGCCTCCTTGAGACCAGGACCATCCTCCTGTCAGGCCAGGTCAACAAGGAGCTCGCCGAGCGCGTGGTGCGCCAGTTCCTGCTGCTCGAGGCCAAAAGCTCCGATCCCATCAAGGTGATGATAGACTCCCCCGGCGGCGACGCTGACGCCGGCGACGCCATCTTCGGCATGGGCCGCTTCGTAAAGCCCGACGTCTGGATGATTGGCAAGGGCCTCGGGGCAAGCGGCGGGGCCCTGATACTGCTGGCCGCCCCCAAGGAGCGCCGCGTCGCGTTCCCCAACTCCCACTACCTCATCCACCAGCCGCTCTCCGGACTGCGCGGCGTGGCCACCGAGATAGAGATCCACGCCCGCGAGCTGGAGAAGACCCGCGACCGGCTCAACCGGCTGATAGCCGAGGAAACCGGCCAACCCCTCGAGCGCGTCGTCAAGGACACCGACCGCGACTACTGGATGGGAGCCGACGACGCGGTTGCCTATGGCCTCGTATCCAAAGTCGTAACCACCCGGGATCAGCTCGGCTTCTAAAAAAAACGCCATAATCCCCCCTCCGGAGCGAAAGCGCCGGAGCGCGCGGCCCCGTAGCTGGTCTTGAGGAGAGCAATCTCCTCTAACCGGCCGGGGCCGTTCTTTTTAACCAGGGGGGCACATGTCCAGACATCGTTACCTGCCGATCGCGGCATTTCCTCTGTTTCTGTTTGCCTGCGTGCGCTGTGAAACCGCGCCAGCGGCAGCTGGAAGCATCGTCATCATGTCATACAACCTGCAGACCCTGTTCGATCCGGTGGACCAGGGCGGGGAGTACGCCGAGTTCCGGGTCTCCACGGGCGCGTGGAACGAGGCGCTGTATAAAACCAGGCTGGCCGCGCTGGCTTCGTCAGTGGTGGCGGCATCGCTGCCGGGCGGGGCAGGAAAAGGGCCCGACGTGCTGGTGGTACAGGAGGCCGAGAACGCGCGGGTGCTGCGCGACCTGGCCGAGGCGGCGGGAGGTTATCCGTACATAGCGTCTTCACCCGACGAGGACGCCAACCTCGGCTGCGGAGTGCTCTCGCGCTTCCCCATTACGGCCATACGGGCGCACCGCGTCAGGAAGCCGGACGGGGCGCCGTCGTCGGTTCCCCGCTATCTGCTGGAGGTGGGGCTCGACATCGGTGGACGCACCCTCGTCGTCATCGCGGCCCACCTGAAGAGCAAGCTCGGCGGCGCGGAGGAGACTGAAGCCGAGCGCAGGGCGGCCACCGCGTTCGCCAGCATGCTCATCGGCGTGAGGCTGGCAGATGATCCGTCGCTGGCCCTGGTCATGGCGGGTGACTTCAACGAAAACCCCGACGAGTTCGAGCGCGTGGGACAGGCCTACCCCACCGCACTGATGGCCCCGGACGCCGGCACTGGAGAATGGATGCTCATCTCCGGTGACAGGGAAGCCGTGGCATCGAGTGCCGGTTCCATGAGTGCCACGGGCTCCGCCGCTCCCGGGAATTCCGCGCTGGTAGCGTCCTCGCCTGTCCTATACTGCCCGTGGGAGGAGGGCGGCGGCTATAGCTACCGTTATCAGGGAGAGTGCGAGCAGATCGACCAGTTGCTGCTCTCGCCGAGCCTCGTGGCAGGCGGTGCTTGCCCGCTGGCCTTTGCGTCATTCAGCGCCGAGCCGCCGGAATTCGCCGTGGACGCGGACGGGAATCCGCTTGGCTGGAATGCCCGTTCCGGCTCTGGATATTCGGATCACCTGCCGATACGCGTCAGGCTGGACCTCAAACCGTAGCTGCTCCAGGCACAATCGTTAGTTTTTATTTTCATGTCTTTGACACCGGGGGCCGGCGCGTGGTACAAAGACTGGATATGGATGGTCGACCGCTGATCGCGCAGAGTGATCAATCACTGCTCCTCGACGCTCACGACCCCGCATTCGACGAGGCCCGGGCCGAGCTTTCGGGTTTCGCCACGCTGGAAAAGAGCCCGGACCACTTCCATACCTACCGGCTTGACGCGCTCTCGCTATGGAACGCGGCCAGCGCCGGGCTGACGCCCGATGCCGTCGTGGCAACCATGGAGCGCTGGTCCCGCTACGATTTGCCGCCTTCGCTGGCACAGTCGGTGCGGGAGACCATGGGGCGCTTCGGCCGCGCTGTCATCTCTGCC
>CAXZAJ010000190.1:0-7840 GCA_964293355.1 uncultured bacterium
GTACTATCTTCACCGCCCCCCCCGGCGGCGGCAGGACCGGCAGGGTACCACCACGGAGCACAGGACCCGCCGAGCGCGCCTTGCCCGCAGCCGGGAGGTCGGCGCCCGCAGCCAGCAACTCGTCGAGGCTACCAGGGTATCCAGGCTTGCCGGATTCGAGGCCGCGAAGCTCGTCGCCTTTCCATATGCCAATACCTGCAACACCGTTCCGTTCGTAGCATGAAAAACGCATCGCGGCCTCCTTCAGGAAGCGGAAGTATACCAAAGCACGGGCGGGCGGGCTATACGCGGACGCAGTTGTAATATCAACCCTGCTGTTGTAATATTGTTACAACGGAGGTCAGTGTGCATATACCGCTCAGAAAAATAGGTAATTCCAGAGGCATCATACTGCCTGCCGCCTTCATCACCGCCTGCGGTCTTAAGAACGAGGTTGAACTCCTCCTTGAAGACAGGACCATCATCATTAAACCTGCGGAGAAGAGTCGGTCTGACTGGTTTGATGCCTACGTCGCGGAACCTGACATAGATGCATGGGGCTCGGTTCCAGTGGATGAAGGAATCGACGAATGGGACTGGTGAACCGCGGCGATGTATGGTGGGTAAACCTGGATCCGACCATCGGTACAGAAATCAACAAGACCAGGCCGGCGCTCGTCATATCACCCGATGACATGAACGCCGTGCTGCCTCGCGTCATAGTAGCTCCGCTGACAAGCAAGGGGCAAAAGCTGGGCTGCCGCCCCGAGGTCATGTTTCAGGGAAGAAATGCCCGCATCCTCCTGGACCAGCTGCGCTGCATCGACAAGCGCCGCCTGGTTTCAAGGATGGGCTCCATACAAGCTGCCTTCTGGCACGACACATTGCTCGAGATGCTCGAATAGGACAAAACCCTATTTCGACCCCTTTATGGTAAACGTCTTCCGCAACAGCGCAACAAGCTTCTTGAGCCTGGGGTCGGCGAGGCCGGCCAGAGCCAGGTCGTTGATCACGTCCGAGCGCTCGGCGAGGAGCCAGCGGTACAGTCGGCCGGTCAACTGGGAAACCGGATCCTTTGCCGAGACGATGCGTACCATGGCCAGCATCTCGTCGCCCGTAAACATCTTCCATTTTCCCTGATACACGAGGTCATACGTGGAACCGTCGCTGGCAGCCTGGATGGAGAATTCGGCACCGGTTTCCGCGGAGGTTTTCCCGGCCACCTGAGTACCCTTTCGAGCGCCCGGTTTGGCCGCGGAGACGTTTCTGGACCGGCTCGACGCGCGGTCAGCCTCGGCGGCGGCAAGCTCAAGCTCAGCCGCGCGCATGTTGTACAGGTGCACCCTCGCCTGTTCTATGAGGAAGGCCAGTCCTTCCGCGTCAAGCTCGGGAATCAGCGCTGCCAGCTCCCCGGCGAGCGCTGCAGTCCCTGACTCAGTCTTTGCCATGTGTTCTCCTTGCATCCTGCTACCAGCTGCCCTTGACCTGACCTCCATCGAGGGTCACCACCTGGCCTGTCATGTAGGATGCCGCCGGCGAGAGCAGCCAGCAGGCGGCCTTGCCGAATTCATCGGGATCGCCGTACCGGCCCAGAGGAATGGCAGCGACGGCTTTTGCCCTCGTTGCTTCCAGGCTGGTACCGGTGCGCGCTGCGGTAGCCTTGTCCAGTTGCTCCAGGCGCCCGGTGCCGAAGCGGCCTGGAGCCAGACAGTTCACGCGTATACCTTTGGGGGCCAGCTCTACAGAAAGGGTCTTGGCCATTGCCACGGTCGCCGACCGGAGCGCATTGGACAGTATCAGTCCCGCTATCGGTTCCTTGACCGAGGTGGACGAGCACACCAGTATCGAGCCCCCCCTGGCCGACAGTCCGGGAAGCGAGGCCCTGATGACCCGCGCGGCGGACAGCACCAGGATCTCGAAGGCCTGCTGCCATGCTTCATCGTCCAGTTCGGTGAAAAGCCCCGGTCTGGGGCCTCCTGAATTGACAACGAGCGCATCGACGGGCTGTCCGTAAGCGGCAGCGGCTCCGTCTACCCAGGAGCGGATGGAAGCGGCGGATGACACATCGAGCGTGGCTCCATCGGCAAAACCGCCACCGGGAACGGCGCGCAGCGTTTCAAGCGCATGGGCAACCTTTGCAGCATCGCGGCTGCCTATCCAGACCCGTGCGCCTTCGGCTACCAGAACCCTGGCCGTGGCAAAGCCCAGCCCTTCTGTCGATGCTTCGACCAATACGACCTTGCCCTGCAAACCAAGTTCCATGTGTGCCTCCGCGTTTGAAGATACCACCCTACCCGCCCCGATGCCAAACACTGGTTTGTCCGATATACTGTTTTCATGAATCTGGATTCGCCCTCGAGCACACGCGCAGAAGCACGTTCAGGACACGGTCTGGTAAACCTGGCCGCGACATGCCCCGGCGTCATAATAGATCTCCGCTACGCGACGACCAGCAACTTCTTCAAGGCGCGACTGTACGACGGCGACCAGGGCTGGCTGCTCGCAGCGACGGCGAAGAGGCTCGCGGCGGCCGCTGCAGCCGCAGCCATGTACGGCTGCAGGCTCATAGTCCTCGATGCCTACCGGCCATTGTCAGTACAGGTATTGATGTGGAACATACTGCCGGACCCGGATTTCGTCGCGCCGGCTGACCGGGGGTCCATCCACAACCGGGGAGCAGCCGTCGATGTCACACTGGCGGATGCCGCAGGCAACGAGCTGACCATGCCCAGCGGTTTCGACGAATTCTCGGAACGCGCTTCACACCTGTACTCAGGCGGCGAGCCGGCCTCGCTGGCCAACCGCGACCTGCTCCGCTCGTGCATGGAACAGGCAGGGTTCAAGGCCTACGATGCCGAGTGGTGGCACTACTCCGACCCTGAAACCCGGAGCAGCCCGCTGATCGACATCCCGCTGTCGGAGCTCTAGAACCTGCGTTTCAGCGCTATCGCATCCTCCGGACATACCTCGTGGCAACAGTAACAGCGCAGGCATTTGGTATAATCGATGGCAATAAAACGCCCGGATCCGTTTTCGCCTGAAACGGCCAGCGCATCGGCGGGGCAGATCTTGACGCAAGCGCCGCACAGCACGCACTTCTCTTTTGAGAAGAAAGGCCGCGGCACGCCGAGGTTCCTGAACAGGCCGCGGATCGGCCCCTTCCACTGCAGGGGGCTGTCAGCCACGATGGGCACGCGCCTGAAATCCTTTACGCGGGCCTGCTCGAGCGTCAGCCCGGCGGTCTCTATGCCCGCGGGATCAAAGCCGTACACGGGATTCGCGGCGGCGGCCTTGAGGTACGGAATGTCGAGAGGGTCGTACCCGACGATAGCCGATGCTACCCAGTCCAGGGCAAACAGGTTTGAGCCAGCCAGCACGTAGCCCACCTTTTTAGGGGTGCCGTTGCGCGGCCCCGGCCCCTCCATGCCAACGATGGCGTCCATGATCGCGTACTGCGGCTTTACCGCCAGCATCAGATCGGCGAGCATGGTGCCGAACTCGGCCTTGCCGGGAAAGCGCATGTGAAAAGCGCTCTTCTGCAGGCCGGATATGGCCCCGAACAGGTTCTTCACCGCGCCGGTAAAATGCATGAAGGAGTGGTTCTTGAGCCTGCAGACGCTGATCACCACGTCCACCTCGGCAATGACGCGGGCTATGGAAAAGCGCTTGACCAGCTGGCCATTCGGAACGCCCACCTCGACGGTCTCGGTAAAGTCCACCCACTCGGCGCCTTCCTCCAGCGCCACCGGCTTGAGGCCGCACTTGATGCCCACCGCGTCGCCGGACTGGAAGGCCGGTGAGTCGCCCACAAGCACACGCTTGGCTCCAAGGCTTTTTACCAGCTTGATGGCAGCCCGGAGTATCTCCGGATGCGTCGTAACGGCGCTGTCCACCTCGGCGGTGCACAGCAGGTTGGGCTTGAGCAGCACCGTCTTGCCGGCGACTTCGAGCCCGCCAGCCGCGCGCGCCGCCTCGGCGGCAGCCCCCAGCACGGCCGCTCGGTCGTAGTCGTCGCAGGCTATGATAGCGGTGGTGGTTTTCATGCCTGGTCCACGACCGTCGTCCATCCGAACACATCGGGCAACCGGCCGGTCTGGATGCCGTCTATGGCGTCGTAAATCGCCGTCGTTGTCTTGCCCACGGCGCCGCCGCCAAACGGGTAACTGGTGCCTTTCAGGTTCAGCGAGCCGATCGGGGAGATGACCGCGGCGGTGCCCATGCAGAACGCTTCTTCTGCCGGACCTGCGGCCGCAAACTCGCCCAGACCAAGCACGCGGTCCAGCTCCAGCGGTGCGAACACCACCTCGATGCCAAGCTTGTCGCGGGCCACCCGCATCACCGAGTCGCGCGTTATGCCCTTGAGTATGGACGGCGAGTCTGCCACGTAGAGCTTGCCGTTCTTAACCATGGCAAAATTGGCGGAACCCACTTCTTCTATGAACCTGCCCGAATGATCGAGGAACAACAGGTCGGCAAAACCGTCCGCCTTGGCCTTCTTGGTGGGATAATAGCACGGCGCGTAGTTGCCGGCGGCCTTGACCCAGCCGGTGCCCCGCGCCGCGGCACGCTGGTACGCGTCTTCAACCTTCACATCGATACAGGCCAGACCCTTGAAGTACGATCCTACCGGCTGCACGTACACCACGAAGAGCGTCTCGTTGCAGGGAGCGGGAGCGAGTATCATGCCGGAACCGACGAGCAGCGGCCTGATGTACAGCGCGCCTTTGCCCAGCGGCGGTACATAGTCGATATTGGCTTTTACCACATCGACGACGGTCCTGGTATACAAGTCTTCAGGTGGTGCGGACAGCATCAGGCGCTCTGCCCCGGAAGCCATCCGCCTGGCGTTATCCGCCACGCGGAACAGCCGCACCTTGCCGTCAACGCCACGGCGGGCCTTCATGCCCTCGAACAAAGCCTGCCCGTAATTCAGGGCCGAGGCCTGGGGCGGCATCTTGAGCACGCCAGTCCGTACCACGCGGTGCGGCTCGAAGACCCCGTCCTCACCCGCTATGCTGCCACCCATGAACGGCGTTACCTTGAGCGCAAAGCCGGCCTTCTCCCATTCGATGGACTCCAGCGGGGTCGGATCGAGAGAACCGGGTATGACCATGGCCTCGAACCTGGTCTGCAGCTGTTTCGTGTCGTTCATATGCGGTGCTCCTGAAAATCAAGTTTGTTGCGGCAGATAGTAACAGAAAACAGCAACAGGCTCAACGGGCGTCGTAGATCCGCCGCAGCCGCCGCTCGCGCTCGCGCAGGCCCGAGGCAAAGGACCGCATGCCGGCCAGCACCACCAGGTAGCTCGCGAGCGGCCAGGCCAGCATCCAGCGCGCGCCGAGCAGCTTGAGCCGGTACAGGCCTATCAGCCCGGCAATCTCGCCGGTCGCGGAATCCAGCAGCGGCGGGTCAAACGTCATCACCGTGCCGCCCACGAACATCATGAACACGCCCAGCCGGCCCACCAGCTGCAACACCGCTACGGTCTGGTCCGCAAAACTCTCCAGCAGCTCCTCGGCCAGGAACGGCATCACGTGCCTCCTGAAAATCCATGCCCGCCCGGCACCCGCGGACGAAGCAGCCTCCACGAACGGCGGCGCGAGCACGGCGCTGGTCTTGGCGGCCATCGAACCCACGATCGGCCCCAGGTCCAGCGCCGTCAGCACGGCGCACTGGAACAGGAACAGCCGCCAGCCCTGGATGCCTGAGTTTATGGTAAACGGATACAGAGCGAAAAACGCTATCACGAATCCGGGAATTCCGGCCAGCGGCGAAACGCCCCGGTCGCGGCCCGGCTTCTTCGCCAGAGCGCGCAGGGCACCCACCGTGCCACCGATGAGCACCCGCGCGGCCGACACCAGGAACACGCAGCCGAGCGTCCAGCGGAAGCCCCACACGATACGCGTCAGTATGTCGTACCCGTACTGGTCCGTACCGAACAGGTAAAACGCGGAAGGCGCTTCCGGCGCAAAGAGCCAGTCGGTGCCATCGGCTGTCTCGACGGAGCGGAGCGTGTCGGAATATCCCTTGGGCCAGGGCGTGAACGCCCAGGGAAACACGGCCACCACGATGAGCAGGGTCAGGATGGCCAATCCCGCAGCCAGCTTAGCGTTCACCGGTGATGGCCCTCCGGACCAGGTGCAGGGCCAGGGAAAAGAACGCCCAGGATGCCAGGTACAGTGCCAGCACGCCCAGCAGTACCGCCACCGCTACCGGATACTGGTAATATTCCAGCCAGCCCGGCCGTCGGCCGGAGAATGCCACCTTGAACAAGAACCGCGTTATGCCCGGCAGGGCAAAGATGTACTCCGTCATGAACAGGTTGGTCTGCATGATGCCCAGCAGCGTCGGCAACTCCGCGGACATCGCCGGCACCACGGCCGCTCCCACGTGCCTCACCCTCACCGTCCGTCTGTCCAGCCCCTTGGCCAGAGCATACACCACATATGGCTCGAGTTCCGCCTCCACCGATTTGCGCAGTGTCGTCCTGAATGAAAAAGCCAGCGGGTACACCGCCATCAGCGCAAAGGGCAGCGCCAGCAGGTAGCCGCTCGTCGCGTCATAGGAAATGCGGCCAAGCTTGAAGCCCGTGGCATCGAGGATGACGATGGTACCGAGTTGCAGGAGTATCGCCGCTATGAAGTCGGGCACGGCATACAGCGTATCGAGTACAGAACGCAGCGTCGCTGCCGCCCTGCCCCGCAGCACCAGTCCCAGCACCATGCCCCCGGCCATACCCAGCGAGCCGGCCAGCGCTATGTAGAGGAAGGAAACCACGAAATACTTTGGCGCTGTCTTGAAGAAGTTCCACTCCGTCTGTCCGTAGTGGTACTGGAACGACGAACCGTCAGCCAGGCCATGGAACCAGTTTCCCATCGCCTCAAGCGCCGGAGCGACGACAAAAGCTGGAACCCCGCCCCTGTTTTCAAGCAGGAGCGGGGTTGCGGCTACAAGCAAAATGGCCAGGGGCGCAAGCAGGGTGGTCACCAGAAAGACAACCCTGCGTCTGGTTTTCATCGTATCGGCATGCATAGCAAGGGAGTCATCATCCACCTGAACGATGATGACGTCAACAGCTCGCGCTAGCTAGCTCGCGCTGGCTAGTCAGCGCGAAGCTGCCAGCACCGCGGCAAGATCCTCGCCGGCCAGGGCCCGAAGGTCGAGTTCCGCCAGCAGCAGGTCCAGCTCGCTCCGCAGCACCTCCGCAAGCGCTCGGTCAAGTTCGTTGCGGGCGTCCACCGCGTCTTCGGCCGGAATGGTGCCAACGGCGGCCAGTTCCGCGGCGCGCTCTGCCTTGCGGCCGTCGAGCTCCGCGATGCGCCGCTGTATTGTCAGCCGCTCCCGCAGCGCGTCACGGCGGCCAGACAGGGCCGCTGCGCGGTCGCCCACGGAGCGCTCGGCCTGCAGCCGCTGCGCATCGGCGACCTCGATTGACAGCAGGTCGAGCCTGCGCCGGTATTCCTTCCCGGCACCGGCGGACAGCGGCACGTCCAGCGTTATCGAAAGGTTCCAGTTGAAGCCGGCGCCGCCTTCAGTGTCCGCAAAGTCAGACAGCAACGAGGCGAGGTTGCCAGCGTCGTCGCGCGCATCAGGATAGCGCGGTGAAGCCACGATCGATGCACCGAGCACCGGTGCGTCGATGGTCGCCCGCGAGGCGGCATCCGCCCGCGCCTTGTCGCTCGCAAGCGCGGCGCGCACGGCATCAGACGCGGTAGCCAACCCCGGCTCCCCAGCCGCATTCAAGGCGGGCACCACGGCCGACAGTTCCGGCAGGGCAAGAGCGCCTCCCGGCGTCGC
Source organism: uncultured bacterium (assembly GCA_964293355.1). Classification (GTDB taxonomy): domain Bacteria; phylum Spirochaetota; class Spirochaetia; order Treponematales; family UBA12059; genus SZUA-370. The sequence goes on from CAXZAJ010000190.1 coordinate 7,777, forward strand.
CTCCAGGCCGAGCGTCGAGGCCAGGCGGCGCTCGGCGTCACGCAACGCAAGCCTGGTATCGACG
>CAXZAJ010000191.1:0-7837 GCA_964293355.1 uncultured bacterium
GCTCGCGCCGCGGCGCGAGCCATCCACCCCCTGCTCGGCACCGCGGCAGACATCCTCGTCGTGTGGGCATCCATCGCGCCGGCCGACCTCGCCGCGCACGCCACCCGAGTCCGTCGCGCACTGCAGCTGGTGGCGGCCGAGGCACCCACCGGGCCCCCGGCCACCCCCGCCGCCGCGGCCGCCGAAACCCAATCCGCTGAAACCGGGCCGCTCCGGGGGCGCGCGGCCGTCTCGATGCTCGTGGGCCGCGATACGTCATCCCTGGACTCATCCGGCGTCGCGCGCGCCTGCGTGGAGAGCGTCGCTGAAAGCTCCGTGGACGCCGCGGCCGCACCGCTGTTCTGGGCGGCACTTTTCGGGCCCTGGGCCGCCTTCGCCTACCGCGCCGTCAACACCATGGATTCCATGTTCGGCCACAAAAACGAGCGCTACCTGCACTTCGGCCTCGTGCCCGCACGAGCGGACGATGCGGCCAACTGGCTGCCGGCCCGCATCTCGTCGTTGCTCGCGTGCGCCGCCGCACCGCTCGTCGGCGGCAACACAGGAGCCGCGTTCCGCTCGTTCTTCCGCTGGCGCCTCGCGCACGAGAGCCCCAACGCCGGCCACCCTGAATCCGCCTACGCTGGCGCACTCGGAATCCGCCTCGGCGGCCCCTCCCGCTACGCGGAAGGACTCATCGACAAGCCATGGATCAACCCAGGCGGCTCAGAGGCCGTCCCCGGCGACATCGGCCGGGCCACGCGGCTCATGTACATCCAGACCATCCTGTCCGTCGGCGCGTTCGCCGCTCTCGCGGTTTTTAGCAAATCAATTCTCTAGTACCTTGAAAAAAGAATTACCTTGACCACAAGTTATACCAGGGTTATACTTTATAGTATGAAAACCGCAATATCCTTGCCTGATGGGTTATATTCCGATGCAGAAAAAATCGCTCAGTCCATGGGAATTCCTCGAAGCCAACTCTTTGCCAAAGCCCTGGAGGAATTCATCATCCACCATAAAAGCGAGACCATAACCGAGAGATTGAATACCGTGTACAAAAATATTGATCAGCATGTTGAAATTCTTGATGCATCAGTTGCAAACATGAGAAGGTTAACCAAAGATGATGCGTGGTGAAATCTGGTGGGCAGACTTCGGCATTCCATTCGGTAGTGAAACAGGATTCAGACGCCCCGTCTTGATAGTACAGGACGATGCATTCAACAGGAGCAGAATCAATACAGTACTTGTCATCCCATTGACCACAAACCTGGCATTGGAAAACGCTCCGGGGAATGTACTGATGGAAAAGGAACATTCTGGATTATCAAAAGATTCCATTATCGTCGTATCACAACTTTCTGCCATCGATAAATCAAGACTGGTAGGAAAAATAACCAGAGTTGAATCAAATATTCTAAGAGAAGTGGAATTTGGAATTACCATGGTTTTAGGATTGATGTACTATCGCTGAAAGAGGAACCAACGCATGAAACCAAGATCTGGCCGCGCAACCGACATCCCCGGCATCCTTGCCCTGCAGGAACTGAATATCGTCACCAACCTCAGCGAAGAACAAAAGAAAAATGGCTTCGTCACCACGCCGTTTACCGAAGCCCAATTGCTGGACCTGATACGCATCGACGGACTGTTCGTCATCGCCGACGGCACCGACATCGTCGGGTACACCATGGCGGCCGGCTGGGACTACTTCCAGGGCAGGCCCATGTTCGACCTGATGATAGAGCGCTTCCAGAAGCTCGAATACAAAGGCATCCGGATTACCAGGACCAACTCATTTCAGTATGGCCCCATCTGCATCGACCAGAAGCTGCGGGGCACGCCCGCCTTCACGGACCTGTTCGCCTTCATGAAAGCCGGCATGAAAAGCAGGTTCCCCGTGGGCACCACCTTCATCAACATCATCAATGAGCGCTCGTTCCAGGCCCACACGCGCAAGGCGGACATAGACGTGATTGACCGCTTCGATTTCAACGGCAACCACTACTACGGCCTGGCCTTTCTGACGGGTGAATCCTGAAGCGCTACAGCAGTCGGCGTCCAAGTTGACAAGTCCACGCTGAGCCGTAGAATGCTCCATGCTCCGGGTCAGCAATCCATGATCGACACCCTGTACGTCTTCTTCCGCGGCGCCTCGGGCTTCGCCTTCATCGCCATGGGCGTAGGGTTCTTCGTGGAACCGGGCAACCAGCGCGTGCGCAAGGCCTTCGGGGCCCTGTTCATGGCGCTGGGTTTCGTGTTCATGTTCAGCTGGCTGAGCGAATACTGGGTACTGCCCATGATACTGGATAATCTTCTGGTAATTGCTGCCGTTTTCGTCATCAGCCAGTCCCTGTTCGAGATGAGCCTGTACCTGTTCGGTGACGAGAAAATACAGGGCATGCGACGCCGCATTTACCGGATCGGCGCATTCTGGTCGCTCGCGCTCTGGGCCCTGCCCGTCCTCGACTACATCCTTGGTTTGCCCGTACTCCGGACCAGCGTCGAAGATGCCAGGCCCATGGCCCTCTTCCAGACGATAAGCCAGACGGGCATCTACCTCTGGCCCGCCGCCATCACCATCATATCGATGCTGGCAGGCAGGTGGCGCCCTAGCGACATTCCCAACAAGCCGGGTGCAACGCGGGCGCTGCTCATGGGCACCGCAGGCCTCGTTCCCATCTTCGGCCTCATTGCTGCAGGAATCATCCTGCCTTCGCAGATCCTGTACCGCACCGGACACCTGGCCCTCGGGCTCATGATGCTGGCCTGGGCCTGGTACTACCGCGCCAGGCCAGACACCTTCCTGAAGGCACGCCAGCAAATCGGGCTGCAGCACAAGCAGCTTCGAAGCCTGAGCCCGGAGGAAGCAATTCGAATAGATGAACGTCTGCAGCGACTCGTCCAGAGCGACCAGGTGTATACCGATCCCCTGCTCGACCTGCGGATACTCGCACGCAAAATGCGCATCCCCGCCTACCGCATGTCAGCGTATTTCAATACCAGGCTCGGCATGAGCTTTCCTGAATGGCTCAACGCCGCGCGCGTGGACTACGTCTGCCGCCTCCTTGAAAAAGACGCGGGCCTGAGCATCCTGGAAATCTCCCTGGAAGCCGGCTATTCCTCCAAGGCCGTCTTCAACAGCCAGTTCCTCAAGCGCACCGGCATGAGTCCCAGCGAGTATCGCGCACGTGCTCAAGTGAATTCCGGTATCATTTTAACGAAACAGGACGACCCGGTTTAGGCTTTGTGCTATACACTCCGCTAACCTGAGAGAACCCTCCTGGAGGCCGAGCCATGCACCACCCCGAAACCACCCGCAAGCACCGCGCGTACCGTTCTCTGTTCGTTTCGTGCGCCTTGCTTCTAACGGCGACGGTGGCAACGGCGGCACCTGGCGAATCCTCCCTCACCATCACCGCGTCCCCCACCTTCACCCTCCCGCTGGTCTCCGATACCTTCGGCCCCAACGACAAATTCGACATGGCCTTCGGCGGCTCGCTCGGGCTCGAGTACGCGCTACCGGTGAATCTGCCCATCGCACTCAGGTTCGCCAGCGGCTATTCCACAGGCGGAATCTTGCCCAAAGACGGCATCGAGGTTCCCGGATCACTCAGCGAGATAACTTTCATGGGCGGTGCAAGCATGGGGTTTTCCCTCGCGTCTCAGGTCACAGCGCGCGGCTTCCTTGATGGCGGCCTCGTCATGGGCAGACTGCACACGGACGCGAAAGCCACATACGGCTCAGCCCGCGCCGGTACCGGGCTGGACCTCCGCCTCACCGACGCCCTCTCCGCCCGCCTGGACGCCAGCTTTACCTACATGTTCGGCCTGTACGGCGGCTTCGGCGCTACCCTGGGCATGACCTACCTGTTGCCGAGTTCCGGATCGGCCGGATCCCGCCTGTTCGACTTCAAGACAGTCGACGTCAAGAACGTATTCCCCATATTCCGTTCCTACTACGACGAGAACCCCGTCGGCTCCATCCAGATAGCCAATTCAGGCAATAAGACGGCCACCAATGTGCATGTCAGCTTCATCATCAAGCAGTACATGGACGCCCCCAAGGAATGCGCCGTCTTCGAGAAGCTCGCCCCCGGCCAGACCGTCAGCGTACCCCTGTACGGCCTCTTCAACGACACCATCCTGTCCATCACCGAGGCGACCAAGGTGACTGCCGAGATCACCATCGAATACGGCGCCAACTCCACCCAGTCAAAGACCGCCACCGTCCTGGTATATGACCGCAACGCCCTCACCTGGGACGACGACAACAAGGCCGCCGCCTTCGTCTCCAGCAAGGACCCATGGGTGCTCGACCTGTCCGGCAACATAGCCGCCGCCACCAAGGATTCGCGCAACGCTGAAGTAAACGAGAACCTCCAGACCGCCATCACCTTCCACGAGGGCCTGCGCGCCTACGGCATCAGCTACGTGCTCAGCCCCAACCGCCCCTTTGCCCAGGCCGTACTCGATACCGCTGCGGTAGACAGCCTCAAGTTCCCCCGCCAGACCCTGGGCTACCGCGCCGGCGACTGCGCCGACCTCTCCGTGCTCTACGCCTCCTGCTTCGAAGCCGCCGGCATAGAAACCGCCTTCATCACCGTACCCGGCCACATCTTCATGGCCATAGACCTCGGGATGCGAGCCGACGATCCGCGTGCACGCGCCTTCGACATCCGCGAACTGATCGCCTTTGAAGGCCGGCTCTGGCTGCCCATAGAGACCACCATGCGCGACTCAGGCTTTACCGACGTGTGGCGCAAGGGCGCCAGCCAGTGGCGCGAAGCTTCGGCCAAGGGCCTCGCCGCCATCTACCCCATCCACTCCGCATGGAAGACCTACCCGCCCGTCGGGCTTCCCGCAGACCGCTCCACCGTCGTACCGCCCCCCGCAGGCGCCGTCAAGAAAGCCTTCGTTGCCGAACTGGACAAGGTTGTCCGCGCCGAACTCTCCTTGCGCCTGGCCACCGTCGGCGCCGTCAAGGACGCCAAGTCACTGAATGCCCGCGGTACCCTCTACGGCAAGTACGGCATGTACGCCGAAGCCGAGAAAGACTTCAAGGCCGCCGCCAAGGACGGCCTCCTGTCCGCCGTCATCAACCTGGGCAACCTCGCCTTCATCAAGGCCGACCTCAAGGGCGCCTACGCCTACTACCAGCAGGCCTCCAAGCAGAGCCCCGACAATCCCCGCCTCCTCGTCAACATAGCCCGCGTCGCCTCCGCCATGGGCAAGCTCGACGAAGTAACCGCCACCCTCGCCCAAGTCCGCAAGCTCGACCCCAAGATCGCCGACCAGTACGCCTCGCTGGCGCAGGTTGGATCGAGCGGGACCAGGGCGGCTGAAGTTGTAACCGTGGAGGTTTTGTGGTTCTGAAATATGAGAAGGGAAAAGCAACCTGTACGGGGAGAATGGACATGACCAGGAAAATCCATTCCATATCGCTCCGTGCCAGCGCCGCGGCTGTTGTAGCCTTCCTCCTCGCTTTCACCATTTCCAGTTGCGAGAACACCTTGGTCGAGGCGGCAAAGGCCATTCAGGCGGAAGCGGCATCACCACTAATATCTATGAGCAGTACGGACAATACCTTACTTGCCTCAGGTGCCAATATTGGTTTCGATATGCTTTCCCTGGGGAGTACGCGCGATATCTTACTTACTATCGGCAATTCAGGAAAGAGCGATCTAGCTATCGATCCTACTGGTATAACGGTTACGATGGACGCGGGAACCGAGCCGAGCACCTTCATAGTCTCGATACAACCATCTGCTACCATTCCTGTGGGACAGAATGCTACGCTAAAAGTAAGTTTTTCTCCGACGCTTACTATAGGTGCGAAATCGGCGACGATAGTCATTCCAACCAACGACGTGAATATCCCTAAATACACCTTAAAAGTGACCGGTGCCGGTTCCATTGCACCGACAGGGCTGTCAGCTACGATCGCCAATCACCAGACTACGCTCACCTGGCCGGTAATTTCAAGCGCTACTGGTTATAACCTCTACTGGTCAACAACCTCCGATCCAACGATCGCAACCGCAACTAAGATTGAAAATGCTTCAAGCCCGTACGTCCATTCGAAATTGTCTAATAATATTAATTACTACTATATTTTGACTGCGATAAGCTCTGCAGGCGAGTCGTTCCCTTCCTCAATTATAACCGCGATGCCCATGCAAAGCGTTGTCTATGTAAATTCCTATAATAGGGTGAATATCTACCCTATAGATAATGAAACCGGAGCTTTAGGCGCTCTTATAAGCGGGCAATATTTTTATCCAGGACAAATTAGTAGTATCGCTGTAGATAAAGCACGCAAGTACGCCTATTTGGTAGATAGAGGTTATGCCCAAGTCTACTCATATGAAATCAATTCGGGTACAGGTGCACTCTCAGATGCCGGAAGTCCCGTTTCTACTGGAGCCAGTTCTTTTCCCAGCTATATCGTAATCGATTCGGGTTCGGGATTTGTTTATGTAGTTAATTCTGGTCCTAAAAATATTATTGGTTATAGTGTCAACTCTTTAGATGGTAGTTTGACTGCTTTGACATCTGGATTTCCAGTGACCCTTGCAAATGAGCAAATTAATGGAGTGACGATCTCTCCTAGTCGACCTTTTATATATTTTTCAACTTATGATTTTAACTCTACCCCTTATAAAGGTCATATTTATAGTCAGAGTATCAATACTGGCACCGGTAAATTGCTGCCTGTTGGTACACCGACCGAAACTCTTTGTTTCCCGGGACCAATAGCTTTTAGTTTGGCAGGTGACTTTCTCTATGTAACAAATCAATCCGATCACCCCTCGAGTGTAGATTTTTACTCTTATCCGGTCATTAGTTCTTCAGGAGTTTTAGAGACGCCGCCGATATCAAATTCGATTAATAGGGTTAGTGTGAATAATATACGGAATAGCGAATTGGCCATAGATCCTTTAGGACGCTTCTTGTTTGTCGGAAATTATATGAATGATAATTCCATTACAGTATTTAGAATCAGCAATGGCGCTTTAAGCATCGTTCCTGTAGGCGGCAATGATTCATTGTCGATAAGCTACGCGCCCGGATATATGGCTGTCGATACAAACGGGCATTGTCTGTATGTTGTGAACGGAAGCAAGATTGAAAGTTATTATATCAACCAAACGACGGGTTCATTGACAGGGTTGGCCACTACCGAAACCAGGGAACTTGGTGATTATGATAATGGCTATGGTGGATATGTATTGGTGAGAGATATAACGGTAGTAAGTCTGCCGTAGGTATTTGATTTCCAACTACCGGCCATTTTTGCCAAGAGGTAACCGGCCTGCAGGAATCAGAACCTATTTATTATTCCTGTTATTATTTTTGAGGTCTATAGCTGGATTGTACTGTGTTTCTTCTTAAATAGTCAGTTATCGTGACACTGTAGATTCAGGGAGATTTCGATGAACCAGAAAGATCGCATCAAGGTAATTCGCCAAAATTTTTTAACCTTTGTTGGAGTTCTTGTTGCCTTTGTATTTCTGCCTCTTTCTAGTTGCGAAAACGCGTTGGTAGAAGCGGCAAAGTCAATGCAGGCGCTGGAGACGACGCCGGTGATGGAGATCAAGGATGGCGTTGGAATCGTTTTGGCCTCGGGCAACACGGTAGATCTCGGCAACCTGGGGATCGACGCAAGCGTTGATTACTCCTTCGAAATATTCAATAAGGGCAAGACTGCCCTCGTTTTTGACGCTTCCGGCACGACAGTAGCCATGACGGATGGGACCGAAGTTGGTACTTTTTCGTTGATAACGCAACCATCGGGAATCGGAATCTGTCAAGATAGTTGTCGTACGGTTTATGCAGTTCTTTGACATAATTC
>CAXZAJ010000192.1:0-7826 GCA_964293355.1 uncultured bacterium
CCTACGAGAGGAAATAGCGTTTTAAATATAAATTCTTCTTTTTTTAGTACTATTGCTTCCTTTCCTTGTTCTGTTACTGTTTTTTCTTTTCTATGATTTCTGTTTATTGCTAATGCTAGAGCAAATATTAAATTCGATTTGGCATTAACAACGTCTGAAGATTTCACAATACTAAGAATGCTATTAATTCTTGCTCTTCCCCGAAATGAATGTTCATCTCGACTATAGATACTATCAATATAGTTTTTTTTAATAGAAATTTCTGAAGGCATTGTTTCATATCTCTTAAGTAACTGGTTGACTACAGAACATAAATATTTAAAGTTTTTATAAGAGATATTATAGCTAGATTTATCTTCCAATTTATTAAATATTGACGGCGATATGCTATATAACATTCTATGTGGCAATGTCCGTATATATTTAAGTTTATAAACAATATCATTAACTATTTCTTTTTGCTTTGATGTGATTGCTTCAATAATTACACTCAAAAAAGCATCACAAGTATATTCTCTATAGATTTGTGAATCAATAACAATTATTGGGTTATTTTTTTCCAATTCATTAGTTATACTCTTAATCATCAAAGTAGTTTTACCACTACCTCTACGACCAGTAACAACATGGAAACTTTTTTCATTAATGAGATCTTCATAATGATATGGGTCAATAAATGGTAAACCTTTTTCATTTTTATAATTTGATATTTTAATTCTCTTTTTTGCTTCGATAGATTTTATCAATTCTAGTACTTTTGGATCATTTGTATTCATGATTTCTTCCTTTTGCCCGAAGGGTCCATCCAACATACGCTTAACTTGCGAGGCGTGATTGGCGCGGTTTGTGCCGAGCGAAGCGACAGCACAAACCGTGACAATAGCCGAGTCAAGTTGAAGCGATTTTTATGTTTCTTCTGGTATTGAATATTCACCATTTAGTAATTTGAAAAATACTTTATTTCTCATTCGAGATAACTCATAAATATCTTCAAATGAATACATTTCAATTCGAATATCTTTATAGTTAGGGAGCAATGCCTCATTTTCCGTTGTTGAGAATTTTTCATCAAAAAAGTATGATGAATCAAGGTACGGTATTTTATTTACGCTACCACTAGTATTATTAGAGTTTAGTTCTTTATTTATATCACTTTTCCTTGCTAAAATAATACCAGAATAAAGGATATTCTGAGGTTTTACATCCCACGACAATATTTTTGTTGGATCTTTATAGAATTGAGCAGCATAACGTTTTACCTGGGCAACCATGCTTTCATAAGGATCTCCGGCATTGTGTGCTGATGTTGTAGATTTTAATTCAAGAATTAACAATTCATTTGCCTTTTCAGGGTCATCAATCCATAAATATATGTCTGATAATTTTTGACCTCGCCTTGAACTTAATGCTCTTGTTGTTTCTGAGAAAACCGTATATTTATCATCGAGAATCCATAAATTATGTAAATGATTGATGTTTTCAGATGTAGTTAGCTTTGCTCCTCTTTTTAGGAATAAATCATGAATATCATCTTCGGGCTCTGTTTTGTACTCACCGTTATTATCAAATCGAAGTATCATTTCATGAAATTTATCAAGGACTCGACTTCGATGGGCAACATAGATTTGCAAACTTGAATTTATAAGTTTATTAACATCATCATTTTCAACATCACGATTTACCCAATATGTTTTTTCAATTTTCCCTTTTTTCTCAATAGCAGCACTGATTATTTCAGGTTCTCTTGCGACTTTCTTTGAATATGTATTTCCATCATCATCGATAAACTCCTTCAAAGATTGGAATTGCTTTATCGCTCTTTCAATATTAGCCTTCGTTTCTTTTTTATTGGTTGCAATCTGTTCTTTATAATGCCCATCAAGAGTAAAATTTAATTTAACCTGGATTTTTTCTATTTCTTCACCTTCAACCTCAATTCTATCTCCTTTGGAATCAACATATAAATCAAAATAGGAAGAAGTGAGAAGCCAATAATTTGCTGCTGGTAAATCAATTTCATATTCTAACTTTCCATTTACTATTTCAGCTTGCAAGTGTCTTGCATAACAATATACATTTCCTTTTTTCTTTGAATTATTATCAGTTTGAATAATCCATACTCGAAATTCTGTCTTTGACCCATCACCGTTTAACTCAACATTGAATGGTAAGCTATCTATTGATTTCTCGAGATTAGTTTTATTAATTGTAAATGTTTCACCTAGGTAGTTTACTTTAATATCTAGGGCTGGAAATTCCATGAAAAACGGAAAGAAATTATCTATGAACCAATTCAATATTTTATCTTTCGTGTCATATCGCGTGAAGAAAGTACTCGCCCGTCCAAGCGTCTGCTGTTTAACAATTAATAGCCTTAGCGTAGTACCTGTTTCTGTTTCTTCTGAAATATTACCATCTCCATTTTCAATATCAAATAATGAATCTCCTAACTTCGGATAGGGGAAGGTATTTTCTTTAACAATGCCAGAAGAATCTCTGTAAACAGAGTTATAAGTTGCCGAGTCAGTAAAATACACAATTGAGAGGCGCCCTTGACCTTGAGGAAACATCTTTAAATTTACCTTTTCTGTATTTTTTAAGTCAAGATGAGTGAAATATTTTCTATTAGTGGCGGTAAAGCCTTCTCCATTATCTTCAATCACTATTTCTGCATCCTTTTCATTTGCAGAAACCTTAATATTGACCTTTGGTGTATAACCTGCTTGCTCTTTTGACAATCTAATTATTGAAGCGTGTATTGCATTGGTAATTACTTCTCTAAGAACATAACCAAATTTCTCTCTTGAGTTTTTGTAAAGTTTTTCAGCACGATATTCAACATCTGATTTTTGTTCCATATTAATTCCCCTCTTGCGCCGAAGGCGTCAACATAACATCAATTTATACAGACAATCAAAAACCTTCCGGTTTAACTGCTTTTCCTTACCTAGCCTTCTCCCCACATAAGTCCATCTCTTCTGCAAAACCTGTTACTGCTCCATTTGCCCTACATGATCCCGCAAACTCTCTTCAGCACGTACGGTATGTGGTACAGGGCGATTGTTAAGCAATTTCTCTTTCAAAATATCCAGCTGCGTTGTTCTTAAAATCAAAAAAATCGGTAAATTGCTTGTCAACCACATTGGTTATCAACCTACGATCTTTGGTGGATAAGGCGTCAAAATCTTCATGTACAATGATGCTTCTAAAGGAGATGTTTCGTCTCATGTACTCCAAACACGATATTGTTACGAGCCTTGCCTTGGAATTATCTTTTACCCCAAATAGAAATAGTTTTTTCGGGGCAACTTGAAAACAAAAATCTACTTCAAGGTCTTCTCTTTCTGCCAAGGGTAAATAGCTGCTCGTTGGAAAATATGCAGGAAGCTCGGCATAAATGAACTCTTTAAGATCTTCATAAAACAGGCTTTTTACTACTTCTCTCCGATACAGCTGCATATTTGTTATCTTCGAGATGATTTGAGTAAATTTCAGAATTGCATTGTATGTATGGCTGATTGGCACTTCAATAAATAGGTTGCCATTATCATTTTCAATTTTATTGTCATTTAGAATCTGAAAGAACAATTCTTCTTTTTTAGGTGTATCCAATTCATAGGTATATGAAAGCCTCATCAATGTTAATCCATGGTCACATACCTTTACGCTTTTATTAGCTCGATCGATATCTAAAAACAAGTCGTACATATCACCATCTTCATGGAAATAGGGGGCAATAACTTGGTAGATATCAACCGCTTTTTCTCGAAACGAGATTCGATTATTGAAGCTTTGCTTCAGATTCATCAGTAATTCGTCCATTTAGATTCCCAACTCGAATTGTAATCCTTCCTGATCTTTCAGGAAAGAAAAATATACCACGGCATCGACAATGTTACATCGTTCTACAAAATGACGTATCGCATCTTGATACGTTCCATAAGCTTTTGTCAATTTGGCAACCATTCCACTGCAGCTTTCCGGAAGTAGATGATGCTCATGAAAGCCAAAATGGGTCTCTCCTTCCAGGAAATCATCGGTGCATTCTCCATGTGGTCCATTGCACCTGAAAAGCACAAATGACTTGCCTTCAGAGTTCTGAAATATTAACCCTATGGAGAAATCGTGCTGATCAAGACCTGGCATGCTTCTACCTCATTTTGCATTATGCTATGTATAGATTACTAAGTACTGATTCAGCATCCGCTCCCAAAGGGCCCTGTTTGACGCTCAGTCATACCGACAACCCCAAAATCCTTTGCCTTAATTCCCTAATCTCACCGTTAATCTCAACCTTGCGGTTGAACTGCTTTTCCTTGGCTAGCCTGCCCTCGTACTGCTCCAGTTCCTTCTGCAGACCCTGTATCCGCTCCATCCGTCCTACATGGTCCTGCAGGCTCTCGTCAGCACGAGCGGGATACGGCATCAGGGGTAAAAGCAACTCAGTATACAACCGTTCCAGGTCAAAAACCACAGGAAAAATTGACCGTTTTGTATCCAGTGGCAGCCACGCGGAGCTAACGTACTCGCTCTGCACCCAGGTGCCCGCCTCAGAATCGCCAGGCCGCTTATAGGAGGCAATGCAGCGCAGCCTGCCCTCGTAGACTAGCTCAAACAGAATAGGAAACGGAATGGCATTGTCTATGCAACGCAACACCTCGTTTTTAAGCTCACCCGTCTTCAGCACAATCCGGAACACCTGAACCTCGGGTACGTTCCTGGTAGCCTTTACATTGATAGTCTCCGGTGCCAGCTTGTACTGCCACACAATCTGATCTACCTGGCGTACAAACAGCGCTTTAAGGGCAGAACCCGGGCTGGCATGCTCATAAATCTTTGATTTAGGCAGTATCCGGCCAAACTTTGCCGCGTCTGGGTAGGCGTACAGGGTGGTCATCAATCCGCCTTGCTTAGCTCGGTTTCCAGCTCCTCTATGCTAGGCAAGCTGGATTTCAAGCCTTCAGGTAAAGCCCGGGTCAATTCATAGGCAGAAATGCCAATAGGCTTGGCAAAATCCCGTAATGCGTATTCGGCAAACACCTTGTTTTTCGTTTCACAGAGGATGAGGCCTATCGTGGCCTGATCCTGTGCCTGACGCAGGCTATCATCAACAGCGGAACAATAAAAGTTCATTTTACCAACGTACTCTGGCTTAAACGCACCTTTCTTCAGCTCCACCACAATGAAACACCGTAGCTTAATATGATAAAACAGCAAGTCCAGATAAAAATCCTGATCAGTTACGGTAAGCTTGTATTGGCGGCCAAGAAAGGCAAAACCAGCACCCAGTTCTATGAGGAATTTTTCCAGGTGTTTGATCAGTTCGCTTTCCAGTTCACGTTCCTGAAACGGCTCTGTCAATGTCAGAAAATCAAAAATATAAGGATCCTTGAGTGCCTGCCGTACTAGTTCGGATTGTGGTAACTGAAGGCTCGTATCAAAATTATGAGCCAAAGTTCCCTGGCGCTCATGTGCATTTGACTTGAGCATGGAACCCAAAGTGTCACGGCTCCAGCCATTGGCTATCGTTTGTTCCATGTACCATCGTCTATCGTCATTATTTTTCAATCGCTGCATGAGTACTATGTTATGGCCCCAAGGTATTTGTTTAACCAATAATTTGGTTTCATCTAATTGGGAAACAGCCTGTTTCCCAATTGATCCCTCATATTCATTGTACAACTGAACCATAAACTTCAGGTTCCGTTCAGAAAACCCTTTCTGTTCCGGTAATTCATTTTGAATGTCTTTGGCCAATCGGGGAATAACGGCGGCACCCCAGCCTTGGGTCAGCTGCTGTTGGCTGATGACGCGGCCAATATCCCAGTACAGGCAAATCAGCTCGGAATTAACAGCCAGAATTGCGGAATGCTGGGCTTTTTGAATCCGAGATTTTATGTCTCTTAAGAGGTCACGGTAATGTACCATGTCATTCATTATGCACCTTTCGTCTCCTGCACCACAAGAAAGGCGACCAGTTCAAAATCATCCAGCCCGGAAATGGTATGTACCAGCGCCGTAGTCTTGCCGCCTGAAAAGAGGCTGTCCAGGTCCTTTTCTTCCTTTGTGTCGATCATGGAACGGATTGCCGCGCCCAACAGTTCAGAGTAGCCCTTCATGTTTCGGCCTTCGTCGGTCTCGGTATTGAAGGCCTGGCAGCTGTCCAGGAGTGGTTCGTCCCGCCCCTTGCACGCGGTGCGCACCAGGTCGAGCAATCTCTTGACCTCGGTGTGGTCTACGATGATCTGGCCATCACGGCTGATATACATGAGGTAGTATGGATGTAGCTGCTGTTGCGGGGTATTCGCGACAGCGTCGTTCAGGTTGCGCAGTACGAAGATGGCTCCCGGCTTTAGCCCCAATTCCAATTGAGCTGGCACCACCGCATGCAGGCCTCTGGGTGCGGACTCCAGGTCTCCATGCGCCTTGAGGTACGCAAGCAGGTCCATGCGGAAGTCGTTAAGGCCAAGATCCGTTATGGCCACGCCGGTTTTTAGGTCTTCAAGCTCCACGACCTCATCCTGCAGCCGCCGCAACTGCTCCGTGCGGTAGGCTACATCGTTACTCTGGGCCGAGAGCACATTATCGTCACCCGTTGCCGAAACATCGGCTATGACCATCCTGTTTTCAACGCGTTCCTTGAGCTTTATGTATTCGTCCAGACTGATATCAGGCCAGTAGTTGACAAGCTGGATGCTCTGGTTGAGGGAGCCTATGCGGTCTATACGGCCAAAGCGCTGGATTATGCGCACCGGATTCCAGTGGATGTCGTAATTGACCACATAGTCGCAGTCCTGCAGGTTCTGCCCTTCCGATATGCAATCCGTGCCTATGAGCAGGTCTATGACGCCGCTTTCCTCCGGCAGGATCAGGTCTTTTTCTTTTGAACGCGGTGAGAACAGCGTCAGAATGGACTGGAAATCATAGCCCCTGCCCAGCGTTGACTTTGGCGTATCCTTGCCCGTTACCTTGGCGGTATGGATGCCCGAGGTACTGAGGAAGTGTCCGGCCAACTGGTCATACAGGTAATTGGCCGTATCGGCAAAGGCCGTAAAAACAAGCACCTTGCGGTTGCCCGCATTGAACGGAGCGGACTGCTTCTGGCTAATCAGGTCTTTAAGGTGCCGCAACTTGCTGTCATGTTCAGGGCTTACTTTATCCATGGAGGCCAGGAGTTCATCGATGACAGCTAAATCAGCGGCAAGATCATATTCCCAAGAAGGCAGATCCATATCGGCAAGCTTGATTTTTACCTTGCCCCCTATTTCGTCCACACCGGAAAAAGGAATGTCGTCATCATCGGCATCGAGTTGGCCCGCCAGTTCCGTCCAGTCGGAAACGCTGGCGGTGTCAGAACCGTGATAACCGCGGATGATGGTCAGGGTGCGCTGCAGGTTGTTCCCCAGGCTGGTCAGCGTCAGCCAGAATGAATGCACCGAACTTTCCAGACGCTTCAGGAGGTTCACAATCATCAAGGCCTGCAGGCTTTTTTCCCTGTCCATCTGGCGGAGCTTGCCTTTTTTGCCTTCTACGGCGGTGTCGTACAGCTCTTCATATTTTGCCAGACGACTTGGCAAAATGTAGCTTACCGGGGCGTAGACAGCCAGTTTCAGGAGTGACAGCTGGTTAAAAATGCTGTTGAAGTCAGGCACATCAATCCGGTCGGTCAGGGGGCTGCGGCAGGAAATTGGCTTTAGTCGTTCAGGAAACTGGCCAATATCCTTGGTGTCGTAAAACGTCTGTATATGCTTGCGCGAGCGGGCAATGGTTACGCTGTCAAGTAGCTCGAAGAAGTCAAAATCAGGCGCCTGCAGAATGGCCTTTGC
>CAXZAJ010000193.1:0-7814 GCA_964293355.1 uncultured bacterium
ACGATACGTGGAGGTTCTCTACTTTCAGCATGCTCATTCGTCGCCTCCGCCCAGATATGCCTCTACGACGCGTTTGTCTCCCCGGATTGCCTCTGGCGTTCCATCAGCCAGCTTTTGTCCGAAGTTGAGCACGACGATGTGCTCGCACAGGCGCATGACGAGGTCCATGTGGTGCTCTATGACGAGCACCGACAGCTTGAAGCGGTTGCGTATCTCGCCGATGAGGTGCATCAGCTGCTCGGTCTCGTCGGGGTTCATGCCCGCTGCGGGCTCGTCCAGGAGGAGGAGCCGGGGATCCAGGGCGAGCGCGCGGGTAATTTCAAGCCGGCGCTGGAGCCCGTACGGCAGGCCGTTGGCTATGGCGTCCTTGCGGTCCTCGAGCCCGAGTATCGTCAGGAGTTCCAGGGTCTTCTCGCGCAGCGCCTTTTCTTCGCGCCGGAAGCGGGGCAGCCTGAAGAACGAGTCCGCCAGGTTGTAGCCGGCGCTGGCGTGGCAAGCCGTCAGCACGTTGTCGAATACGGTCAGGTTCTTGAAGAGCCTGATGTTCTGGAAGGTTCGCGTGATGCCGATGTCGGCGACCATGTACGGTTCCGTGTCGGTGATGTTCTTGCCTTCAAACGTGACGGTACCGGCGGTAACCTTGTAGACGCCGGTGATCAGGTTGAAGATGGTGGTCTTGCCGGCTCCGTTGGGGCCGATGAGGCCCGTGATGCCGCCCTTGCGCACGGAGAAATCAACCTCCGATACAGCGGCCAGACCGCCGAACCGCTTGGTCAGACCACGAACCTCGAGTATGTCGATGTCGCTCATAGTCCGTCCTTTCCGAGGGTAGCGTCTTCTGCCTTCTGGGCAGCCTTTGCCGAACGCGCCGACTTGAGGTCGGCCACGTACTTGCGCATCGACGAGGGCGTGAACTCGAAGCCGCCCATGAGGCCGCGCGGCCTGCCTATCATGATGCCGATGACGGCCAGGCCGTACACGACGAGGCGCCATTTGTCCACGGCGCGCAGGAGTTCGGGCAGGAAGGTGAGCACGAAGGCGCCGAGCACGGAACCCGATATGCTGCCGAGGCCGCCGAAGATGACGATGATGGTCAACTCGGTGGATTTGGTCATGCTGAACATCTTAGGCTGGATGAAGGTCATGTAGTGGGCCAGGAGTCCGCCGGCGACGCCGGCGTAGGCCGCGCTTATGATCAGGGCCATCATCTTGTACTTGAAGGTGTTGATGCCCGCGACCTGCGCGGCCAGTTCTTCCTCGCGGACGGCTATCATGTTGCGTCCGTGGCGTGAACGCACGATGTTGGCCAGCAGGATGATGCCTATGACATCGAGTATGAGGATGTTCCAGATGGTCGTGGCGGGAGGAATGCCGGGCCAGCCCCGGGCTCCGCCGAGTGCCTGAAAATTGTCCAGGATGAGCCTGATCGCTTCTCCGAAACCGAGGGTGGCTATGCAGAAGTAGTCGCCCTTGAGCTTGAGCGTGGCCCGCCCGATGAGCCAGCTTGAACCTGCTGCCACGGCGGCGCCCACCGCGATGCCCACGAGGAAGGGCAGGTGCAGCGTCGTAGTGCAGAAGGCCGCGGAATACGCACCTATGGCCATGAAGCCCGCGTGTCCAAACGAAAACAGCCCCGCGAATCCGGTGAGGAGGCTGAGGCCGAGAACAGCTATCAGGTTGATGCCTGACAGCATGATGATTCCTTCGAGATATGAACTCATGCCGCCCCCCTACGCCTTGTCCTCGGTCGTCTTGCCCATGATTCCGGTTGGCCGGAAAATGAGGACGCCGATCAGGATGACGAACGCTATGAGGTCGCGGAACTGGCTGGACAGGTACCCCGCCACGAGCGTCTCGATGACGCCGAGTAGCACCGAGCCGAGCACGGCGCCCGGCAGCGAACCGAGCCCGCCGAATACCGCGGCGACGAAAGATTTCGTTGTTATGTTGCCTATCTGCGGATAGACGGTGTACTTCATGCCGAAAAACACACCGGCGATGCCGGCGAGCATGCCGCCGAGGGCGAACACGATCATGACGACGCGATCCGTGTTGACGCCCATCAGTGCCGCCGCCTTCATGTTGTACGCGGAAGCCTGGATGGCGCGTCCGATCTTCGTCTTCTCCACGAAAAGCACCAGACCGGTGAGGCAGACTGCCGATACGGCGAACATGATCAAATCGAGCCGCCCTATCGATACCAGACCGATGGATATCGAGGATCGGCCGAACACGTCCGGATAGGTGCGGAAGGTCGGGCCTATCGTCGCTATGATGATGTTTTCAAGGAAGATTGAAGCGCCCATCGCCGAGATGATGAAGTACAGGAAGGGTGCCTTGCGCTCCCGGAGCGGCTTGTACGCTATGCGCTCTATGAGGACGGCCAGGAGTGCCGTGCCGACGAACGCGAGCACGAAGGCCGCGGGAAACGGCAGTTTGAGGAGCGTGATGGCATAGAAACCAAAGTACGCGCCGAACATGATGACGCCGCCATGGGCGAAATGGGAGAAGACCATGACAGAATAGACAAGGGAGTAGCCACCAGCCATCAGCGCGTATACGCTTCCGATAGACAGGCCGTTGACCATCTGCTGGAGGAATTGAGCCATATCCACTCCGCGTACCAGGCGACGATGCCGCCAAAGGGATGGGGGCGACGAACGCCGCCCCTTGTTACGGGGGCCAGCCCCGGGTCACGGGAAGACCCCGTCAAGAAACGGGAGCGCCCATGGCGGGCGCTCCCCGTAATCTATATCAAGAAAATGCGCCCCTCATGGGGCAAAAATCATTTGGCTGCGTACTTCTGCTGGAAGATGTACTTGCCGTCTACGATCTTGATGATGGCGGCGTCTTTACCCTCGGGGTTGTGGGTCTCGGCGCTGATCTTGATGGTACCGGTGATACCCTTGACGTTGGTGGTCGTAAGGGCCTTGGCGATGGCTTCGCCGGTGGGAACGCCGGCGCGCTTGAGGGCATCGACGAGCATCAGCACCGCGTCGTGGACGAGGTAGCCGTTGAGTTCAGTCTGGACGCCGTACTTCTTGAAGTAGCGGGCCTTGTAGTCCTGGACATCCGGATCATCGTAGTCGAGGTGGTTGACGAAGTAGGATCCTTCTACAGCCTTGGCGCCCATGCTGATGAGCTGGTCAGACGGCCAGCCGTCGCCGCCCATGAGTACCTGGGTCATGCCGAGCTCGCGGGCCTGGTTGGCTGACAGTGCAACTTCCTTGAAGAAGTAGGGCATGAAGATGATGTCGGGATTCTGGGCCTTGATCTTGGAGAGCTGGGGCCTGAAATCCACATCGCCGCCCTTGAAGGATTCGTCGGCTACGATCGTTCCGCCGTACTTCTTGAAGTTTTCAATGAAGAACTGGCGGAGACCCTGCGAGTAGTCGTCGGACACATCGTAGAGGATGGCGGCTTTCCTGGCCTTGAGCACGTCATACGCGAAACCGGCCGCTACGGCGCCCTGATAGGGGTCGATGAAGCAGACGCGGAAGTTGTAGGGCTTGACCTTGCCGTCGAGCACCGTGACCTTGGGGTTGGTGGCTACGGTGGCGATGTCCGGCACTTTGGCCGCTTCAAGGATGGGAGCAATCGGGATGGCGTTGCCGGACGCGTTCGGGCCGAGGATGGCTACGACCTTGTCCTGGCTGGTCAGGCGGCGTACGACGTTGACCGCTTCCTGCGCGTCACCCTTGTTGTCATAACCGATGACCTGCAGACCGTAGGTCTTGTCACCGACCTTGACGCCGCCAGCGGCATTGATCTCTTCGAAGAGCATCTTGACCGTGTTGTATTCATTGTTGCCCCAGACAGCCTGATCACCGGTGAGGGCGCCAAACCAGCCGACCTTGATCATGTCAGCCGATGATTCCTTGGTGCCGGTGGCAAACGCGGACATCGCCAGAACAACGAGCATTACCGATACAATGAGAAGATTCTTTGACCTCACGCTACGGCCTCCATTTAAAAACAACGAGATTGCTACGGACAGTATCCGTGCCGCTACAGTCTCCGCGCTACAGTGAGAGTTGTCAAGAATCTTTCTATGCACAGAAGCGCTTTTATTACCGATTCTGAAACAGCATTTCAGGTGCCCCGGGCATGCAGTCTTGCGCATACACAGCCGCTCGCGTATGATCGGCCATGGACAAGTACAGGTTCACCTACCAGGACATCCACCGGACGGTCCGCGATCTTGCTGATCGCGTCGTTCAGGCCGGATATGAGACGGACGTCATCGTGGCCATAGGTTCGGGCGGTTTCATTCCGGCCCGCATGCTGCGCACCTTCATCAACAGGCCCATCCTCGCTGTCGGCATCGCCTACTACGACCAGAACAACCAGCCCACGGACAACCCGCGGAAGGTGCAGTGGATCGAGGAAGCGGAGCGCCAGCTCAAGGGCAAGCGCATCCTGCTGGTGGACGAGGTGGACGACTCCCGCGTTACCCTCGAGTACTGCGTGCGCGAGCTGATGTCGCACCACCCAGCCTCGGTGGCAGTCGCGGTGCTGCACAACAAGCTCAAGGAAAAGCGCGGAGCCATGCCCGCGGAGGTGGCGCTCTACCTGTCCGGCCGCGACATCGACGACAAGTGGGTCTGCTATCCCTGGGACGCCAAGGACATCGATGCGCATGACGCCGATGCCGCCGCCGACCACGGAACGGCTGCCGGGAACTGACCATCATGCCAGATCCTGCCGCCGGCAAACCGGCGCTCCGTACCACGGCAAAAGCCCTGCTTGCGGCGATGCAGCCGGAGGCGCGGGCAAAAGCCAGCGCGCGGGCTGCCAGCGCGGCCCGGGCAACACCGGGTTGGCCAGCCGCGGAACTGGTGCTGGCGTTCCTCTCCATGCCCACTGAGATAGACACCGGTCCCGTCATCGAGGCGGCGCTGGCCGAGGGCAAGCGCGTCGCGGTGCCGCGCATCGAAAGCGGCGACATCGCGTTCGTGGAGCTGCCGCCCGAGTGGCGGTCCTGGCCCCGCGACCGGTGGGACATACCGGCACCACCCGCATCGTTCAACGCACTTACGCATGACGATATCGCGAAGGTACCGACACTGGCACTGGTACCCGGGCTTGCGTTTGACCGTGCCGGCGGGCGGCTCGGCCGCGGCAAGGGGTACTACGACCGCTTCCTGGCTGGCGTGGCGGCTGCCCGCGGGCGGCTCGGGCGCGCGGCGGGGAGCTTTTGCGCCGTGGCTTACGGCTACGAGTCGCAACTGGTCGAACTGGTGCCGATGGATGAACGGGATGTACCGCTTGACGGGCTTGCGCTCGGATGAGCGTCTCCTCGAAACTGCGATATATATAGAAGGAGAACAGCATGCTCGCCAAGAAACGCATTGCGCTGGTGGCGCACGACAACAGGAAAATGGACCTCGTAGGCTGGGTGGAATACAACTGGCGCTCGCTGCTCAAACACGACCTGGTCTGCACCGGCACGACGGGCAAGCTGGTGGGTGAAACAATCGAGCGCAAGCGCACCACCGAGGGAGGTGCCACCGCTCCAAAGGCGAGCATCAAGCTGCTCAAGTCCGGCCCGTTGGGCGGAGACCAGCAGCTGGGCGCCTCGATCGCCGAAGGTGGCATAGACCTGGTGATTTTCTTCTGGGACCCGATGTCGCCGCAACCGCACGACGTGGACGTGAAGGCACTGCTGCGCATCGCCGTCGTCTACAACATTCCGATGGCCTGCAACCGTGCCACTGCCGACTTCATGATTTCAAGCCCGCTCTTCGACCGGGCCTACGACCCCATCGTCAAGGATTACAGCGCTTATATTCAGCGAGTGGTGGAATAGTAGCCAGACGCTCAGCGGTCCACGACCGAGCCTCCGAGCTGGCCGCAGGCCGCCATCAGCGCCCTGCCCCTCGGAGCACGTACGCGCGCGTCGAGGCCGGCGGCCCGCAACTCCGCGACGAAGGCGTCGATTTCAGGTTCCGTCGGCGCGCGGCCGATGGGGTCGGTGCCGGGATTGTACGGAATCACGTTGACGAGGGCGCGGCCGACCTGGGCCACGAAAGCCGCGACGCCCGCAGCCGCGCCGGGGCCGTCATTGGTGCCAGGTATCAGGCAGTAGTTGACCCCGAGTGCGAAATTGCGCCGGGAAGGGAACGCAGCCAGGGCTTCCGCGAGTACCGCGGTGCCGTACGCACGGTTGACCGGCATCAGCGCCGAGCGGATCTGGTCGTCTGGCGCGTTCAGGCTGATGGACAGCCCGAGCCGGCGGTAGCCCAGAGCCTTGAGCCGCGCGATGCCCTCCGGCAGACCCACCGTGCACACCGTTACCCGCTCCTGCGCGAGCCCCAGGCCAGCCTGGTCGAACAGCACCGCGAGCGCGCCCGCGACGCCGTTGAAGTTGTCCAGCGGCTCGCCCATGCCCATGAACACCACATTCCTGAATTCCCAGCCAAGCGCCGCGCGAACCGTTACGGCTTGCGCGATTATTTCCGCGGCGGTGAGGCTGCGGGTCAGCCCCGCGCGCCCGGTCTCGCAGAAGGCACAACCCATGCGGCAGCCCACCTGGCAGGACACGCAGAGGCTGGCCTTGCCGCCGGGCGGCGGTATGAGCACGCATTCCACCGTCAATCCATCAGCCAGCGCCAGCACGGCCTTGCCCGTAGGCCCGAAATCACCATCCTCGGATACCACGCGGACAAGCTCCAGGAGGCCAACCTGGAAACGCGGGGACAGACCCGCCGCGTCGACCCTGGACAGGAAGCGGCCCGGCTCCCAACGGCCCTCGCGCAGCGCGGCAGCGTAGGCAAGCCGGAGGATGGAAGCCTTGCCGGCTCCCAGACCGGTCTCGGCCATGAACGAGGAGAAGCTCAGGCCAAGAATGTCTGTGGGCTGATTCATGGTCCGAGCATAAACCGGAACCGACGGTCTCGTCACCGGAGCTCGCACTTGTGCCGGCGCGCGATGCGGTGTACAAATGTCAGGTGCACCTGCTTGCATGAAGCAGGTCACACAGGAGGAAGCAGACATGAAGAAATCAACAATCGCGTTCGCGCTCATCGCGACCATCGCCGTAGCCGGGGCCTTTGCCACCGGTACCAAAGAAGCACCAGCTCCCGCACCTGCCGCAAAGCCCGTGATGAGCGCCGCCGGCCTGCCCGACCTCAAGGGCCGCACCATCGTCGCCGTAACCGAGAACGCCTACACCCCACTCAACTTCGTCGACCCGAAAACCGGCAAGTCGGTGGGCTGGGAATATGACGCAGTCAACGAGATAGCCAAGCGACTGAACGCCAAGGTCGACTGGAAGCTCTCCAGCTGGGACCTTATGATCCAGTCGGTCCGCGACGGCCAGTTCGACGTGGGCATGGACGGCATCACCATCAACGACGAGCGCAAGGCCCAGGTCGACTTCTCCGCGCCGTACATGGTTTCGCAGCAGTTCATGCTGGTCCGCGCCAACGAGACGCGCTTCGCGGACGAGAAAGCCTTTGGCGCTGATGCCAAGCTCCTCGTGGGTGCCCAGGCCGGCACCACCAACTTCTACGTCGCAGTCTACAACGTCCTCGACGGCGACGAGCAGAACAAGCGCATCAAGCTGTTCGAGACCTTCGGCGCGACCGTCCAGGCCCTCCTGGCCGGTGACGTGGACATGGTCCTGATGGACGCATCCTCGAGCAAGGGCTTCATAGGCGCCAACCCCGGCAAGCTCAAGACCGTAGGCGGCCCGCTGGGCACCGAGGAATTCGGCTTCATATTCAAGAAGGGGTCAGACCTCGTGGCTCCCTTCAACGCCGCCATAGCCGCCATGAAGGCCGACGGTACGCTGGAGAAGCTCAATACCAAGT
>CAXZAJ010000194.1:0-7803 GCA_964293355.1 uncultured bacterium
TCCGGGGGGGCGGTAGCCCAGGGGGGAGAGGGCAACTCCGGGAGCCTCTACCCGCCTGGGTTCGGTGTGGTACGCCTCGCCGTGGCGGACTTCGAGTTCCGGCTTGCGTTCGGTGCCGTGGGGCTTGCTCTTGTCGTCATGTTTTTCGTCCCTGGTCCGGGCCACGACGTTCTTGTCTATGGCGAGGACGATGCCCGCAGTGACGAGCCAGGCGCGTATCTTGGTCCGGGCCTTGGCAGTCTTGACCATCTTGAGCCAGTTTACGTTGGGCCGCGCGGTGGCGCTGGTGACTATGTCCACCACCTGGGTATTCTTCAGTTCCGAATCCAGGGACACGATGGCGCTGTCAGCCTTGGCGGCGAGGCAGCGGTTGCCGACGTCGCTGTGTATGGCATAGGCAAAGTCCAGCGGCGTCGATCCGGCCGGCAGCTCTATGGCGTCGCCCTTGGGGGTGAACACGATGATGGAGTCCTTGAGGATCTCGCGCTTGATGTCCTCCAGAAACTCGGTGCCTGACTCGAGCATGGCGCTCCAGTCCTTGAGCCTGTTGACGATGGACACGTCCTCGGGGCGGACTATCTCCGCGCTGGTACCCTTCTTGTACAGCCAGTGCGACGCAACGCCGAACTCGGCCACGCCGTGCATCTGCCGGGTGCGTATCTGTATCTCGAGCAGCGTGCCGTCCCAGGCCATCACGGTGGTGTGGAGGCTGCGGTAGCCGTTGGACTTGGGCATCGCGATGTAGTCCTTGAAGCGACCGTCCAGCGGCTTCCAGAGGCTGTGCACGATGCCCAGGACGGCGTAGCACTCGCTCTCGGTGCCGCAGAGCACGCGGATGCCGGAAAGGTCGTACAGCTCGTCCGCGCTCTTGGCGCGCTTGCGCATCTTCTGGTAGATGGAATAGAAGTGCTTGGCCCGGGACATTACCTCGACGTCCAGCCCTTCGGTTTTTGCAGCGGCCACGATCTCGGTGCGGGCGCGTTCCAGGAGGGCCTCTCGCTCGGGTTTCTTGGCTGACACGAGCAGCTTTATCTGGTCAAAGGCCTCGCGGTTTATCTCCTTGAGCGCGAGGTCCTCCAGTTCGTCCTTCATCCAGCTGATGCCCAGGCGGTCTGCCAGCGGCGCGAAAATGTCCACGCACTCGGCGGCGATGCGGCGGCGGTCTTCCTCGGGCAGCCACTTGAGGGTGCGCATGTTGTCCAGCTTGTCCGACAGCTTGATAATGATGACGCGGAGATCGCGGGTCATGGCGAACAGCATCTTGCGGATGGTCTCGGCTGCCTGGTTGGTCTTGTTCTTGGCCTTGAGGGACGCCATGCGCGCCAGTTCCTCAACGAGAGCGCCTACCCGTTCGCCAAAGCGCTCGCCTACGGCCTTGCCTGTCGCCAGCCCGTCTTCGATGGCTTGATGGAGGAGTCCTGCCACGACGCTGTCGGCGTCCATGCCCATGCCGGCCAGCAAGGCGGCTACCCGTTCCGGATGGGTTACCGTGGGTTCTCCCGAGGCGCGGAACGAGCCGGCGTGCAGCTCCGTGGCCCACGAGCGCGCGGCCCTGATGCGCCTGGCGTCCTCTGCGGTAAACCGCTCCAGATACTCGTCCAGCTTATCTTCGTGCTGCATGTTTTACCCCCGAAACCACGCGGTCGTGGCCTGCCAGATCTCCGTGAACGGCTACCTCATGGAAGCCGGCGGCCTCGAATATCGACCGTACGGCGGGGCCCTGCTCCTCACCTATCTCGACGGTGAGCGCACCACCTTCAGCCAACAATGTAAAAGCCTGCGCAGCCAGTCCAGGATACAGGTCCAACCCCGCTTCGCCGCCGTCCAGCGCCAGGCGCGGCTCGCGGCTGCCTTCCGCCATCATGCTGTCAGTGAACGACACGGACACGTACGGAGGATTGGCGGTGATCAGGTCAAGCGGCGCCGTGGCGGCGGAAAGTACGTCGCCGATGCGCGCGTCCAGCTCGCGGCCGAGCAGGGCACGGGCATTGGCACGGCACACCGCGAGCGCACCCTCGGATGCGTCCGAGACGCTTACCTGGAGCTCGGGGCGTTCGGCCGCCAGCGTGATGCCGACGCACCCCGAACCGGTGAACGCATCGTGGCAGCGTGCCGGCCAGCGCGCTCCGCCGCCAGTACGGGGCATGAGCGACAGGGCTGTTTCCACGAGGAGTTCGGTATCTGGCCTGGGTATGAGGACGCGGGAATCAACGGCATATCGTCGCCCATAGAATTCTTTATACCCGACGAGGTAGGCCACAGGCTCACCCGAGGCGCGACGCACGATGAGGGCACGGTAGGCATCGAGCGCAGATGAAGAAACCTCGTCCGGCATGGAGGCGAGGATTCTGTCTTTGGATAGGTCCATGGCGTGTGCAAGGAGGAGGGCGGCGTCCAGGAAAGGCGATCCCGGGCAGCTCCCTTCGAGGGTGCCGGATCCTTCCGCGAGCGCAGCCCGTACGGTCACGGGGTGGGCTCCAACCTCAGGATCACTGCTCCTCCGCCTTCATGGCGTCCTCGCGGGCGCGCAGTACCAGGCCTTGGACGATCTCTTCAATGTCGCCTTGCATGAAGAGATCCAGCTTGTAGAGCGTCACGTCTATGCGATGGTCGGTGACGCGGTTCTGCGGAAAGTTGTACGTGCGAATGCGCTCGGAACGGTCGCCCGAGCCTATCTGGCCTCGGCGCTCGGCGGCGCGCTCGGCGTTCTTCTTTTCTTCTTCCATTTCGTAGATGCGCGCGCGGAGGACGCGCATGGCCTTGGCCTTGTTCTTGATCTGGCTCTTCTCGTCCTGGCACTGTACCACGAGGCCGGTAGGCAGGTGGGTCAGGCGCACGGCGGAGTCGGTGGTGTTGACGCACTGGCCGCCGGGGCCGCCCGCGCGCATCACGTCGATGCGCAGGTCCTCGGGGCGGATGTCCACCTCGGTCTCCTCCGCTTCAGGCAGCACCGCGACGGTGACGGCGCTCGTGTGGATGCGGCCCGAGGCCTCGGTGGCGGGCACGCGCTGGACGCGATGGACGCCTGATTCCCAGCGGAGCTTGCCGAAAACCTGGTCGCCTGATATGGAGAGGATTATCTCCTTGAAGCCGCCCAGGCCCGTCTCGGCGCTGGACAGCACCTCGATCTTCCATTTTTTATTGTCAGCGTACCGGGTGTACATGCGGTAGAGGTCGGCCACGAACAGCGCTGCCTCGTCGCCGCCGGTGCCGGTGCGGATTTCCATGATGGTGTTCTTGTCGTCCAGCGGGTCGCGCGGCACGAGGAGCTCGGTAACGTGTTTCTCGGCCGCGACGAGGCTTTCTTCGAGGCCGTGGAGTTCATCGCGGGCCATGTCCTTGAGTTCAGGATCGGTTTCATCGTGGATCATGCCCTTGGTTCCCGCGATCTCGGCTTCAAGGTGCTGGAATACGGTGTAGGCTTCCATGATTTCGGACAACCGGGCGCGCTCGCGCATCGTGTCCTTGTAGCGGTTGACGTCCCGGGCCAGGCCGGGGTCGGAGACGAGGTCTTCAAGCTGTCTGAGGCGCAACGCCACGGTTTCAAGGCGCTCGTTCACGGGGCGGTCTTCTCCGTGAAGTACGGGCAGGAATACACCACGATCTCCATCTCGTCGTCCGCCGACACGCCGAGCGGAACGACATCGTCGGAGAGCCTCCGCTGGAGGTGGCAGGATCCGTGCAGAGCGCACAGGGGGCAGGCGCCGTTGCCCCTGGGGTTGATAACGAGCTTCATGGTAGAGAGGGTACCAAAAACGGGGACGTCGTGCAACCGCCCGATTGCCTTGGAGCATTTTTTATTCTATGATCGCCCCACCATGTTAGACATACGCTTCATCAAGGACAATCTGGACGCGGTCAAGGCCAACATAGCCGCCCGCAACATGCATGCCGACCCCGACCTCGCCCTCCGCCTGTTTGAAGAGCGCCTCGTAGCGCTCCAGGCCCTCGAGGCAAAGCGCCAGCGCCGCAACGAAGTGGCTCAATCCATGAAAGCCAAACTCGACGACGTCGCCCGCGCTGCCCTCATAGACGAAGGCAAGCGCCTCAAGGACGACATAGCCGCTCTTGAAGCCCGCGCCGAGGCCGCCGAGAAGCAGCTGGACGTGGAGCTCCGCCGCATACCCAACATGGCCCACGCCGATGCCCCCATCGGCAAGGAAGACAAGGACAATACCGAGGTCAAGCGCGTCGGCACCCCCACGAAATTCGACTTCGAGCCCAAGGATCATGTCCAGCTTGGCCAGGACCTGGACATCATAGACTTCGACGCGGGCACCAAGGTCTCCGGCACCAAGTTCTACTACCTCAAGAACGAGGGCGTGTTCCTGGAGCTCGGCCTCGTGCGCTACGCCCTGGACATCCTGACCAAAAAAGGCTTTACACCCTTCATCACGCCGGACGTCGCCAAGACGGAAATCCTCGAAGGAATCGGCTTCAACCCGCGCGGCGCCGAATCCAACGTGTACACGGTCGAAGGCGAAGGCTCCTGCCTCGTCGGCACCGCCGAGATAACCCTGGGCGGCTACTACTCCGACACCATCTTTACCAAAGACCAGCTGCCCCTGCGCATGGCCGGCCTCTCCCACTGCTTCCGCCGCGAAGCGGGCGCTTCGGGCCAGTTCAGCAAGGGCCTGTACCGCGTCCACCAGTTCACCAAGCTGGAGATGTTCGCCTACTGCCTGCCCGAAGACTCAGGCAAGATACACGAGGAACTCCGCCTCGTTGAAGAAGAAATATTCACCACCCTCGGCATCCCCTTCCGCGTCGTGGACACCTGCACCGGCGACCTCGGCGCCCCCGCCTACCGCAAGTGGGACCTTGAAGCCTGGATGCCAGGCCGCAACGGCGGCGAGTGGGGCGAAGTGACCAGCACCTCCAACTGCACCGACTACCAGGCGCGCCGCCTCAACATCAAGTACAAGGACGACGACGGCAAGAACAAGTACGTGCACATGCTTAACGGCACCGCCATCGCCATATCCCGCGGCATCATCGCCGTCCTGGAGAATTTCCAGCAGGCAGACGGCACGGTAAAGATACCCGCCGCGCTCGTGCCGTACGTGGGGTTCGAGGTGATCAAAAAGAAGTGAAAGCGACCGGGGAGTTCGAAAAGTAGTATATTTGAGTAGTGAATCCTGTAAGGAGGTCCCTTCATGACACTAACCAGGATCAGCGTCAATCCCGCAATTATGACAGGAAAACCCTGCATAAAGGGTACGCGCGTTACCGTTGGAGCCCTCGTTGGACAAATGGCTAGTGGTAGCACCATCCATGAAATCCTCAAGGCATATCCGTATCTTGAGCAGGAAGACGTCCTGCAGGCACTTCAATTTGCCGCGTACAGAGTAGACGAGCAGGAAATCGCTCTTCACGCATGAAACTTCTGATCGATATGAACCTGCCACCCCGATGGGTAGACTTCTTTCATGTTAGAAATATAGACGCTATCCATTGGTCAACGATTGGCAAGCCTGATGCCCCTGATCAGGAGATTTTGGAATATGCCGCAAATAATGGCTATACAGTGTTCACCCATGATCTGGACTTTTCTTTTTTGCTGGCTCAGTCAAAGCTGTCAATGCCAAGCGTCATTCAGACAAGAATTCCAGAACTCAAGCCGGAATCGATCGGGGATTTGCTGATTGCTACGATAGAACAGGTTGCCGATCAACTTGAAGCGGGTTGCCTCGTTACCATCAATGAAGACCGGCAGCGAGTTAGGCTCTTGCCTTTTGTGCGGTGAGCAGTTCTTTAAACGCGCTGATGACCAGACATACCGCGAAATATGCGATTGACTTCTTTAATAAAAAAATGAGTTTGTCGCTGTTTGCACACAAAGGACTGGTGCAAACAGCGACAAACCTTCAGGTATGGTTACACTTCCTATAGTTTGTTTTTATTCATACATCTTTTCTAATAGTCCTTGAATCATTATTTGATTTTGGGGTATTCCATTCAACTCGAATGCATAAAATTCAAAGGTCTTGGCATCTACATCAACTATAAATTGAATGGCTGCTTCTACTTCTTTTTCTGAGAATAGTATGTTTCCAACAGCATTAACTATAACTTTACCTTTGTTTTCGCCATCATCAGCTATACCAGATTCCCATTCTGCATTTCCAAAGAAGCCATCAACAGCTTGTCCAACAGTCTTGGTCTTAAATTCAGATAAATGTCCATCTTGTACCATTGCAATTTCAGGAGAACTAGAGCCACCGTGTGTCGCCCCCTCAACTCCGTCATCTATTGCCATAGAAATTCCTGCGACCAATGCAACGATTCCGATGATGATGCCAATTTTTGATCTGCCTTGCTTTTTTCCGCAACTTGGACAGATCTTTGAGCTCTTTGCAATTTCCTTTTTGCATACCTTACAACGCTTCATCTTTTCCATCTTTTTCTCCTTGAAAAATATATTTGGACACATCAACCAGTGCAATCAACCGTGGATGCAATGCTTCCACGGTTGACAGCAGGTAAAAATCTTTTCAGGCCAGATAGTTGTTACGGCTTACGCACGAGCCGGAAACCGATATCATTGGTGCGGAGCAGTGGGTTTGGTGCGTACCCGCGATATGACACCCGTTCGAAGTTTGGAGTATCCCAGATCCAGCTTCCGCCACGATACACGGGCGAAGACCCGGTCTCTGGTCCTAAAGGATCTTTTGCCGGGGAATTTGCGTAATAATCCTTCGCATAAACATCCCAGCACCATTCAGCTGCATTGCCACTCATATCAAACAAACCAAGCACATTCGGCTTTTTCTTTCCTACAGGCTTGGTTGAACCCGTGATCGACCCACCCGAGTTTTTACCGTACCAGCCGACCTCTTCAAGATTAGCGGAGCCAGCATAGATAAATGGCTGAAGTGCCCATTGTGACCCGCCGCGCGCTGCATATTCCCACTCAGCTTCTGTTGGCATGCGATAGCCGTTAGCGGCAAGATTTATAGAAATATTTGAGCCTTTCACAATGAAAGCAGGCTCCAGGCCTTCCTTTACTGAACGCCAGTTACAATATTCCATTACATCCATCCACGAAACCATAACTACTGGATGACTGCTCGTCTGAGGAATAAACGGGTTTTGCCAGCTTGCATTCGGTGTCATTCGAGCAGCGTTTTTCCTATCAACCCCACTGCCTTCCTTTTCAGCTGTCGTCCGGTACCCACTCGAACTGATGAACTCATCAAACTCAGCTACAGTCACTTCATGTTGGCCGATCAGATACGAAGAGAGTGTTACTTGATGTTGCGGACCTTCATGCTTCTCTCGTCCCTTCTCGGTATTCGGTGATCCCATCAGGAAATTGCCTGCCTCAACTAGCACAAAGCCTTTTGGAATTACAGCAGCAGCCTTTGCGGCTACCGTTGCTGCTGGCTGAACAGGAGCTACCACTGGAGTTTTTGATGAAACAGAGGATGTTTCTGAAACTGTTGCAGGGACTGAGACTGGTGCTGTTATGGTTGCTGGCTCGAGAACCACAGCACCAGGACCAATGCCTTGGCGTACAGCTCGGACAGCATATTTGTAGTTCTTATAGCTACTGCCCTGTCCACTATCGGAGAAATCCTGCCTCCATGCGTAGTATTCATTATTGTAGTAGTCCTGAGAAGACGACCAGAACCATATGTCTCCAAAGCCTCCCAAACCGGCCTTTTTAAGGTTGGTGTACATGAGATTCAGCTCGTCCTTGCTTGGCAGGAACCAGTCGTCGTAGTCGCCGAGGACTAGGCTGTCGCATAGGGTGGCTGCATAGCTGCCCACTCCTTGGACCGCAATGATGGCTGCGGTGTT
>CAXZAJ010000195.1:0-7791 GCA_964293355.1 uncultured bacterium
TTGACTGCTATGCCAAATTCAGATTCAAGAAACTCTATCATTTCCAGAATACCTGTTGAATCAATGATGCCGGTCTCTATGAGCGAGTCTGCCGGATCTGGCATCCTCGAACTATCTCCAAACAGAAAATTAGCTATGATGAAATCAGAAACACGATCAATGATCGAAACCCCCAGTACCGTTCCAGCTTGTCCCATAGTATACGTCCTTTAAAAACAAGATGTTTTCTAAAGCGTAATACATGATCCATCACTTGGAAAGTGCACTGAACAATTAAATTTTTTAAATCAACCCAGAGCGGAGAAAGCTCCACTCTGGGTTGCAGCAACTCAGTTCTCGTAAGCGCCTATATCATATGCGCCAGATGGTCGAACACCACCAGAAAAATCCTCGTAGACTGGAACATTCACACCTGCGTTGATTCCAGAAGATCCTGCGGCAAGCCTGAAATTTCTGGATAACGGGTCGGTATCGTCAGGATCCACGAATCCAGCCGCAGCGGTCATCAGGTTCCCTGATTTCACCGCCACTCCGCCTGCATCCTCTATGCTCGTCGTAGCCATCGTGGCTCCCGGGAACGAAATCAGGTTGTTTTTCACGCTCACCGATCGTGAAGACGAACTGATGAATATGCCTATCCTCCGGTTCCCGGTGCTGTTGTCTGACCGGTAAATGGTGTTATTGAAAATTTCAACGGATCGAGGAGCCGGTTCCGCACCTCGCTGCTCCAGAACTATACCAGTATAGTCCGGGCTGGAGCCAGTTCCATCGAAAATGTTGTTCCGTATGGTCGAGTATCCTGCCCAGAGATGCATGGCAACATCGACAGGCCTGACGCTCTGATCACCATATTGCGAGATGATCCGGTTTCGCTCGAATACGATATGGTAGAGTTTGGCATCGGTCAGATCATCCTGCGGCCCGATAGCTACAGGCCATGGCCCCGATGAACCAAACACATTGCCAGAAACTACCACATACTCGGTTCTGTTACCCAGCAAGTTTGAATCAGGAACCGGTGTTCCATATTCATTGACACCCTGGAACGTGCTGAACCCCGGTCCATGGAGTTTCAAAGCATGTCGACCATTGGTTTCAGTAAGACTCGATCCCGACACGATGTTGTGACTGATGACGCTTCGGTAGGCCTGCCAGACGCGCAGTACATGCGAATCCCTGACGTTCTGCAAGATATTTCCCAGCAACGCGAGGCGCTCACTGCCTACATACGCGATGTTATCGAGGCTTTCAGTGATACGGCACGAAACAACAGCCATCTGGTCTATGGTCATCAGGCTCGAAGTGTTCCAGTGTGACCATCCGAATCCCGTATAGAATCCATCGATCCTCAACCTGAGGAACAGGTGCTTCTGAAAATTCATGGTACCGCCGAAACTGCCGAAACTTCTGGTCGTATCGATCAGGTGGAGGTCCATGATACGCCAATCCTGCTTGAAATTCAGGGAGAGGAATTCTCCGCTCGTTATCGTAATTCTTGGTGCGTTGGCGTATTGCCCCTGTGAATCGATACCGCTACCAGGACCGTATGCGCCGATGGTCACAGGACCGGCGTTCTCGGGCCATGACAGGCCAGGTGTACTCCAGGACGAGCCTCTCCGCAAAAGGATGCGTGAACCTGCCGTTGCATACTTGGTTATGCTTGAGAGATTGTTTGTTGCGATGAGCAGGGCGCCTGCCGGAGCTCCATCCGCAACCGTAGCCGCACTGTCGGAGACGCAGATGGTCTTTGTTCCAGCGTAATAAACATCCGGATCAAGCACTTGCACAGTACGGACTTCAGTACCTATGACGCTCGAACCTTCCTTTACCGTAAGACTTACGGCATAGGTGCCAGGCCGATCGAATACATGAGCAGCCACACCGCCCTTTGAAGTATTCATTGAGGTGCCGTTAGTGCCCCAGACTCCGCTCGCTGGATCGCCGAAATCCCATGAATAATCATAGGTTCTGAAACCGGTAGCTGTTTCTGGAGTGCCATCAAAATCGGCTGAAAAGTGAACATACAGGGGAGCAACACCAGAACTCCTGCTGACTGAGACAGTTCCGTAAGGATACCCGCCAACAGGATCTACGGGATCCACTGGATCCACTGGATCTACGGGATCCACTGGATCCACTGGATCTACAGGATCCACGGGATCTACAGGATCCACGGGATCTACAGGATCTACAGGATCTACAGGATCCACGGGATCTACAGGATCCACAGGATCCACGGGATCTTCACTGGCGACAGCAACTCTGACTGTATATTTTTTTGTAGACCCATCTTCGGCGACGACCGTATAAATCAGTGGGTTCATAAACGAATTTGGAGTCTCTCCGCTGGTCTGCCCACGGATACCGATTTTAACTTTCTGACCTGTCGTTTTGAAACTCGCGACAAAGGTACTTTCAAGATCGGTTCCTGCCGGGAATTCCACCATGATCGATGCATCTGCCTCATTGATCAGACCATGAGCATCGGGTTCATCGAAGTAAAATTCAGTTATATCTTTATCTGAACTTTTTTCAGGAAAAACAAGTGGATTCTCACAGCCTCCCAGTACCAATCCTGAAATCGCGAGTATTGATACCATCACCACTCTCTTGATGAAATCCATGATACCGGAGAACCCGGAAACATGAAATTGTACTCTCGTTGAACCAGTCTGCCACATTGCACCCTCCCGAGTGGATTACGTACCATTACTAAAGCAAGAATCGTGCCAACACCACAGCTTCGCTTGGAGATAGTCCAAATGGTTAGTGAGTCAGTAGTAACTATGACGATGCGATGTTTTGAAGAAGACAATTCTGGCATCCGATTACAGAATTGTAATTTTAATTACAATGATGAAAACATGTCTGCTTGAAATTTAATATTCAATCATGAAGAAATATTATCTTACATTGAGCTTCGTCATGCAATACCTTCAATTGGAATAATTACAGCCACTTTGCTTGAAGTTACAAAATACTTGTACTAGACTCTGCAATACAACAAATTATTTTTGGCCAATACTACCCACCATACAGGCAGGCCATAAAAACTCGACGGCGTACAACCATGAGGGAGTGTATGCGAAAAACAGTCAGAATAAAAGCTTACTATCCAAACTTTTTTGGCGACGACCTGATCGCCTATGTCTCGCTCCGTATTGTCAAATATTTTAATGACAAAGCTGTTAAAGCCGATGTAATGGGCATCAGTTCTGATGCATCGGTCAAGGAATATAAGAGAATAAAACCGATAGATTCGATCAACAAAGATGAGAAGAAAGTCAGAAGGAGAATTTATCGCGACGCTATACCATCAGGATTTATATGGTCCGTTGCACGCAGAATTTTTAAAAACTACCAGATCAATGCAATCTCTGAGCATATATTTTACAAGACGCTCAGAAAAGGTGATATCGTTTATCTCTGGCCGGGATCTTCATTGAACCTGTATCAGAAGGTCCATGATTCAGGCTTTACTATTGTAAGCGAACGGATAAACACGCTGCTATCAACCAGCAAGCGTATACTCGATGAAGAGTATTGCAAACTAGGCATCCATCCAACTCATGGTTTGACAATTCATGCCCTGTATGAAGAATTGTCTTGCATGAATGTTGCCGATTATATCTTCAGCCCCAGTCCTTCCGTAACCAGATCAATACTTGAAGCAGGGATTCCGGAAAATAAAATTTTAAGTTCCAGCTATGGGCTTGAAGAGACTGAAATCTTCACTTCATCGAAATATTTCAAGCCTGAAAATACGGTAACCGCAATTTTTGTAGGCACGATATGTGTTCGCAAAGGCATACACCTCTTGCTGCAAGCCTGGGTTAAAGCTGATGTGGTGGCACGCCTGCTTATTGTAGGCCGTGTATCACCTGAATCTGAATCAATTCTCGAAGCTGCCCTGAAAGCCCGATCGGACATACAACATCTTGATTTCACTGAAGACCTTGATCCAATTTACCGTGAGGCTGATTTCATGATTCTGCCAAGCCTCGAAGAAGGCAGTCCGCTCGTTACCTATCTAGCGCTCGGAGCACGTTTACCAGTCGTGGTATCCGATATGGGTGGCGGTGGTGTCGTGGAACATATGAGTGAAGGCATCGTAGTAGACCCTCATGATACCGATGCGCTTGCATTGGCCATCAGAACCATGGTCAACGACAGTCAATTGAGATTGCGAATGTCCTCTGCCGCCGGGTGTCGAGCAATTCAGTACACATGGAATCGTGTAGCCAGAGCACGCCGTGATATCCTTCTTGAAAAATTATCCAACAGAAAACTCAATTACACTGACCACCAATCATCTCGTTCCGATATTGTGCCGGAAAGGATGGCTTGAAATGCCTGGTCTAACTGGAATATCAGGAAAATGCTCGACTGATGTCATGTCACGGGTTCGAACAATGGCTTCCAGCCTCGGACTCGGAGTAGACGCATGCTTCATACATGAGATTCAAGTGCCTGGAATAGCCATGGCCTCAGACCGACGACCAGCCAGACTATGGGGTTCTCGTCTTGCTGTAGATGATCATGGAATCGCAGTAGGAATCAATGGAGAAGCATTTGGTCTGCTTGACGACGAAGGTAATTCAACAGAAGATTTCATTCGTGGCCCTACCTCAAATCCTGCAAAGGATATTTTAAGGCTTTACCTTCAACGCGGCCTGGATTTCATAAAATATTTGAGAGGATATTTTTCACTCGTCATATGGGATGGCAGAACCGAAATACTGCACCTTGTGTCGGACCGTTTTGCATTGCGCCAATTTTTTTATTACCAGCAGGACGGGATGACAATCTTTGGATCTGAAGTCAAGGCCATACTGGCAGGTTGTTCTACAACTCCGCGGCTGGATGAGCATGGTATTGCAGACTTCCTGCTGCTGGGAATGCCCTTGGCAGACAGAACTTTTTTCAAAGACATCAAACTTATTCCACCTGCGTCTATAGTAACTATCAGAAATAGCCAGTTATACATCAACCAGTATTGGCATCTTGGATTCAATCATCAATACAATGGTCTAGCCAATCCTGAGACAGCTACTGATAGACTCTCATCAGTGCTTGAAGCTGCGGTAAACGATTGCGTAGACGGACCGTCTGAATTTGAACTCCCCTTGAGCGGTGGACTCGATTCACGATGCATCGGAGCCATCGCTTCCAGGAAAAGTCATATTCGGTCATACACGATGGGCGGCAATGAAAGTCAGGACTTGAAGGTTGGACCACTTGTTGCCAGTCATCTGGGTATCTCCAACGAAACTTGTCAACTGACAGCGCAGGATTTCAGGGACTGGATTCCAGCTTCTATCTATATCACCGACGGTATGTACAGCCCTGTCAATGCGCCAATACTCGCCCTTGCACGGATGTTTCCCTCTGACGCTAGTGTCGTCCTGGATGGTGCAAATTCATTCGATGGCTATTACAAAGCTTATCAGATCGCACTGCAACGAGTATTGCCGCGCCGCTACACAGCCCTGGAGATGGCCACTGGAACTGTCGACCAACCAGTCGTCGGTTCGCGATTGCGCATCCTCAAACCGCTCTTCAGCAAAGAAGTCTTAGGTGTGAGCAGACAGCATCTGGAAGCAACAAGCCAGGATATCACCTATAGCCTAGAGTCCGCAAAGCCAGGCAACCATTTCGACTGCATGGATTTTCTCGACCTCTCAAACCGCACCAGGCGATTCAACATGATGGGTACCGTACTGCTGCGCGCATACTGTGAAGTTCGGCAACCACTTTTCGATCATCGTGTCGTTGACCTTGTTACACAGCTACCCTTGCTGTTCCGATCAAAGGAAAAACTGCTCATGAGTCGCTGCCTGCAAAAGCTTGATCCCTACCTCGCATCGTTGCCGTATGAACGCACGGGTCTGCCCGCCAACGCGAGACTATCAAGGCAGATGATGGAATACTTCAGGCGCGGGGTACAGAAAACGGCAAGCCATGCCTTGCCGGGATTACGGGAAAAACCACGTGTTTCAATTGATTACATGTATTGGATCAAGAATGATTTCAAGTTGCAGGAATATTTGCGGAGTGTGTTGCTTGATCAGAGGTCGCTCTCGAGAAACCATATCGACAGATCTCGTGTTGAACCGTTCATGGCCGATCTGTTCAGGGGCCATGCGGAGAATATCTTCCTCGTCATGAGACTACTGACCCTGGAATTATGGTGCCGCTTTTTCATTGAAGGAGAATCGGCTCCAGACTTGCCACGGAACAGATCATCAATGATTCATCCCGAAACAGCTGTCACTCCCGAAACTTCATACGAGAGCGTACAGCAAAGGAGGGAAGACAAACACAAAACTTGACACTACGCCCAGTCTCGAATGAACAAGTTCGAGACTCCCGGACTATGAATGTAAAAAAATAATACTGATTACTGATTCAAGAACCATGTAATAAAACCGGAAATACGAAGCAAACGATAAACCACCGAGGCTTCGTTTTAATTTGAGCCTTCCAGGAGGTTGCAAATGGAACGAAAAAAAGTTGGCATAATCATCTTGATACTGGCAACTCTGTTCATGTCGTGTCCGAATCCCGTTGAAACCATTTTCAGGGTCATCAGTTTTGACTCCAATGCAGGGGCCAATGAAATGGCAAGCATACCTGTCGTCGATGGGTCAGCCTTTACCATACCAGCCAGTAAATTCAATAAAAACGGACACAGTTTCCTGCACTGGAACACCGCGGCCAACGACGCCGATACCAGGTATCGAGCCGGAGAAAGCATTGAGAGCGTAACAAGCGATGTCACGCTTTTTGCAATATGGGGCGAAAACCTTACCATCGAATTCAGCGCAAACGGAACCGTGGAAGCCCCTGCGATTGGCACCATGGATTCAATAACTGTTGGAGCGGGGGGTCATTGTACCATACCAGCCAACGGATTCAGCAGATCAGGGTACACGTTCCTCCGATGGAACGTAACGGCCAGCGACGACAATCCAGAAACAAGATACCAGAGCGGCGACATCATTGTCGTCGGCAACAGCATGACACTGTACGCCATCTGGACGGCCGACAGGGTAGTCTCATTCAATGCCAACAGCAGCAGCGAGATCACAGGATCCATGGCTCCTGCGACGGTGGTCCATGGCAGCAGCTATACCATTCCTGCCTGTGCTTTCTCCAACTCCGGCTGCACGTTCCTTGGATGGAATACCGAAGAGCAAGGAACCGGCATCGACTACCAACCGGGAGAGCTAATCAACTCGGTTGAAAACAACACAACCTTATATGCGCGTTGGGGTATCATAGCCGCCAACTGGTCGATAGGTTTCAACGCCAATGGAGGATCAGGAGAAATGCCTCCTGATGTGGTCGTTGACGGTAAAAAATATATCATCCCAGCAAATGTTTTTACGTATTCCGGCTGGAGGTTCCTGCACTGGAATACACGAGAAGATGATTCTGGTGTGAGCTACGGCAACGGTGGCACCATACCGAGTGTCACAGCGGATACCACGCTCTACGCCATCTGGACCGCCGATAGGATCATCAGCTTTGATGGCAACGGTAGTGGTGATGTCATTGGTTCCATGGTTCCGGCAACCGTAGTCATCGGTAGCGGCTTCGCCATTCCAGCAAACGACTTCTCACGGGCAGGGTATACGTTCTTGCGGTGGGATACAGCCGCCAACGGGAATGGAACCAGCTATGCAGCGCTGGCAACCATCCCTTCAGTCAACTCTGACTTCACGCTGTACGCAATCTGGCAGATAACGACCAGGGCAATCACGTTCAACGCAGTCAGCAGCAGCGGTA
>CAXZAJ010000196.1:0-7789 GCA_964293355.1 uncultured bacterium
CCTGGACTTCATTCTTTGCCAGTCCGCCGGCGGCGTAGGTTACCGAGAAGCGGCCTTCCGTGGAGCCATGGGCCAGGTGGGCGGCACCGGCGAGGTCACCGGCCAGTTCACCAGACTCCACGAGCTCGCGGGCCATGGCCGCTCCGCAGTAGCCGTAGTCGCGTATGGTCTCGTCTATGGCCTTGTCCTCGCCAAAACTGTCCACGCCGGGAGCCAGCACGAGCAGCTCGCCCGCGTCGGCAATGGCGAGCCTCGTGCGGTAGATGGCCTTGTTGCCCAGCCAGGTGGACTTGAAGGAATCCGGGTCAAGATACACGACGACCTTGGGAGCGGGTCTGGTCAGGTATTCTATGTTCACCTGTGCGGAGAGCGCGGCCGCCTGCTCGAACGCCCGCCGGCCCGCACCGACGAACAGCCCGCGTGTAATGTCGCGGCTGTGCATGCCGTCCTGGGCTACCCCGTCGGGTCCGACAACCGTCAGCGCATAAAGCATCGGTATGGCCGAGGCGAAGTGCTCCTGGGCGTAGTCGAGCACGGAACGCACCGGCGTGTCGGTGCGGCCCAGCGTACGCTCGATACCGTACGCTGCACCTATCCAGTGCGAACGGTCTATGCCATCCTTGCCGCCGACACCGACGAACAGGTTCTTGGAATAATTGGCCATGCCGACCACTTCGTGCGGCACGACTTGCCCCAAAGAAAGCACCAGGTCAAAACCGCCGTTTACGACGAGCCGGTTCGCCTGCGCGGGCCAGTCAAAGGTGCACAGCCCCTCGGACACCTCGCGGACAAAGTCTTCAGGCACGCGGCCCAGTTCCACCACGTCCCTGCGCCAGTCGTGCGGCCGGAACAGCCCCAGCGGGACGCCGGGGAACATGGTCGCGAGCGCTGCGTCGTGCATGGGCCGGTGCGTACCCAGGGCAGGCATCACCGCCGCAAGGGCATCGCCGTAATAGTCGTACGCTGCCTTGAGCAGCACGCCGGCCTTGGCGTGGTTCCTGGTGCCGTCTGGCGGAATCACCAGTACGCGGTGACGCGGTCCTATGGTCTGAAGCGACTCGATGAAGGCCGCGGCCAACTCCTCGTCGGATATCGATTCGGCGGCAGAGCCGCGCGCGTATATGCATTCGTCGATTCTCATCGTCGATCCTTATGGTGGTTTGCAGCTTTCCGCCATGCTGGGCGTGGATTCACTATAGCATGGAACGCATTACAGTTTTAAGCCGTCCGGACGACGGTTCTGCCGAACCCCTGACCAACGTGTTTAAAAAACACGAGGCGCCCCCGATCGAAGGCACCCCGATAGAATCGGACTGCTGCTTGCAGCCCCGGAAGCCTAAGCCTCAGCTATCAACAGCGTCTTGGCGTCCAGCTTGATGCTAAGATCTGAGGGGTTCATCCGGCCGTGATCCTTGACCACGACGAAATGGATGTACTCGGCCTTGGGTTCCAGCACGATGAGCACCGAGATTTCCTCGAGGAAGGGCCTCAGTATGACGGGAATGTTCTTCTTGTCCAGGAGCGGTTCTTCACCGGCCATCGTGCAGGAGTACCAGAACTCCAGCTTCATCTCGGCGGCAAAGGCACGTACTTTGGCAAAATGACCCGCGTCGGCCCTGGCAAAATCAAAACCGTCGGCTATCACCGCGTCGGCGTTGAAACCGCCGTCGACGATCATGGCACGCAACGATTTGAGTATCTGGTCGGTGCTCACGCCTTCCTGGTTGAAGTTCATGATCACGCGGTTCTTCATCAGGTCGTCGTGCACCGTGGAGAGGTCTTCAAGGTTCTTGCGCTTGGCGACTTCGGTAAAAATATTCTCATACCAGGAAATGACATAGCTGGTGTGCGTGGTAAAGGAGACGTGTATCACCTTCTTGCCCTGCATCAGCTTGTCCAGAGCCAGCTGCACGAGTACGCTCGTCTTGCCGATGCCCTTGCGGCTCGCTATGACGCCGATGTTGCCTGCCTTGAGGCCACCTTCGATGCCCTGCTCGAGAACGCGAACGGGACTCTTCTTGATCAGCTCCTCTTTAAGCATGGGAACTCCTTGTGATGTAGTCAGTGTTGTGGTGTGGATTGCTATGGAAGTCCGATGCGGCCGCGTTGGGCCGCGCCAAATGTATCACGATCGTCAGTATAGAGCCGTTCCCCGTAAAACGCAAACGGACCGGAATTCTTCCGGCCCGCGCGTTCCACGGAGTGCTAGCGGCCCTGTTCCTTGCGGCGCTTCTCCTCGTACTCCTTGCGGAGCGTCTCGGAAACGCTGGTGGGAACCTTGCCGTACTTGAGGAATTCCATGGAGAACTCGGCCTTGCCCTGGGTCATCGAGCGGAGCACGGTCGAGTAACCGAACATCTCGGAGAGCGGTACTTCCGCCTCGACGCGGCAGAACGACGCTTCCTCGGTGCTGGCGGTTATGAGGCCGCGCCTCTGGTTGACCGACGCAAAGATGTTGCCCTGGAACTCAGCGGGTCCCTCGGCCACGACCTTCATGATCGGCTCGAGGATTACCGGCTTGGCCTTCTCGTAGGCCTCGCGGAAACAGCCTATGGAGGCCAGCTGGAACGCGATGTCGGACGAGTCGACCGCGTGGCTCGCGCCGTCGTTGATCACGCAGCGGATGTTGACCACGGGGAAGCCGATCAGCGAGCCCTTCGTCGCGGCCTGCCTGAAGCCCTTGTCGCAGGAACTTATGTACTCGTTGGGTATGGAACCGCCCTTGACGGAGTCAACGAACTCGTAGACCGCGCCTTCGATCGGCTCCATGTAGCCGGCCACGCGGCCGTACTGGCCGGAACCACCCGTCTGCTTCTTGTGCGTATAGTTGAACTCGGCGCGCTGGCTGATGGCCTCGCGGTACGCAACCTGCGGCATGCCGGTGGTCACCTCGCACTTGTACTCGCGGCGCATGCGCTCGATGTACACGTCCAGATGCAGCTCGCCCATGCCCTTGATGATGGTCTGGTTGCTTTCCGGGTCAACGTAGGTCTGGAAGGTCGGATCTTCCTTGGTAAAGCGGTTCAGGGCCTTGGACATCTGGTCCGCGCTCTTCTTGTCGGTGGGCATGATGGCCAACGAAATCACCGGATCGGGCACGAACATGGACGTCATGGCAAAGTTGACTGACGGATCGCAGAACGTATCACCTGAAGCGCACTCGATGCCGAACAGCGCGACGATGTCGCCGGGTGTTCCCTCGGTGATGTCTTCCATGGCGGCAGCGTGCATGCGCACGAGGCGTCCTACCTTGAACTTCTTGCGGGCGCGGGTGTTGTAGAGCTCGCTGCCCTTCTTTATCTCGCCCTGGTAGATGCGTACGTAGGTCAGCTGGCCATACTGTCCGTCTTCAAGCTTGAACGCCAGCGCCACGGTCGGGAGCTTGGCATCGTTGTAGACGACCATTTCCTTCTCGGCGTTGTCCAGGTCAAGCGCGATGTTCTTTACTTCGGTCGGATCCGGCAGGTAGTCCACCACGCCGTCGAGCAGGAGCTGCACGCCCTTGTTCTTGTAGGCTGAACCCACGAACACCGGCACCAGCTGCTCGGCCACGCAACCCTTGCGGATGGCGGCCTTGATCATCTCGGGCGTCTCGTTGCCTTCCAGATAGGCCTCAGCCAGCTCGTCGGAGAACATGGAGGCGCTGTCCAGCAACTCCTCGCGGTACTTGTCCGCATCGGCCTGCAGGTGCGCGGGTATCTCGGCGTAGCGGATGTCCACGCCGCCCTCGCCGTCGAAGTAGACGGCCTTCATGAGCACCAGGTCTATGAGCCCTTCGAGCTTGTCTTCAAGACCGATGGGCAGGGTAACGAAGGCGGCGTTGAGGCCGAGCTTCTCCACGATCTGGTTCTTCACGCGGAAGGGGTTTGCGCCGGTGCGGTCAGCCTTGTTGATGAACGCGAGGCGGGG
Organism: uncultured bacterium; assembly: GCA_964293355.1. Taxonomy (GTDB): domain Bacteria; phylum Spirochaetota; class Spirochaetia; order Treponematales; family UBA12059; genus SZUA-370. Next base: position 3,910 of record CAXZAJ010000196.1, read on the forward strand.
CACATGGTAGCGCTTGAGCTGGCGGTCAACCGTCAGCGTCTGCGACTGCACGCCGCCGACGGAGCACAGCACCAGCACGGCGCCGTCGAGCACGCGGAGCGAGCGTTCCACCTCTATGGTAAAGTCAACGTGTCCGGGCGTATCGATCAGGTTGACCGTCGTGTCTTTCCACGTCACGTTTGTCGCGGCGGACTGGATGGTGATGCCGCGCTCGCGTTCCAGGTCCATGGAGTCCATGGTAGCGCCTACGCCGTCCTTGCCGCGAACCTCGTGGATCGCATGTATCTTGTTGCAATAGAACAAGATACGCTCAGAAAGCGTTGTCTTGCCGGAGTCAATGTGGGCGCTGATGCCGATATTGCGCATATTCGAAATGTCGAATGCCATGCTCTTGCCTCTACCTTCGCATAGGGTATGGTCCGCGCGCCACAGTGGCGCCGTCCGCGAGTTACGTCGTTCTGTAAGTTGATTCGCGTGCCCGCTTCCTCAGCCAAAAACCGTGCGCTTTGTCCGCATTCTTCGCGGGCGCTTCGTTTAAGCATCGGTATAGCGCGGGAAGCGCGGTTGATTGAAAGAAACGTACTCGCGTTGCAGTATAGTGATGGAGCCTGTCCGAATCAAGGGGTGCGGACTTGTCAAGCACAAACTGAATAATTCGGGGGGCGTCAGTTTCCGCCACTCGGTTGTCCGTGCCAGACACGCCCCCCACCACGGGCCTCCTCGCGCCCCGCGGAGTACCGCCGTGCGTTCCGGGGTCCCGCGGCTCCCCGGGTACCCTGCAATGCATCAGGTTGCATGTGGTTGGATTAAGTATTATCTGGTAGTATTATGGTGCAGGAGGTACCATCATGGGATCAACCGCAATCAAATTACCCGACGAGCTCATCAGTGAAGCCAGGCACTACGGCCAGGTGTACAGCCGATCCGTGCCACGGCAAATAGAATACTGGGCACGGATCGGCCGCATCGCCGAAGAGAACCCTGACCTCCCCTATTCGTTCATCAAGGAAACCCTGCTCGGCGCGGCTGACGCGGCGGCCGAGGATCTCACGCCCTACAGTTTCGGCTGAATCTGATGACCATAGTCCAGACCCCCACCTTTGCCAGAGCCGCGAAGAAACTTCCAGCCAGCGGCAAAGCGGAACTCGACGCGGCAATCCAGGACATCATGTCCGATCCTGTAGCGGCCGAGGCAAAGAAGGGTGACCTGGCAGGCATCCGCGTCCACAAATTTCATTGTAACAGACGCCTGACACTGCTCGCCTGTACCTACCATACAACCGCGGATGTACTGACGCTTCTTGCCCTTGGTTCACATGAAAACTTCTACCGGGACTTGAGGTAGCATCCGACCTCGCATCCTCAACACGAATTGTTTCTATGAGTAACTACGCCACAAAGCATTACTTCTGAATTCCTTTGACTTGAATGCCCTGTCGACTGAATAATTCGGGATGCGTCAGGCCCCCAGGTTCAAAAGCCCCTTTTCTAAATAATTCTCACAGATTCGCGGCAAAGTACTGGGGCCCAACATTTTATCGTACGTAAAATGCAAGAATAATACAATAATTCGTTTGATTATTTGTATTAGCCTGGCTATTATTCCTTCATGGAGCATGAACCGTGACAAGAAAAGCGCTGGAATCGCTCAAGGCATGGAAAACAAAGCCGGACAGAAAGCCCCTGGTCATCCGTGGCGCGAGGCAGGTTGGCAAGACCTGGCTTATGAAGGAATTTGGCCGTACCGAGTATAAAAAATGCGCCTATATCAATTTTGACTCCAACGCGCGCATGCTCCGGCTTTTCAGTAATGATATGGATATTGGCCGTATCCTGACCGGACTGAGGATGGAAAGCGCTTGCGACATAGAAGCGCATGACACCCTCGTGATATTCGATGAAATACAGGAATGCGCGGCTGCCCTTACCTCGCTCAAGTACTTCTGCGAAAACGCTCCCGAGTATCATATCATCACTGCGGGCAGCCTGCTCGGCGTGGCATTGCACGCGGGAGCATCCTTTCCGGTCGGTAACATCGAGTTCCTGGATCTCTATCCTCTGGACTTCATGGAGTTCCTCCTGGCCTCGGGGAAAAGCGATCTTGCCGGGCTTATTGCGGCACATGACCTTGCCCTCATCAATACGTTCAGTGATACCTTCGTAGAGCTTCTCAAGACATACTATTTTACCGGTGGAATGCCTGAAGTCCTCGCGGCGTTCACCTTAAAAAAGGACTATGCCAAAGTCAGGGAAATTCAAAAGCGAATATTGGAAACGTATGAACTGGATTTCTCCAAGCACGCGCCATCAGAAATCGTTCCACGGCTTCGTATGCTATGGAACTCCATACCTTCGCAGCTCGTCAGGGAAAACAGGAAGTTTGTATATGGGCTCGTCCGCGAAGGCGCCCGCGCCAAGGAATATGAATCGGCGCTGGCCTGGCTGTGTGACTGCGGCCTGACCTACCGGATAGTGCGGGTGTCGAAACCGGCCATTCCCCTGCAGGCCTACGAGGACCTGCACGCATTCAAGCTGTTCGTGTTCGATATCGGGCTTCTGGGAGCCATGAGCGGGCTTGACAGCAGAACGCTGCTCGAGGGCAACGCAGTATTCCAGGAGTTCAAGGGTGCTCTTACGGAACAGTTCGTACTGCAGCAACTGAAGACCATGAAGGACCTGAGGGTATTCTATTGGTCAGCAGAAAAGTCAGAGGCTGAAGTAGACTTCATCCTGCAATCAGGCCGGTACATTGTCCCGCTCGAGGTGAAGGCGGAAGAAAATCTCCGCGCAAAAAGCCTTAAATCATACCGCGAACGCTACTCCCCGCCCCTGTCGATCCGCACCTCCATGTCCGACTACCGCCGCGAGGACTGGCTGCTCAATCTCCCGCTCTACATGATCAACGCCCTGCCTGCAGTCATGCCGGAATGATGAACTGAACCTGGCCCCCGCAAGCAGCCTAGTATTTGGAAAACCTACATAGCCCAGTCTACCCCAAGTCTCAGAAAGTCCGTTTCGCGGTAACGCCCAAGCTCGCTGTCAAAGTTTCCGTTGCAATGCATCCATAGAGCCCAAATCTTGAACCCGGGGTGGACGGACCACGTAGCTTTGACCGAGTATGCCTGGCTACCATCCTTCAACGAAACGAGAACCAAGGGAGCCAGCACAAGAGCTTCGGCGAACATTGTGCCTTCCATCGCCAGACTTGCGGCACGACTCAAGGTCGCAAGCTCAAGGTCTTCGTCAGTTCTGGTCAACCATGCGTATCGCCCTTCCGCCACGATCCTGATGGGAAACCAAGGCATCGACCAGATCGTACCACCAGTAATTTCAACCCTGTCAACGCTTATCGCAGGAAACGTTATTTGCAAGTCGACAATCTTGCGAATTTCAGAAACAAGTAAAGAATTCCACGTATACGCAGTTTCAACAAAAAAAACAAACTCTTGAAACGGCAATGAGATCGATGAGCCCAAAAGCGAGATATCCGATCGAATGGGGCTAAGCGCAAAATCATATGTAGCATATGGATATGTATTCAAGCTAATGAACGGTTGCAACGTAGTTGCTCTTGCCGCACCCTGGAAATAAATAACCCTAGCATCAAACGCGCTACCCTGCCAGGCAGCTTCAAGGCTGAATTCCGGTATTGTCCGAATATCAAACCAAGACCACGCAGGAGACCCGATACTTGCCTTATTCAGAGTATATTCACCAAGAAAAGAACCTAGATCAATTTCCATAGGAATTGAAGCAGCAGGAAAAAACGGATCTTCCAGGTTGATTAAAGTCCATTCCGGCTCAAAGGGATTTATGTTCGCCTTGAAAGAGAATGAATCACGAACATATCTGAATTGTGCTAGCATGTTGTTTTTAGGTA
>CAXZAJ010000197.1:0-7744 GCA_964293355.1 uncultured bacterium
GGCCGTGACGCCGCTCAAGGTTGGCGCCACGTACCTGCCCAAGTATGCCTGCTGATGTGGACACAGGGTTCGATGTACTATGGGATGTTTCTATAAGTAATTACACTAAAACGAATTACTTCTGAATTCCTTTGACTAGTGAGCCCGGTCGGTTGTAGAATGCGGCCGTCTTCGCGGAGCGCGCAGACGAGGAGCGTTTATGGATCTGCCCTGGGCCGAGCCCTACCGGATGAAGACCGTCGAGCCGATATACCGTTCAACCCGCAACGATCGCGACGGCTGGATCCGCGCGGCCAGCTATAACCTGTTCAACCTGCGGAGCGAGCAGGTCTATATAGACCTCCTGACCGACTCCGGCACGGGAGCAATGTCCAGCGCGCAGTGGGCGGAGATGATGCTGGGCGACGAGAGCTACGCAGGTGCAAGCTCGTACTACAAGCTCAAGGACACCATACGCGAGTTGCTCGGATTCGAACACTTCCTGCCCTGCCACCAGGGGCGGGCGGCTGAGAACGTGCTGTTCTCGGCACTCATCGGCGTTGGTGACGCGGGAGCGGGCAAGGTCGTGCCAGGCAACAGCCACTTCGACACCACCAAGGGCCACATCGAGTTCCGCAAGGCCCACGCCGTGGACTGCACCATCGATGAAGCCTTTGAAACCCAGGTGGAGCACCCGTTCAAGGGCAACGTGGACCTCGGCAAGCTGGAGTCAGTGTTCAAGGCGCACCCCCGCGAGAACATTCCTGTCTGCATACTGACGGTCACCTGCAACAGCTCCGGGGGCCAACCGGTCAGCATGGAGAACGTCAAGGGCGTCTCGGGCCTGTGCAGGAAATTCGGCATTCCACTGTTCTTCGATTCGGCTCGCTACGCCGAGAACGCGTACTTCATCAAGAAGCGCGAACCCGGCTACGCGGATGTTCCGGTACGGACCATAGTCCGCGAGATGTTCTCGTACGCCGACGGCATGACCATGTCCAGCAAGAAAGACGGCATCGTCAACATCGGCGGCTTCGTGGCGTTCCGCGACGAGGAACTCTGGCAGAAGGCCAGCACCTTCAACATCATGTTCGAGGGGTTCAACACTTACGGCGGCATGGCCGGCCGCGATATGGGCGCGCTGTCAGTAGGGCTCAAAGAAGCGCTTGAGCTGGACTATCTTGAAGCCCGCGTGGGGCAAGTCGCGTACCTCGGAAAGCTTCTTACCGGTTATGGCATAGCCGTACAGCGGCCATACGGCGGACATGCCATCTTCGTGGATGCCAAACGGCTCCTGCCCGCCGTGCCCAAAGAAGAATTCGTGGCTCAGACGCTCGGCATCGAGTTGTACAAGGAAGCGGGCATACGCAGCGTGGAGATAGGCGCCATGCTGGCCGACCGTGACCCCGAAACCCGCCAGAACCGCTACCCCGCCCTGGAACTCCTCAGGCTCGCCATCCCGCGGCGGACCTACACCAACGCCCACATGGACTACGTGGCCGCGGCCCTCGCCAACGTCAAGGAACGCTCGTCAACGATAACCCGCGGCTACCGTATCCACCGCGAAGCCCCCATCATGCACCACTTCACGGTAGAACTGCCGCCTTCCGAGTAAGTGCTCAAACCCTGAACTCCAGAATTACCGTGGTACCGGACCCTCGTTCAAGCCTGATAGTTCCATCCAGCTGGCTGGCCAGCTCGCGTACCAGAGTCAGCCCGAAGCCGGGCGAGCGGCCAAAGTCTATGGATTCCGGCAGGCCCACGCCGTTGTCCGCGACAACAACGGTTGCCGTTGACCCCGCTACGGTGGCGCTCACTTCGATGCGGCCCTCGGACCGGCCCGCAAACGCGTATTTCATGATGTTCGTCAGAAGCTCGTTCAGGAGTATGCCCAGCGGCTGGATCTTGTCGATGTGAAGCGGAAAATCATCGATGTGCTTCTCGACGTCGAGCGACGTGGACCCTGGAAAATTATCGAGAATTTCATCAACCAGTGCCGACAGGTACGCCGTGGTTGACACCGTACTGAAATTAGCTGACGCGTAGAGTTTTTCGTACAGCACCGTCATGCTCCTGACCCGGCTCTCTGTATCCCGCAGCGCGGTAAGCGCAGCCGTGTCCCGTACCGAGTCGGCTTGCAGCGTTATGAGACTCTGTATGACGTGCAGGTTGTTCTTTACCCGGTGATGCACCTCGCGCAGAAGCAGTTCCTTTTCTTCAAGCAGAACCTTGATCCTGTCTTCGGCTTTTTTCCTCTCGGTGCCCTTCCATACGACATCCATCAGGAGCGACACCTGCAGAACATCGTTCTGGTCGTAATCCGTTTCCTTGTTGGCAAGTCCTACGACGCCGACTATCCTGTCCTGGACGAAGACGGGAACGGTCATGAATTTCGTCAGTGCCACATGCCCCGCCGGCAGACCCTTTTTCATGGCATCAGGCGCCTTGAAATCATTGCTGACTATTGGGCGGCGCTGCCTGACCGCCTCGCCCCAGATACCGGTTTTATCCAGCGCATAGCGGGTAGATGGATTGGCGACCAGGCAAGCGGCCATCACATCCTTTGACCAGGTGTTGAGTATGAACTCGCGGCTCTCCTCATCGTAGTGGTATATGTAGCCGATCCGGCTGCCCGTCAGTGCGATGGCCTGCTCCAGCGCGTAGTCGAGGAATTCCTGGATGGTATCGGCGGGATGCTGCAGGATATCCACGAGCATCTTCATGCGGGCCTGGTTGAGCTTCGTTTCCTTTTCGGCAAAGGTCTGAAGGCTGATGTCCTCTGAAATGCCGATGACGCCCCGGACTTCGCCCTCGGCATTGCGCCAGGGACTCTTGATGGCGCGGAATACCCGCGCGCGGCCATCGATGAGTGCGCTTTCTTCGCGGATGTTGGCCCTTCCGCTGGTCATTACGATGGAATCAGACCGCAGGAATTCCTCGGCGGTACCGGCAGGCAGGATCTCAAGGTCAGTCTTGCCTGTCACATCACCAGGCGTGTATCCGAGCATGCGGGCACCGGAACCGTTGATGGTGATATAGGTGCCGGCAAGGTCCTTGGCGAATATGGCCATCGAGGAGCTTTCCACTATGGCCGCGAGCAGGTTCTTCTGCTCTGTCAGGTCGTCTTCGGCCCGCTCGTACCGGGCTATCATGCGTGCCTGGAGCACATTCTGGTACGCGGACAGGGACAACTGGGTGGCCAGGGTATGAAGCGACTGCGCGATCTGGGCAAAACGCTCGCGTGACATCACCGGCACGTCGAGGAACGCCTTGGCCGCGGCCTCCTCGTCAGCGCCTATGGAGCGTGCGTAGGCCCGGATGTGGTGCACGGTCATCGTTTCATCACGGACTTGCCCGATAAGCCAGTTTGCGACGTGGTGTCCGCCCACGATGATGCTCGCGCCTGCATCCCAGAGGCCTCCGCTCAGGCACTTCTGCACGATGGGTCCGTCGGGATTGCAGCGCCCCATGGCGGCATCAGAAGCAACGCAGTTGGCGCAGCCCTCCCTGGTTCCCCTGATGAGTTGCCAGCAAAGTTCCGTGAACCGGCTCGGCGCGGTGATGGGGCTGCCATCCGGGCGTGTTATGATCGAGGCAACACCCGTGGCGGCGGCAAATTCATCCTGTATGCGCTGCAACTCTTCGTGGTCAAAGAGATCCTCAAAGGCCACGGTGTCGTCATTGAGCGGCTTTGGCAAGGTGGTCAAGGTCGATTCGAGTCTGGTCCTGGCCTCAACAGCATCCCTGTTGGCGTAAAACAGTTTGAAGGCCATCTTGATGGACGCATCGAGTACGGTGCCGCTGGAATTCTTGACCACGTATCCGTACGACGTGATCTTTTCTGTCTTCTCCACAACTTCGGGTTCGGTGTGGCTCGAAAGGAAGAGCACGGGAACGTCATGTTCCGCAAGGATACATGCCGCAGCCTCCGTGCCATCGATGCCAGCTCCAAGGTCTATGTCCATGAGTATCAAGTCGAAGGTGCGGCCTTGTCTGAACAGCTCCACGGCGGCCTCTCCGCTGGAAGCCAGATTCACCTTATAGCCATACGCCTCAAGCATCCGTTTCTCGGCGAGGGCGATGATTGCTTCATCCTCAACGAGGAGCAGTGACCTTGTTGCCGGCTGGCTCATCGTCACTCCTGCTCGTGCGGCATCTGTCGGCGCCGGGGCCGGAAGTAGGTCTTGGCCGAGTAGTCGTAGAGGTCGGAGACCTTGGTCATGTAGATGCAGGCGTAGCCGTCTATCTGGCCGGCATAACGGCTCTCTTCCTGACCGGCGCGCAGCACCTCGCCCCAGTAGGGATTGAAGTACGTGCGGTGGGCCGTGATTTTCTCGGATATTTCCTGGTTGATATGGTCGGATTCATCGAAGAGCGACTCGAGGAGCTTCCGGTCGGTCTTGCGTCCCTCGTAGCGGTCCAGTTCCATGCGGTTTATCTGGTCCTCTATGACTTCCTTGCGCTGCATCAGGCGATCCATGTCCTGCTGCAGCCCCGCAGCCGCCTTGAGGCTCGCGATTTCCCTGGTAAGGTCATCGAGGACCAGCGCGGTACGCCAGTCGCAGCGCTTCTTTATGGACACGACGTCGCCATAGATATGGTCGCCCAGATACAGGATCTCCCGGCCATCCAGGCCCAGATCTTTCTGCAGGGGCTGGAACCAGCCACCCTGATACAGGCCGGTGGCCACCGAGCCCTCGTAATTGCTCATCAGGCCAGATTCCGCGTCGATCTTGAGGAAGCGGTTTGGTACCTCGAAGAAGCGCGGCTTGTCGGCCAGCGTTATCACCACGTCGAACACGTCCCGCCAGCTCGTGTGGTTTTTCCAGAACGGGTCAAGGGCGTACTCCAGCAGGGCCCTGGTATACTCGTAGTCGGAGTTGGTGATGATCATCAGCTTCTTGCCGTAGTCCTTGTAGCGTTCGAGGAGGCTCGGCACGAGGGGATCCTGGATGACGTAACGGGGCAGGTCGGCCCGCACCGTCTTCTTGAGCGAGCCGTTGCGGTGAACCGAGTCGACGGCCCTCGCGACGTCGTCGGCTATCGTCGCGTAGTCCGGCAACTCGATGCCCTTGCTCTTGAGCTCTATGAGCTGCGAGTACAGCACGCCCGTCGAGATGGCGAAGAGCGTATCGAGCGGCAAGAAAGCGGGATCGGACAGCTCCACGGCCACGTTCTGGTACACGTTCTTCATTATCCTGAAGTCTATGGCCTGCAGTCCATGGCGGGCCATCTTGACCTTGCCGTAACGGCTGAGCTTGAGCAGGTTGCCGTTGCGCTTGTCCACGACCAGGCCGACCAATGCCAGTTCCGGATCGAACACCAGACCGCTGACAGCGTCCGGGTACGCCTTCTCATCCACCAGCAACCTGGCGGCATAGCCGTGCGCCAATGACTCGAACGCCCCGGTGTCATAACGCACCAGGGTGTAGTCCATATCAAAGCCGATGAGGGCTATCTGCTTGAGGTTCAGGGAACGGTTGACGAAAACACTCATGATCGAGAAGCCTAGGAGAAGAGAGGCCCGTCGTCAAGCAGTCAAATGCGTCAGAGCGGCAAGAATGGACGGAGGCCCTGATCACGAGTACAATCCCCGGAGCTACAAGCCGGTGGCCGTTTTACAGGCCGCCTGACTCCCGCAAGCCAGGAACGCAAGCATGTACTTCAACAAGGACACGATGAAAAAAGAGGTCGTAGAGGGTGGCATAACCCGCTACATCTACACCGGAGCGCATATGCAGGTGGTGGAGTACCACTTTCCTCCGGGCAAATCATTTCCGATGCACCGGCACGAGATCCATGAGCAGATGGGCCTGCTCGTCAGCGGACGCTTGGGTTTCATGCTCGACGGCAAGGAAACCGTGCTCTTGCCCGGCGACTACTACCACGCGGCCCTGAACGTGGACCATCGGGCCTGGACGCTGGACGAGGCTGCTGTGCTGATAGATTTCTTCTCGCCGCCCCGGGATGACCTGAGGTAGGCCTCCCTGCGCAGGCTAACATGAATCCGGCAGCCCCGCTGAAGGCGGCTGCCGGCATGGTGTCTAGAGCTGGGGCATGAGCAGGTTGGGAACGAACATAGTGATCTCGGGAACGAACGTTATGAGCATCAACACAGCGACCATGACCAGCCACATGGGCAGCATGGCCTTGACCACCTGCTCGATGCGTATGTGTCCGATGGCGCAGCCCACGAAAAGAGCGGATCCTACGGGCGGCGTCGTAAGACCTATCGCCAGATTGAGGATGAGCATGATGCCGAAATGCACGGGCGACAGCCCGAGGGCTCCCACGACCACCGGGTAGAGTATCGGGGTGGTGATGAGGATGAGCGGCGCCATGTCCATGATGGTACCGAGCACCAGCAGCAGCAAGTTGATCAACAGCAGCAGCACTATCTTGTTGTGGCTGATGGTGAGGAGCGGTTCGGTAGCCAGAGCCGGAATCCTGAGGTACGCCATCAGCCAGCCAAAGGAGCCCGCCGCGGCTATCAAGGCCATGACCATGGCCAGGGTCTTGAGCGCGTTGTACAGGATGCCCTTCATCGCCTTGAGCGGTATCTCGCGGTACACGAAAAAGGTTATGAAAAAGGCATACACGACAGCGATGGCAGCGGATTCCGTGGCGGTGAATATGCCCGTTATGACGCCGCCCATGATGATTACGGCGGTCAATAGTCCAAGGATCGCATCCCTGCTGATGACGAGTGCTTCCTTGAGGCTGTACTTGCGTTCCTTTGGATAGCCGCGCTTGATGGCAAAGATGTAGCTGACGATCATCAGTCCAACACCGAGCATGATGCCCGGAATGAAGCCCCCAAGGAACAGCCGCCCGACGGATACACCGCCGGCAGCCAGCGAGTAGATGATCATGTTGTGGCTCGGCGGAATGATCACGCCCTGGCAGGCGCTGGTCACGGTTATGCCTACGGAGAAGTCGTCGTCGTAGCCCTTTTCCTTCATCATGGGGATGAGGATGGTGCCGATTGAAGAAACATCCGCCACGGCCGAGCCAGAGATGCCGCCGAAGAACATGCTGGCAAGGCAGTTCACCTGGGCAAGACCTCCGCGAATCCTGCCAACGAGCAGGTTAGAGAAGAGTATCAGGCGGCGGGAGATGCCGCCCTGCCCCATCATCTCTCCGGCTATGATGAAGAAAGGAATGGCGAGCAGGCTGAATGAACGCACACCCTGTACCATCTGCTGAACTATTGCCATGAGGGGCAGGTCCAGATAGATCGCCGTAACCACCGAGGCTACGGCAAGCGCGAAGGTTATGGGTATTTGCAATAAAAGCATTACTACGAAGGAACCCAGAAGCAACAGTATGGCAAAGCCTTGATCAGCCACGGGAACCTCCCAGTACGTCATTGAGGGAACCCTTGCCGGCGAGGAACGCGTCGACGGCCTGGTCCCTGGTGTCCACCCCGAGGATGTCCATTATGGACTCGTATATCATGATGACGGCGCTGACGGGCAGGATGGCGTACAGCAAGCCCGCGGGCCACTGCGTCGCCGGCATGATTGACTGCATGGTAAATCCCACCAGCTTCCAGCCATGTACCAGCATCGCGATGGCAACCGTGAGGATAGCCGCACTCTTGAGTACGCCAAGCGCTTTCTGCAGCCAGAGCGGTTGCCTGGATACCGGGAGCAACGCGATATTGATGTGCAGGTTCTGTTTTACTCCCAGGCTCATGGCTATGAAAATGAACCATACCGCTAGGAGCAAGGCTACTTCCTCGGACCACATCAGCCCGCTGTTG
>CAXZAJ010000198.1:0-7727 GCA_964293355.1 uncultured bacterium
TCTGATTCACCTTATTCAGCCCGCAATACTGTCCGACTTACTGGGCTCATCATAAACAGCCTTGTGCGGTTTTATGATAAACTAAGAAGTTATGGTTTTAAGGAAAGTATATTAGAAACTAATTATTTATTCGATAATTATAAAGAAGCTGAAAGAGTAATTGGTGGCTTTTTTGGAGATGAAATGAAAAATGAAATAAGTGTAAGGAAATTACGAGAGATAAAAGAGTATACCGGAGTATGGATTTTTGATAAGATAAAGACATAGAACAATCGCTTCAACCTGAGTCAGCGGTTTGGCATGGTTTGTGCTTTTCGCTGTTTCTCGCTTTCTAAAAAACCGCGCTAATACTGGCTCGCAGGTTAAGCGTATGTTAGAATTATTGAGGGTACAGTGAATGATCATACTTTACACTTGGTCCTGAGAAAGATGTAAAGAAGGATCCTTGTAACACAACGCGTTGCGAGAATTATCAATCCAATGCTTTTAAGAGGACAATGATGAAAACAAAAATATCCTTTCTTCTAATCCTTTTCATGGCAATAATATCTCTCCAATTCTCTTGTTCTACTACTCAACAAGAAATTAGTGATATTTTTAGTAGTATAATAGGTGAAGTAGAGTATCACTGATAATATATTATACTAACTGATGCGATGATAATAAACATGTCAAACCTTAATTCAGTAGAATGGGACAATAGAGTTTGCTTGACTGGTGATGAGTTATCCCTGTACTTTCATTCTAGTAGACAAGGCGGATATGGCGATTATGACATCTGGATGAGTCGACGAAAAGCTTTGGATTCGACGTATTGAAAAACAAGTACAAATAAAATAAAGAAGTATAAAATATTTTTTATGTACAGATTATTCCATTTTTCCTACACGCTGGGCATGCCGGCCGCCTTCAAACTCGGATGATATGTATATTTTTATCATATCGATGACCGGTACCGTATAGTGGTTGCGCCCTCCAAAAGACAGGAAGTTTGCGTTGTTATGACGCTTGCACATTTCAGCGGTAAAGAGGTCAAAGACCAAGGCACAACGTATGCCGGATACTTTGTTTGCTGCTATAGATATGCCGATGCCAGTTCCACAGCACAGAATTCCGAAATCATAGCCACCGGTCAGGTAACGACTGGTGGCTTTTTTTGCGATATCCGGATAATCAACGGAGTCGGAAGTGTCGACGCCAAGGTTTTCGACTGTATGCCCCAAGGTTTTAAGTGATGCGACTATATCGTTTTTTAGGTCTACAGCCCCATGGTCATTTGCTATGAGTATGTTCATTGTTAACTCCTCTATTGCATATTAATACCATATTAGTTTGATTAAGACTATAAGGAACGATTGGATTAAGCATCCTTGTTCAGGAACCCGATATTGAAAGTGGGTCGTTCCGCTACGTCGGAGATCGTTCGGGGAGGGTTGTGTTCATGCGCCTACGTTTTTTAGCGATTTTTTATATAATTGTGTTGACTTCTGTGTGGTCACAGGACGTTTCTGCCGGGGTCTCTGAACCACCAAGTACACCGAGCGCTTTTGATATTCTTGGGGTAACTCCTCTGTCAGCAGATGAGCCGATACCTCTAGCCTCTTCAGTGACTACGGTAGATTCCTCTGTAGTTTCCAATGAAATCCCGGTTGTTGAGGAACCTGTCGTTGTAGATGAAATGGTCGCCGAGGAAGAAGCCGTCGTCGAGGAAGAGGCCGTCGTCGAGGAAGAGGCCGTCGTCGAGGAAGAGGCTGTCGTCGAGTCTTCAGATGAACTGGTTCTGATGGCCGAGATAGAGCGGTTGTTGGCGGAACGTGACGAGTTGTATGTTACCATCAACGACTTGAAAGCGCAGAATATTCAGCTGTCTGAGCAATCCAGTGATGCGGAGTTCTACAAGAACCGTGTGGCTGAACTGGAGATGGAAATTGCCAGGCTTGAAGGCGTCATAGTTGAAAACGAGGCGGCACTGGCTGTTGCTGATATCAGGCTTGCCGAGATTGAATCGTTGCTTGTAGAGGAAGGCGAGCGTCTTGCAGATGCTGAAGCGAGGCTGGCTATCGCTGGTGGGGACACTGAGGCAGTATCATCGATTCTGGCTGAGAAGGATGCCGAACTGGTAGCGAAGGATGCAGAAATTTCTGTGCAGGCAGCAGAGCTTTCTGTGAGGAACGCAACGATAACCATCAAGGATGCTGAACTGTCGGACAAGACGGCCATCATTGCATCAAAAGAAGATGAACTGCGTACCAGGGATTCTACGATTGCGGCTAAAGACAAGGTAATAGCTGACATGAATGCCAGGCTGGAAGCGGCTCAGGCAGAGGCGGCAGAGGCACTCGCGGCTGCAAAAGCTACGGGCCTGGTCGTGCAGACTGCGCCGGCTGTTTCGGCGGTTGCTCCAGTGTCAACGGTAGCTGCACCGGGGGAAAGTTACCTTTCAGGATGGAAGCTTGATACATCCAAGTTCACAAAAAAAGTGCGTGATGGATTTGAAGGTTCTTCAGCCAGGATGGGCTCCTGGAAGATAGCAGGTGCGACGGCGGTGCAATCCGATGCGTCCCAATATTTTTCAAGGCTTGAATTGCCTCTTGCGCAGGGCAAAGCTCCGATGCTGTACCGGTTCAAGGCTCGTTCCACCGGCAAGGGCTGGATCGGACTCGGATTGCATCTGTACGTTGAGGACGTGCTCAAGAAACGCGGCTACGGTGAAGGTAAAAGCCTGCTCGTGTGGTTCACACGGGATCGTGATGCCCGCGGAGATGACGCAACCTATCTGCAGTTATACCGGTCCGACAATGATGTGGTGATGGAGCGCATGTTCGATGCGGAATTGCAGGACGGCATCGAAGCATGGCGACTCGTCGAGGTGGTGTACGATCCTGGTGCTGAATACATTGCGGTTTCAGTGGACGGGGTACTGAGGATCGTCTACAAGACATTCTTCGGGCGTGATTCCGGAGCTACGGCCGCACTGCGGACGCTGGGTGGGGGCGTGTCGTTCTCCGAATTCTCTGCCTGGACAGAGTAGCATCAATCGTGCGGGGAAAAAAACTTACCACGCTCAGCCTTGTATTTTTTTTGGTATGTGCTTTGCCTCCGTCTTGGCTTTATGCCCGTGAACCAGATGAGCAAGTAATCTTCAAGGAAATATGGGCTTATTTGATGAAGGGTGAGGAGTCGTTCCTGACTCCTGTAATGCCTGTTTCAGACCTCTGCTATTTCAGTGCTGAAATCAACGCGTATGGAGAACTGACGGGTGTTCCGGATATAAAGAAACTGGCGGATTACAAGGGGCGCAAGCACCTGGTGGTCGCGGAGATAGGCAGCTATTCCTTGACGCACTTTTGCCTTGATCCGGCATATCCGGTACGAGACAGATTGGTGCAGTCTATCTTGGTTGCGGCTGCTCCATACGACGGTGTGCAAATTGATTTTGAAGCTATTCCTGTCCGGGACAGGGATAATTTTATCCAGTTTCTAAAGCTCCTTGAAAAGGGCTTGGGCAAGAAAATGTTGAGCGTAGCCCTGCCGGCACGGCTATCCGATACCGGCGATGTTCTTGGATATGTCCGCATTGCGGAGATAGTCGACAGGATCATCATAATGGCTTACGACGAGCACTGGAGCACGAGTACCCCGGGACCAGTTGCTTCGATGGAATGGAGTGGGCGTGTTGCTGCCTACGCAATATCAAAGATTGCGGCTTCGAAGCTGGTGATGGGGCTACCATTCTACGGTCGGGCGTGGGGGGATATAAGCTCCAATCGGGCCTACAAATTTTCCGGAGTGTCATCGCTGTTGAATGAGAAGATTATTCACTCGTATTCCCGCGAGGGTAACGTGCCATCCTTCAGGTATCAGGAATTGGTAACCGTGGCTGTGTACTATGATGACGCGGAATCTTTGTCCCACAGGATGCGTCTGTACCAGGAAGCGGGAGTAGGGGCGGTTGCTTTCTGGCGACTCGGTCAGGAAGATGCTGCGGTCTGGGAACGTCTCAGGATCGATTGATCTGCCGGTTCAGTGATGGTGATGTTCTGAAGCCAACCTGATTGCCCCGCCGACGCGTCCATGACGTGGCGGCGGGGCTTTTTTTATTGCCGGGCTGTTATCAGAATCCGCCCTTGATACCGCTTATCGTGATGAACACCACTGCGATGACGAGTGAAGCGCCGACTGTCAGCACGAGGCCGGCCTTGGCCATGTCCTTGATGCTGAAGTATCCGGCGTTGAATGGAATCACGTTAGTCGGGGTGGTGGTGACGAGGATGAAGGCCAGGCTCGTCGTCAGCCCCGCCGCCAGGGTTATGCCGGTGACGTCTATGCCAGTGGCCTTGCCGAGCCCGATGATGAGCGGGATCAGGATGGTGGCAGTGACGCTGTTTGACGAGAATACAACCTTCAGGAGGCACACGCCGAGCGTGACGAGGAACAACTGAAGGAACAGCGGCACGTCGCCGATGCGGCCGAGCAGGGTGATGGCCAGCCATTCGGCCACGCCGGTCTTGTACAGGTAGGTGCCGAGCGAGATACCCGAGACGATGAGCAGGATGCCGGCCCAGTCGATTTCGCCTTCGATTTCCTTCCACTTTGCCTTGCTCATGCCGGGCATGAAGAACAGGCAGGCGGCGAGCAATGCCGGCATTGATATTTCTATTACCATGCCCAGCGGACCTTCAAGCAGCGGGGTGGCTATCCAGATGAGGATGGTAAAGGCAAAGACGAAGAGCGTTATTTTCTCTTCGCGGTTCATCGGCGGCATGGCCTTGAGCTCGGCCTTGAGCTGTTCCTTGCTGACCTTGAGCTTTTTCATTTCAGGCGGGAAGAACAGCATGAGCGTGCCCCAGGCGACCGGCAGGATTAGAATAGCAGACGGAACTCCGTAGACCATCCAGTCGAGGAACGACAGGCGGATGCCGGCCATGTTGGCAAGGAACTGCAACGCTATGGGGTTGGCGCCGGTACCCGCTGGCGTTCCGATGCCGCCGATGAGGGCGCCCCAGGCTACGGATATCATCAGGGCCTTGCCGAAGTTTGATTCCTTTGGCTTGCAGCCTTCTTCCTGAAGTATGGCGCGGGCCAGTGGCATGAGCATGGCGGCGACGGCCATGTCGGTTATCCACATTGACAGGATGGTGCCCGCGGCCAGGAAGCCGAACAGTATGGCGCTGGTCGAATTACCTGTGATGGAAAGGATGACGGCGGAGATTCGCTTGCCGAGTCCTGACTTCGTGATGAAAGCTGTGATGACGAGTACGCCGATGAAGAACACGACGATATCGTTACCGAAGCCGGTGGATATGATTTCCTTGTACTTGCCCACCTTGAGCAGGGTCAGGAATATCAGCGCCATGAGGCCGGTGATGTGGAACGGCAGGGCCTCGGTGATCCAGAGCACGAGGGCGAACGCCATGACGCCGAGCGCTGCCATGCCAGGCGCCCCCGAGTGCATGGCAGCGGGGTACGAGGGTTTAGCGGTGCCCGGATCAACTGCGTTGACGATAGTGGACACCAGTGAGCCGGGGGCTGGTGTAAGTGAAATCGCGAGTCCGATAGCCAGCGCTACGGCGAGCAGGATTGCATTCTTGACCGTGGGGTTCTTCTGCTGCAGGGTTGTCATGCTTGGTGTTTCCTCATTTCCTTGATGCTGTGCCGAGCGCTTGCTGGAGCAGTTCTCCGACCAGGCGCGGCCTGTCGGCGACGAGGGCTCCGGCTCTCTCGAATGCTTCTATCTTGTCAGCTACCGAGCCCTTGCCTCCGGTGACGATGGCTCCGGCGTGGCCCATGCGCTTGCCTGCGGGTGCGGTGCGGCCCCCAAGGAACGCGACCACGGGTTTGGTGAACGTGCCTGCGAGCATGGACTCCGCCACTTCTTCTTCCATGGTTCCGCCGAGTTCCCCTATGATGACGACGGCATCGGTTGCGGGGTCAGCCTGGTAGTCGGGCAGCATTTCGGCGAAGCGGGTGCCCGGTACCGGGTCGCCTCCGACGCCTATGAGGCTGGACACGCCGAACCCCGCTCGGACCACCATCGCGGTGACCTCGTTGGTCAGCGAGCCGGAGCGCGTCATGACGCCGATGCGGCCGGGCTTGTACACGCGCTCTATCCAGTATGGGAACATGCCCATCATGGCGAAGCCGGGGCTGATGACACCGGAGGTGTTGCCGCCCACGACGCGCGCGCCACAGGAGAGCGCGGCCATGCGGATCTGGATTGCGTCCTGCAGCGGGATGCCATCCGCTATCGTGACGATTTTCTTGATGCCGGAATCCAGCGCCTCGAAGACGGCGTCCTTGGTGAAGCGCGGCGGCACGAACAGCATCGCGGCGTTGGCTGGCCTGTCCGCGACGGCGCGGCGTATCGTGTGGTACACCGGCACGCCCTCGACGTTCTGGCCTTCCTTGCCCGGCGTTACTCCGACAACGACCTGGGTGCCCAGGTCCATCATGTGCTTGGTCCAGAACGAACCTTCACCACCGGTTATGCCCTGCACGAGCACACGGTCGGTCCTGTCTATGAAGATGCTCATGAGCGTGCTCCCTTTGCCAGAACGACTGCCCTGCGGACCGCTTCCTCGGTATCGAAGAGCGGTTCCAGCCCGGCTGCCTTCAGCGTTTCCACGGCTTTTTCTTCACCCGTGCCGCGGATGCAGGCGACGATGGGGCAGCGTGGCTTGAGCTTGGCTATGGCCTCGGCTATGCCCTCCGCCATGATGTCGGCGCGCGCTATGGTGCCGAAGGTGACGATGAGTATGACCTTGGGGTCGTTGACCAGGCAGAGTTCCATGGCGCGGACAGCCTTCTTGTAGTTGGGGCCGCCGAACTCCAGATAATTGGCCACCGAGCCTCCCTCGTAGTTGACCAGGTCGTAGACTACGGTGGTAAGCCCCGCGCCGGCGCACATCAGGGATATGTCGCCGTCGAACTGCAGGTAGGGTATGCCTTCCTTGGCGGCCTCGAACGCGACGTCGGAGTCGAAATATTCGCGGGACGGTTCTGCTCCGCCCTGGCGGAATGCCGAGTTGTCGTCGATGACCAGCTTGCCGTCGCCCGCGACGAGTGTGCTGACGCCTTGGGCATCAGGCGCGGTGACGAACAGAGGATTCACTTCGACCAGTTCTGCGTCCTTGTCGCGGAACGTCTTCCAGAGACCCGACAGCAGCGCCACGAAGTTCTGGGAGAGTCTCTGGTCCAGCCCGAGTGCGTAGGCGATGTTGCGCGCCTGGAAGGGCAGGAGTCCCGTGTCGATGTTTACCTGTTCGCGGATTATCTTTTCAGGTGCGGTGCGAGCCAGTTCCTCGATCTCCACGCCGCCGTCGGCGCAGGCGAGGATCAGGGCCGTTGCCGCCTGGGGGTCCACGGTTATTGAAAGATACAGCTCGCGCTCGAAAGCGACGGCTTCTTCCACGAGTATTTTTTTTACACCATGCGCCGTGCCGAGGGCTCCGCCTAAAAGCTCGGCACCGTAGCTGCGCGCCTCGTCAATTGACCTGACGAGTTTGACGAGCCCGGCCTTGCCGCGACCGCCGCGCAGTACCTGACTCTTGACGACGCAGGGGCAACCGAGGGCGGTGGCCGCGCCGGCGACTTCATCGGCTGTGGTGCAGAGGCGACGTTGCGGCACCGGAATACCCCGCTCCGCAAAGGCCTCCTTGGCCTGATACTCAAACAGCTTCATGCATTACCCCGATATAAGAAGGATAGGGAATTTGGGCAAAGAGACA
>CAXZAJ010000199.1:0-7691 GCA_964293355.1 uncultured bacterium
AGACGCTGTCCGCGGTTTGCAGTGCCTGGTTTCATTTTCACATCTTGAAAAACATATATATATGAAATACAATAATCCTCGCAACAAGGGAGGAACAACAATGGACATGAACTCGATTCTGGTTTTAGGCGCGGCCCTGGTGCTCTATGTCGCGTGGAAACGCTTCGGCCCCAACCATGCCGCTTCCGGTACGGTCATACGCGAGAAGATCGCCGCCGGCGCCATCATCGTCGACGTGCGCACCCCCGCTGAGTTCTCGTCAGGCGCCTACCCCAAGGCCCGCAACATCCCCCTCGACATCCTCGGGTCGAAACTGGACAAGCTCGGCGCCAGGGACAAGAGCCTCGTCGTCTACTGCGCCTCAGGCTCCAGAAGCGTCCCCGCCACCAAAATCCTCAAGGCGGCAGGCTTCACCGACGTCACCAACGCCGGCGGCCTCCATTCCATGCCCCGCTAGCATTCCCGCTCCTCGCTTGCCCCCACCGCGCCGCGCCTGCTATACTGGCACCCGCGTTCATCCGGACGACACCAACACCCCTCCCGCGCGCCATGCGGGAGCAGGCGAGGAGCACTCAATGGCAGCAGCAGAACAGACACACGAAGTGACGATGGACAAGATCACGTCCCTGGCCAAGCGACGCGGTTTCGTCTTCCAGTCATCGGAAATTTACGGCGGGCAATCAGGCGCCTGGGATTACGGCCCCCTCGGCATCGAGCTCAAGAACCGCATCCAGCGCTTCTGGTGGAAAGAGATGACCCAGCTCCACGACGACATCGTCGGCCTGGATGCCGCCATCCTCATGCATCCCAAGACCTGGGAAGCCTCGGGCCACGTTGAAAACTTCACCGACCCGCTCGTCGACTGCAAGAAATGCAAGATGCGCTTCCGCGCCGACCAGATAGACCAGGACAAGCTCGCACGCAAGGAATGCCCCGAGTGCGGTGGAGAACTCACCGAGACCCGCAAGTTCAACCTCATGTTCAAGACAAACATCGGTGCCGTCGATGACGGCTCGGGCCTCATCTACCTCCGCCCCGAGACCGCCCAGGGCATCTACGTCAACTACAAGAACATCGTCCAGTCCAACCGCATGAAGATACCCTTCGGCATCGCGCAGGTAGGCAAGGCGTTCCGCAACGAGATCGTCACCAAGAACTTCATCTTCCGCACCTGCGAATTCGAGCAGATGGAGATGCAGTATTTCGTCAAGCCCGGTGACGACGAGAAGTTCTTCGACTACTGGCGCGAGCAGCGCTGGGCCTATTTCCAGAAGCTCGGCGTGGACATGTCAAAACTCCGCTGGCACCAGCACGGCAAGGACGAACTCGCCCATTACGCCAAGGACGCCTACGACATCGAGTACGAGTTTCCCATGGGCTTCCGCGAGCTCGAGGGCGTGCACAACCGCACCGATTTCGACCTCAAGCGCCACCAGGAATTCTCCGGCAAGGACCTCCAGTACATCGACCAGGACAACGGCAACGAGCGCTATATTCCCTTCATCATCGAGACCAGCGCCGGCCTTACCCGCCAGCTCCTCATGATGCTCTGCGACGCCTATCAGGAAGAAAAAGTAGCAGACAAAGGTAACGATGACGACTGGCGCACCGTCATGAAGTTCCACCCGGAACTGGCCCCCATCACCGTCGCTGTCCTGCCGCTCATGAAGAAGGACGGCCTCGCCGAACTGGCCCAGGAAATCCGAGCGGCCCTCAAGCAGGACTACGCCACCGACTACGACCAGGCCGGCGCCATAGGCCGCCGCTACCGCCGCCAGGACGAAGCCGGCACCCCGTACTGCGTCACCATCGACTACGACTCCAAGGAAAACGGCACCGTCACCGTCCGCGACCGCGACACCATGGAGCAAGAGCGCGTCCACAAAGACCAACTCTCCGACTACATCCGTAACAAGATAAAGAACTACGTGAGAAAGTAACGTCAGGGTAGGGCGCGCCCCGGCTACAATGCGCGCATGGATGCGCGCCACTAACCTGGCCTGCGTAGCTTCGCTGCGCAGGAACGTCATGGATGACGAGCCGGGTCGGGCTCTCCGCTTCAACTCCTCGCAAGAAAAAGCGCCTCGCGGCGCCTTTTTCTTGCTGCGGGGTTTCCGCTCCGATCCCTCGCGCAGAGCCTCCCCGCCGCCGCGCACGGATGCGCGCCTCCACCCCCGCCGGCGCAGCGCAGCGAGCCGGAACGGCACGGATGCCGAGCCGGCGTGTACGGATTCACTTTTATTCAAAGATACCGCAAGCGCCATTGCACTGCTCTGCGTACCTACTATAGGGACCCATAGCATGGTCCCCCTGACAAGGAGGTACCAATGCAGTACAGTGAAATCATGGCGCTACGCTTCACCAACGACTTTATCTTCCGCTACGTGTTCGGACGGGAAGAAAACAAATCGTTGCTTCTGAATTTGGTCAACGCGGTCTTGACCGATGCCGGGGCTAGTCCGGTCCTGTCCCTGGAACTGCAGAATCCGGTGAACCCCCGGGATGCGGCCTGGGGTAAAGAGACCGTGCTGGACATCAAAGCCCTTGGCGAGGACCGGTGCCAGTTTGACATTGAAATCCAGGTCAGTGGCAATCCAAATTTCATCAACCGCAGCCTGTACTACAGGTCCCAGTTGTATTCGCGTCAGCTTGAAAAGGGCCACGAGTATGCAAAACTGAGGCCGGTTGTATGTATCAACCTTCTGGATTTTACGCTTTTTGACGACACTGAGGAGAACCATCACCATTACATCATCACCGACGCACTCGATCCGCAAAGGCAACTTACCGAAGACTTTCAGATCCATTTTATCGAACTGGCTAAACCATCACTCCGGGAAGCTCCATTGAAATGGTGGGCAGAATTGCTGGAGAATGCAGGCAGGGAGGGAGTTGACATGAAGGTATTGTTGGCCAAAGACCCGTCGATTTCAAAAGCGTATGAAGACTTTGAGCGATGTACCCAAGACAGAGACATGCGGGAGCTTGCATATGCCCGCGAGCGCTTCCAGCTTGACCAGCGCAGCAACCTCGGTGATGCCAGGCGGGAAGGGCGCGCCGAGGGATTGGAAGAAGGTCTGGAAAAGGGCATGAAAGAAGGCATGAAGGAAGGCATGAAGGAAGGCATTGCGCTCACCAAGCTTGAAATTGCCAAGGGAATGCTTGCCCAAGGAATCGATCCTGCTTTGGTAGAGAGCACTACGGGTATATCACGTAATGAACTCGTGAAGCCTGACAGTAAGAATATTCTCTGAACTATCAATCCACCACATATTGAATTGCTTCTTGATGACAGTGCTTACCGCCAGGTTTCGTGTCAGGATGGATGTGCCTCGCATCGGGTCTCCCACCTGATCGCGCCTGCTTACTCGACAAAATCCGGCTCCGGCGGAAACAATGAATCCCGCAGCGGTTCGAGGTCCTTCCAGGTTGTTACCGATTCAGGCACGCGGACGAGCACGAGCGGATTCAGACCCGGATCGAGAATCTGGCTGTTGTTCGACTCCTGCGCCAGGATTTTCATGTTCGCGCCAACGACGAACTGCTCGGAGAGGTCCTCGACATGGCCGATCCAGCGTCTGTCCGGATGAAGCGCCAGGTAATCCCGGTAAATTTCCCTGCGGGTAATGTAGAGCTCACCTTTCAGGAAGCCGCCTATGTCGATCTTGACCGTAACACCGGGGTGACCGTCTCCATCCGGATCCTGGAGGAGTGGATCTTTATGGTCCCGCGAGAGCGGTTTTGATGGATCACCGCCAATACCAAGGAGCACGGGCGACTCGGGCCTGTACACCCGCCAGGCGCCGTCTTCTTCGTAGAGCCGCACTTCCTGTACGCGCGGTTCGATGGCGGCAGTGGCCTCGTCTGAGAAGGTTGACGTAACGCCCCGCTGGTTAATCTTGTTTGCCGCATGCACGAAACGGTCTATCTGGAGAATTTTACCATCCTGCTCTATAAAGTCGGTAAAGCCATAGGAAATCACGAAAGTCTTCATGGGCGTTTTGGTGCTCTGGTCCTCGTAGGCAACAACGTCGTAGTGCGCGTAATGGCCAAGGAGTGCGGCGCGGGCCTCTGCCTCGCTGACACCGGCGGAAGCCAGGGGCAGGCCGAAGTCGTAAAGCGGAGACGCTGGCAGTTCCTGGGGGCGGGAACAGCCTGCGGCTAGAGCCAGTGTGGCCGCGAGTACAACACTCAAGAGTATTGGCCGCCGGTAAAAACTACGATTGTTCATGGTATAATTAAACATGGAAGCAAGTCCTTTCATGCATTCGTGTTTGCGCCTTGATTGGTGCACGCCAAATCATTGAATAATGAATATATAGACGCCATCGAGCGCAGGCAAGAAATGCTCCTTTTTCGCGCTGCCGTTGACAGTATAGCGCACCAGGGGCGATCATTGAATATCCGGAACCAAGGAGAACTACCCGCCATGGATACCCTCTCGATCGTCCTGTCACTCTTCATCGCCCTGGAGTGCCTCAATGTCATACTGCTCTACATGGTGCCAGGCAGCACCAGGGGCAATGCGGTGGGTGTATTCAAGGCTTACGCCAAGGCGAAAGCGGATCCTGAACTGAGCATACTGGTCGACTACCTGGTCAACTGGGTCGCCGGCACCAAGCTCATCTTCATCGTCCTGCTGATCGGCATCATCATAACCGGCAGTCCCGCCACCAAGGTGTTCAGCGTCATCGCCCTCATCTTCTCCATAGCCACGTTCTTCTCCCGGCTCTTTCCCATCATCAAGAAGATGGAAGCGGGCGGCGGTCTGACCGTCAACGGCTATTCCAGGACGCTCGGCATCATGATAGCCAGCTTCATTGCCGTGTTCGTGGTGGCTCTCGTAGTGTACCTGGTCGGGTATTTCAGGGCTTGAATCAGGAATAATACCGTGCAAGGTCTTGTCGTGCGCATCAGGAGGTTTCCATGGGTATATTCGACACACTGATCCTCGACCCACCGCTCGTCTGTCCAAGGTGCGGGAAAGTACATGAATCCATGCAGACAAAACTTCTGGATAGTTCCATGTCCATCTACCGGACCGGAATGATCGTTCCGGGTTGCCCGGTGCATTCGGGTATCCTCAAGGATTACATGTGGTGCTGTCCGACTGAACAGGATGAGAATGGCGGCCTTGATGTATGGCTCATTATTTGGCACGGAATTTTTGCGGGATCTGCCTTGGACGCTGAATCAGCAGAGAGCAGACTTGCGAGCATCGACCGACTCGATCTTCTGCACTGGCTGGATCGTATGCAGCAGGACGCACTGGAGTGGAAACGCCGTTACCATGCCCTGCATCGGGATCTGTCCGATTGGGTCGAGTACCGTGATCTTCCTCCAGACGAGAAATCTCCTCCTGATGAAACCAGCGAAGACAAAACGGCCCGATTTCGGCGCAGCCTCTTCCTGATTCGGCTTCCGGAAGAAATCCGCGACGACCCTGATCCGCTCCGCCGTATCCTTGAAAAGAACGACCTTGAGTCCACTCCGGACAAAGGGCTTTTCGGGTGCTAGTTTTATGATTTCAGTCGTTCTGCTATAAGACCTGCATCACCACCAGCGCGACCATGCCCGCCACGATGGTAAGCAAGGTGTTTTTGGAGAACCAGGCTACAGCAATGGCAACGATTCCTGCCAGCAGTCGCGTGTTGCCAAACTCCAGTGCGATGTGGCCCCCG
This sequence comes from uncultured bacterium, assembly GCA_964293355.1. Taxonomy (GTDB): domain Bacteria; phylum Spirochaetota; class Spirochaetia; order Treponematales; family UBA12059; genus SZUA-370. The sequence goes on from CAXZAJ010000199.1 coordinate 5,682, forward strand.
CGCATGAACAGCTCGGGAAAGATGATCGCGGACAACACGGCGGGTGGCACGTAATGCAGTGCACGCTGCAGTGCGGATGGTATCTCGAATCTGCCAAACAGGAAGATAAGTATAAACCTGATGCCAAATGTTATAAGACCGCCGGCGAGCATGACGAGCCAGATGTTCATTTTTTGCTCTCCAGGATGGTTCCGACCAGTATCCCAACCAGCGCCGCGAGTATGAGGCCCAGTTTGAACGGCAGGCTGTACGAGGTCAGCGCCCCCGCACCGGCATTGTTTTTTGGGAGCTGCAGCCGCCCACCCCCCGGCCCCCCCGCGGGACCGCTCGGCCGCTATCATCGGGCTGTTCTTGAGGTTTGGTACCACCATCGCGATGAAGGTGAGCGGCAGGGCAAAGTCCAGCGGCCAGTCAGCGGGTATCGTTGCCCCCAGGAATATGCCCAGAGCCGTGCTGACCTGCCAGGTGGACCAGAGCGCCGCACCGGCCCCCAGCAGGAACCAGTGTCCCGTCGAAGTGACTCCCTTGCGTTCGTATTCCAGCACTGAAGGCGCGTACGCCTCGTCGGTCAGCAGGTACGACAACGCAATTTTCCAGCGCAGGGAAAGGTGTTTCAGGTACGGCGCGAGCGACGCACTGTAGAGCATGTGCCGCAGGTTGACCACGGCAATGGTCAACAGGATTACCAGCGCCGGAGCCGCGTCGCGAACGAGCTGCGCCGTGACGAACTGGGCAGAGCCCGCGAATACGATAGAAGACATCATCTGCGCCGCTGCCCGTGAAAGCCCGGCGTCCAGCGCCAGCGCTCCGTAGATCATGCCGAAGGGGAATACTCCCACCAGCAATGGAAACTCGGCGCGTACGCCCGCCCAGAAGGTATGTCTTGCTTCGTGCATGATAACTCCGTTGTTTCCAGGTGCACCCGCATCCATGAATGCGTTTGTCTCAGGCCAGCCCAGTTTTTCTTTTGAATGCCTCGGGCATGGAAACGGGGCGCCTGGTGCCGTAGTCAAAGAAGAGTATGCCGGTCTTGGCCCTGGCCGCGACCGTTTGCGTGCCGGATTTTGTGACCAGGTAGTAGAGGTCGCAGCCGTACTTGCCGGGATCCGCCACGGCCACCTGGATGGTCAGATGGTCGCCGCGGAAACATTCGGCCTTGTACTCTATGGCCGCATCGCTCAGGATGATGCCCGCGCCTTCAACATCCTTTTCGGAATATACCATGCTTTCAAGGAACCGTATCCGCGCCTCATGCAGGATGGTCAGCAACGAGTCGTTGCCCATGTGCCCGCCATAATTGATGTGACCAATGGTAACTTCCATTTCTGTACTGAAGAGAAACGTCTCCGGTAGTTCAACCCGAATGCGCGCCATGAATCCTCCGATGCTTACTCTATCCCGTACTGCCTCGCTACGTCTTCGTAGCGTGAAATGAGCGACCTCACATAGTCTCTTTTTTCGGTATAGGAACCAGGGTAGAAGCTGCGCTTGAAACCGTAGACTATCATGTTCTTGAGGGTTTTAGGGTCGAGCTCGAAGTTGTCCACGGCCAGCCTGATTTCCTTGGAGACCGTCGTGTTGGAAACCAATCGGTTGTCGGTGCAGAGCGTCGCGGAGAGGCGGCGCTCCAGCATCTTGCCCAGGGAGTGGTTGCGCAGGTCCTTGAGTTCCGGCTTGGTCTGCAGGTTGCTCGTCAGGCACACTTCTATGGTTACGCGCTGGTCGGCAATGAAGGATGCCAACTTCTCGGTGTACTGCAGCTTGTCCTTGATGGCCGGGTCGCTCACCTTGTCCACGTCGAAGAGGGAGTAGCCATGCCCCAGGCGGTCGGCATGGAGGTCGGTGATGGCCTGGAATATGCTCTCGGCGCCGTAGGCCTCGCCGGCATGCACGGTCTTGTGCATGAAGTTCTTGTGCACGTAGTTGAAGGCCTCGGTGAAGTTGTCGGCGGGGTAGCCCGCCTCCTGGGCCGCGATGTCGGATCCCACAACCGGTATGCCCTGGTCGTCC
>CAXZAJ010000200.1:0-7685 GCA_964293355.1 uncultured bacterium
GCCATCATACAACGCAACGACGACCCCTGCCCCACGGGCCCGGTGCCCACGGTCAGCCCGCCTCACGACGCTGATTACCGGATTCCGGGCGGCATACTCCGCGAGTATGGCTGGAGTCTCGTCAGTAGATCCATCGTCCACGATAATCCAGGCCGCGGGAGGCACGGTCTGCGCCAGCACCGTATCCAGCGTCTGCCGCATGTAGGCCGCCTCGTTCCGGCACGGTGAGATAAGTACGTAGCGACGCTCGATACGATTACCTGTCATTGTGATACTCCCGACCTTACGGTCATTGTTCATGCGCGCCGATATCGTAGCGCCTCTGTGGGCGCTCGCTTCCCTTGAAATCCTCGAACAGGGTTACGGTTGTGCCCTGATCGATGCCTGCGGATCCCGGATGCAAGGTGTAGTCACGGGCTAGCGGATCCGGAGCCAGTGGATCGACAAAGGTGGCCGGCAGTGCGTTCAGGTTGGATTCAGCCTCGGTTGTTCCCCTGGGTGCCTCCACGACAAAAAAGGATACGTCGGCTCCTGGAAAAGGAAAGCAGACAATATTGTTTGAAACCCTGATCTCGCTTGAGGCTCCCCCGACCAGAATACCGACGCGGGTATTCCCCGTGGCATTGTCCGGCCTGAAGATGGTGTTGTTATAAATCTCCACATCAGCAGGCGGCAGTTCTACACCCCGCTCCCGTACCCTGATACCTTCATAGTCGTGGCCTGCGGCCGTCCCGTCGAAGATATTATTCCGCACGCTGATGCGCCGGCCAGAAACGAACAGCGACACCTGAACCGGGCTTGAATTCTGGATGCCATAATCGGAGATGACCCGGTTCCGTTCAAAAATCACGTGCTCTATCCGCGCGTCGGTAGCCTCATCCTGCGGGCCTATGACGACCGGCCAGGGTCCGGACGCTCCGAATACATTGTCCGATACCACGGTGAACTCGGTGATGTTGCCCAGCAGTCCGGTATCCGGGACCGGCGTACCGTATTCGTTATATCCTTGATAACTGCTGTTGCCGGGGCCGTGGAGTTTCAGGGCATGCCGCCCGTTCTCCGTGTCCAGGCTTGACCCCGAGATGATGTTGTGGGCTATGACGCTCTTATAGGCCTGCCACGCTCGGGCTACATGGGATTCCCGGGCGTTCTGGATGAGGTTGCCTACGACAGCAAGCCGCTCTCCTCCGACGTACAGTACATTATCCCTGGAGTCAGCCATATCGCAATCAACCACAGCCATCTGTTCTATGGTGACAAGATTTTTGACATTCCAGTGGCTCCACCCAAGGCCGACATTGAACCCGCGGATGCGCAGGCGGAGGAACAGCCAGCGCTGCATATTGACGGTACCGCCGAAGGATCCGAAGGATCTGGTAGTATCCCTCAGATCAAGATCCATGATCCGCCAGTCAATCTTGTCGTTCATGGCCAGGAACGTTTCACCAGTCGCCGCCGGGTTGTCCACGACGGTTATGACGGGCCGTTCTCCCGTGCCAAAAGCGCCGATGGTAACGGGACCTCCATGGGTAGGCCAGTCGGAAAGCCCGTCTGTTGACCATGATTCGCCCCGCCGGAACAAGACACGGTGACCCGCTTCAGCATACCCCGTAACCGTGTCCAGATCGGCCGTCGTTACCTTGCGGCATCCGGTCGGGGCTCCGGAAAATTCCCCGGAAGTCGACACGCATATGGTATCCAGGCCTGCGTATACGAAGTCAGGACCAGTCACCTCGATGCGCATCGCATCGGTACTGACAATGCCGTCTCGGTTTTTTACGGATACCATAACCGTGTAGTCGCCAGGATTCTCGAATACATGGAAGGCTATGGGCCCCTTGGCCGCATTCCTGGAAGAGCCGTCTATATCACGGAACCCGCTTCCAGGATCGCCAAAATCCCAGGAATATTCAAACTCGTGGAACCACCGGCCGGAGTCCAGGTCTTCAGGATACTCGGCGCTCAAATGCACGGCGAGCGGGGCGACTCCTTGAGTCCATACAGAGACGATCTCTACATGCTCATAGGCGGGGTCGTCACCAATCTCGGCATTGCAACCGCCACATGCGGCAAGAATGGATGAGCCGCACAACAAGAGGCAGATCAGACGAACTCTGGATTTTTTCAAAGCCATGCTTGACTTCCTTGCACGCGGCAACTGCATGAGGTCAGAACGCACCAACCGCACAAACACCAACTGGCCGTGCTATGCAATCCGCATCGTCGAACACGGGCACAGCTTCCCCGGAGACACTCGACCCCGGCTTCAGCCTGAAATTCCTGGACAGGGGATCCGGGTTGCTGACATCGATGAAGCTGCCCGCGGAAATGGCCGGATTGGACGACTTGACGGTTCCTTTTCCTGAATCCTTTATCGGGAGTACCGATACTGATGCTTTTGGAAAAACTATGATGTTGTTTTTTATTATGACTCCGCTGGCCGATGCACCTATGGAAATACCGGTGCGGCGGTTGCCCTCGGTATTGTCTGTCCTGAATATTGTATTATTATATACCTCGATCATCCGGGGAGCCGGCTCGACGCCCCGGCGGTCAACCACGATGGCTGTATAGTCGTTGCCGGAACCGGTGCCATCAAAAACATTGTTTCTTACCACGCTGCGGCTTGCCCAGAGATTCAGGGCCACGTCAACCTTCCTTCTGCCCTGGCTACCGAATTGGGTTATGATCCTGTTGCGCTCGAAGACGAGGTTTTCAATTAACGTGTCGGTCAGCGAATCCTGCGGGCCGATGGTTACGGGCCATGGACCGGAAGAGCCGAACAGATTATCCGACACGATGACATATTCCGTCTTTTTTTCCAGCAAGCCTGTATCTGGGACCGGAATACCGAATTCATTGACACCCTGAAAGGTACTGTAGCCAGGGCCATGGAGCTTGAGCGCATGGCGGCCATCGAGGCTGTCAAGGCTGGCTCCAGAAATCTGGTTATCGCTGATGACGCTCTTGTACGCCTGCCAGACCCTGAGCACATGGGATTCCCTCGCGTCTCGGAACCGGTTGCCGAGCAGGGCCAGCCGTTCACTGCCTACATACGCGACATTGTCGTTGCCTCCTGACATGTCGCAGGATACCACCGCCATCTGGTCGATCGGCATGAGCCTGGAGGTATTCCAGTGTGACCAGCCAAAGCTTGTTGAAAAACCGTCGATCCTCAGCCTCAGGAACAAGAGCCGCTGCATTTCCATCGTGCCGCCGAAGCTGCCGTAGCGCCGGCTCAGATCGAGCAGGTGCAGATCCATGATCCGCCAGTCCTGCTTGCCATCCAGAGCAAGGAACATACCTCCCTGAACGGTGATCCGTGGCGCATTATGGGCCAGGCCCAGTTCATCAACTCCGGTCACCGGCCCAAAGGCTCCGATGGTCAAGGGGCCACCATGCTCCGGCCAGAACAATTCCCTTACGTTCCAGGCGCAACCACGCCGCAACAGTATGCGCCTGCCCGAGAGCGCATAAGGCGTGATGTCGCCCAGGTTGTCCGTAGCAAGACACAGTGCTCCATCCGGCGAACCCGTAAAATCAGGATGGGCAAGATCGGTGACACAGATGGTTCTGGTTCCTTCATAGAACGTGTCCGGATCAACAACCTGAATGATGAACGACTCGATCGCCACAATGCCGCCATGCCCGCGGACTTGCAGTGTAACCGTATAATTTCCAGGCTTCTCGAATACATGGGCAGCCACAGCGCCTTTCGCGACATTCCGGTCAAGCCCGGTCGTGCCCCAGCGTCCGCTGCCAGGGTCTCCGAAATTCCAGCTGTAGTCGTAATACCTGAAACCCAGCCCCTCGTCGAGATCACCAGTAAAGTCGGCTGAAAGATGCACCAGCAGCGGGGCGACACCGGACGTACGGCTCTTCTCGATCTTGCCATAGCTGCCTGAAAATTGGGCAGGGCCTCCGGTTTTGTCTTCGGCCAGGCCCAGAACCGCGGCACCGAGGGCGAGGGCAATCGCAAATCTGGTCCGCACTCCCGACCAGCCTGTACTCGTTGGAATCATTATCGGACTCCTTGCCCTTCAAAAGGGCGCATCACCGCCTGAAACCTGTCTCGACCATGGTCTTCAACAAGGCCCGCGCATTGGCATCGAGGTCGAATTCTTCCACAATGCGGCGCCGTGCCTGTTCACCTCTGGCGTCAAGCAAGGAGCGATCCCGGGCGAGCAACTCGACAACATCAGCCAGGCTCCGTGCATCTCCCAGAGGAATCAGATAGCCAGAGCGGCCATCGTCGATGAGCTCCCGTATGGTTGGCAGATCTCCGGATATTACACAGCGGCCACGCGCCATGGCCTCCATCAGCACAACGGGGATACCATCCCGGTCGCCTTCAGCGGTTACCCTCAGCGGCAGCGCGAACAACTCGCATGACGCCATAAGTTCCATGACGCGGCTATTGTCCAGGCTCCCCGGCATGTTGACGCGCACTCTGGGTTCCAGGCTGTCCGCCAGCATGCGCAGGGCAGATTCTTCAGGCCCCGTACCGGCGATGGTCAGCTCGATACGCATCTGACTCCGCTCAACGACGGTGCGCACCGCTTCAATCAGCACATCAAAACCCTTCTTGGCAACAAGCCTGCCCACGGCCAGGATGCGCAGCGATTCACCGTGTACCGCAGGCGTAAAGACCTCAGCCGCCGTATCGATCCCGCAGCGGATCACGGGAAGCCTGAGTTCGTCCTTGGGAACGATGTCGCGATAAAAATCCCGGTGCCAGCGTGAGATGCACGAGACGAATGCCGCACGGTCTATTTTCTCGCCCAGCAGAGCCCGGTTGGGGAACAGATCATTGGCGTGGCCAGTAAAACTGAAACTGATGCCGAGGGCTCTGGCCGCGTACATGGCGATCGTCGTGGGTACGTGCGCCATGTGCGCATGGATATGCCCGATGCACAGTCGCCGCACACGCCAGGCAAGAGCCAAGGCCGCTATGGCCTGGACAAGTATTTTGGGGCGGTTTGCAAACCGGATATCGGTAGCCATCACTGCATCCCGGCAGGCAAGCGCCATCACCAGCAGGAACATGACGGGATGGCACAGCAACTCGCAGCCCGCATCAAAAGCCAGTTTCAGAAAACCAGCTCCATATACCGGTATCGCCGATGAGGCAAGCTCATCAAGCTCGGGCAAGCCTAGTTCCGTTTCCGGACAGTGCACCGAGGCGGTGCGCACATAAACGCCGCAACCGCGGAGCGCGAAAATCTCGCGATACACGAAGGTTTCGGAACGGGCCGGAAGTATCGCGGCGATATACAGGATGGTCTTGCCCCGCATGATTACTTGTACTCGATTATCCTGGGCCGCTCTGCCAGGATCTGCCTGCGGACGAAAAGAAGTTGTCCGAAGAATTGTGGAAACTTCTCCAGGATATTGAACGCCGCATACAAGAGTGCACGGACTTTGTCCCCGGTCCGCTTCAGGCAACGCAGGAACAGCCTGAGAACCTGCAATGGATAGGCGACAAGCAGGATGAAACCCACCGGTCCTGTTGCAAAGACCGCAACAAGTACCACAAGCGGCAAAAGCAAGGCCCACACCAGGATACGCCAGTTTTCGCGCCAGTGGTGCGGCTGGCCGTCATTGCGGTGGAGATAGAATCCGTGAGCATACGCAAGGCCGCTGCGTACTGTACGCTTCCACCATTGCGGAAAGCACAGTATGGCAGCGTCATGGAGCACCATGGTTTCTGCGAGTGAATGTATGCGCCATCCGATGGTCCGCAACCGGTAGCACAACTCCGGTTCCTCACCGGCAACCATCGAGGTGTCAAAACCATTGACTTCCTGAAAAGCGCTGGTCCTGATGAAGAAGATTCCGCCTGCGGATGCTACCTCACCAACGGGACTCAGCCACTCCACATCGCAAAGCCAGTTGTAGATGCTCCGTTCAGGATCGCGTTCCTTGACCCGTCCGGTCACCAGAGCACACCTCCCGTGGGCTTCCAGGTATTCGTGGGCCAGGTCGATCCAGCCCGGGCACAACTCGCAGTCGCCATCGATGAACTGGACGTACCGAATCCCTTCGGCAAGCATCAGCAGTCGACTGAACCCCTCGTTTCTGGCCCTGCCTGCACTGAACGGCAGGCTTTCGTCGAGCTCCAGCACCTCAACCCCAAGCGCCGAAGCCCGCGCGGCGCTGCCATCGCTAGAACCGGAATCCACATATACGACCAGGTCCGCCTGGCTTTTGACACTCTCCACGCAACGGGTGAGTCGCTCCCCCTCGTTGCGGCCGATGATGACAGCCCCAAGACCAGACGTTCCCTGTCGCATATGCTTCATACCGCCTTTCCAGATTCCGGGAACCAGCCAGACTGCCAGTTCCAGATGTCCAGGAATTCGTGTTTCATGACTGGCTGGCCATGCTTGCCGAGCAGTTGCCGCAGCAACGATACTGCCCGGCCGAGAATCCAGAAGAGGTTGGCGGCAAGCAAGCCGGGGGTTCCGTAGCGCTTGCGGTAGTAGCGTGCCCGCGAATGGTAGTAGTAGCCCGGCAGCCGTTCGCGGGCCCGAGTTTTTGCATCCATCCCGGAACTCTGCCCGTGCAGGTGTATGACCCGGGCAGCCGGCCAGTTGAGTATGTCGAACCCCGCTGCACGAGCCCGATGGCAGTAGTCAACATCTTCGAAGTACATGAAAAATCCATCATCGAGCCAGCCGACGTTGTCGATGACGGCTTCCCGCACGAGCACGCATGCGAAGCTGGTCCACGCTGGATGCGATGGTTCAGGAAGCGGAGGCAAGGGCACATCGTACTGCTTGAGCAGCCGGGTAACGAAGCCCGTTTCAGCTGCATGGATGAGTTCCGAAGCAGGCTCAGGAAAACGGAAGCAGGACACCTGCACCGTTCCATCAAGTTCCTCCAGAGACGGGCTGATCAAGCCCGCGCCGGGATTCAGGTGTGCGGCTTCGAGAAGTCCGCCCACGGCACCCGGCAGGAACAGGGTGTCGGAATTGGCGAGGAGGTAGAATCTGGCGCGGCAGGTCCTGATGCCCGCGTTGTTGCCCGCAGAAAAGCCGCCGTTCGCCGCAAGCGGTAGTACCGTGATCAAGTCCTCGTGCCCGGTAGCCTCGAGGCATCTGGAGAGTCGTACCAGTTCCGGCTCGCCAGACGCGTTGTCCACCACAACGATGCGGTCACACAAGGCATCGAGCTGACCGGCCACCGACCGTACACATTCGGCGGTCATCACCGCGGTGTGATAATTGACGATTATGACGCAGATTCTGTAGTGCTTATCCAAGACAGGCTCCTGTTCCAGCATAGGTTCCGGCGGACAACGGGGGCGTGGGTTCCATTGCGGTTTCGGGATTCCGCCTTGCGAGGTAGTGTGCCGTCAACGCACCTGAGCACAGGATGTACACCGGGGAGACCATGGCATTGAGGAGGGAGTCGAGCAAGAAAAAACACACCACCAGGCAGAGCAGCACGGCATCGAAAGCGTTAAAATCACCAGGCTCTTCGCCTTTGGCGATTCGTTCTTTCCGCTCTTTCCCGTAATAACCGAGCACCTTCCAGGGACCCCACCACAGGGATAGATATGACGCGCCAAGGCCGACGAAACCTGATCCGCTGAACAGTATGATCCACAGGGAATCGACCATCTGGATCAGATGATCTCCGGTCATCGGGTCCACCGGCCAGTTCCTGCCGGACCCGCCCCA
>CAXZAJ010000201.1:0-7639 GCA_964293355.1 uncultured bacterium
CGGGGGAGAGCCCCCCGTCGCGCGGGGGCCGGGCTGGACCAGCTCGCACGTGTACGCCTGCGCCTGCCGCTTCCGGGAGGCCGACGACACCTGGTACCTGTACTTCAACGCCCGTGACGGCTGGAGCATAGCCGAGGGCAAGGAACGCATAGGGCGAATCACCGGTTCTGAAAAATACATACAACCGGATAGATAAAAATGTCAGAAACATACTATCATGGCAGAAGTCCACGATAGCCTGGTCCATTAAAAAACCTGCGCACGTGAGTTCACAGGAACCAGAGGAGCTTTTGATGCACCCTGACGGACAAGTCCAAAGCCCTCTGCCAGGACACGAGGCTCGGTTTACCAAAGCAAAAAAGCTGTTTCTGGTCATGGCCGTGATCATTGGCCTGATGCTCGTTGGAGTTGGCATGGAGCACTTGTCGAGGCTACCGCACGGTATATATCTCATCGGCATCAGCCTGAGCCTGTTGCTGGTGGCCGCATTCGCCGTTTTCAGCTTCAATACCAGGCGCAGGCGTTACGAACTGGAACGGCTCGTGGCAGAGCGTACGCTCGATATGAAAACAAGCGAAGCCAACTTCCGTGTCTTCTTCGAGACCATGAACGACATGATCGTGGTAAGCGACAGCGAGGGCATGTTGCTGTACACCAATGCCGCCACGATGCGTACCCTGGGCTATCCGCGACAGACACTCGCAACAATGCCCCTGTTGAGCCTGTATCCGGCAAAATACCAGCTTGCTGCTGAGAATTTCTTCAAATCCGGGCTCAAGGAAGACCAGGGTACCAGGTCGATTCCACTGGTCACCAGGGATGGCACCCACCTCCCGGTCGAGACCCGCGCCTGGCTTGGTACCTGGAATGGCTCACACTGCATGTTCTGCGTGTACAAGAACCTGAATGCCGAGCAGGAGGCGCAGCAACGCTTTGAATCGCTGTTCCGCAACAACCCTGCGCTCATGGGACTCTCAACCTTTCCCGACCGCCGTTTTTCAGATGTCAACGAAGCCTTCCTGAAGGCACTCGGGTATACCAGGGACGAGGTCACAGGAAAAACGGTCGAGGAACTCGCCTTGTTCGCTGATGCACAACAGTACGACGATGTCATGAAGCACCTGCGCTCGTTCGGAAGCATTCAGGAGTTCGAGCTCAAGGTCCGCAGAAAAGATGGTACCATCATAGAAGGACTGTTCTCCTCCGAGGCCATAGGCAACCATGGCAAGCGCTATTTCCTGACCGTCATGATAGACATTACCGAGCGCAAAAGGATTGAGGAGAAACTGAGGGAAACGAACCGCAACCTCGAAGAGGTGAACAGCCGGGCAAAGGATCTGATCATCCAGGCTGAAACTGCCAATTCGGCCAAAAGTGAATTCCTTGCTACGATGAGCCACGAAATACGCACGCCCATGAACGGCGTCATTGGCATGACAGGCCTCCTCCTGGATACTGAACTTAATCCGGAACAACGCCAGTATGCTGAACTCGTGCGCACCAGTGGCGAGGCGCTCCTGTACCTCATCAACGACATCCTCGATTTCTCTAAAATAGAATCCAGAAAACTGGAGCTTGAAAACATTGACTTTCATCTGCGCGTTACCATAGAGGATTCCGTGGATCTCCTGGCGGCAAAAGCTCATGAGAAGGGCCTCGTGCTGGCCAACATCATCGACTCCGATGTGCCGCTCCACCTCAGGGGTGACCCGGGGCGCATCAGGCAGATCGTCATCAACCTCGCCGACAATGCCATAAAATTCACCAACACGGGCACGGTCACCATCCGTACCACGCTCATCCAGGAAGACGGCCACAAGGCTACGGTACGCTTTTCAGTACGTGATACGGGCATCGGCATTCCGTTGGACAAACAGGCGCAGCTGTTTGCTCCCTTTACGCAGATGGACAGCTCGACGACCAGAAAGTACGGCGGTACCGGACTCGGCCTGTCCATTTCCAAAAAACTGGCTGAACTCATGGGTGGCACCGTAGGACTTGAAAGCGAACCAGGCAAGGGCTCGACGTTCTGGTTCACCGCCATCTTTGAAAAGCGACCGGCCGGAGTATTCTCCTCGCCACCGCCCTGCATCAACCTGAGCGGACTGAAGGTGCTCGTCATAGCCGACAACGAGGCCAACAGGCTGGTTGTCGGCTCATTGCTTGCAAGCTGGGGCTGCCTGTACGAGCTGGTTGAGGACGGGTCAACTGCCGTGCGTATTCTGGAAGAAGCCGCGCGGGCAGGCCACCCATACTCGGTAGCGCTGCTTGAAACACGGATACGGGACCTCGATGGCCTTGAATTGGGGCGCCGCATCAAGGCGCACGAAGAGCTGCACGCGACACGGCTGTTCATGATGACGCCCCTGGTCAGGCAAGGCGACGCGACCCGAATAACCAATGCCGGCTTCTCCGGTTACCTCAACAAGCCAATCCGCCAGTCACAACTCCGGGACCGGCTGGCCTTTGCCGCTGGCTGCCTGGATGATGCCGCACCGCAGCCCCCGCACAGCACTGCCTTGGGTCTGCAATCCACGGAGAAGCACAGGAGCAAGGCGCGCATACTCCTGGCCGAGGACAATGTGACAAACCAGCTCGTGGCCCTTAAAATCCTAGAAAAGTACGGATACCGGGTAGATGCTGTAGCCGATGGCAAGGAAGTGCTGGACGCCCTGACTCGCCTGCCCTACGACCTCGTGCTGATGGATTGCCAGATGCCCGAGATGGACGGGTTCGAGGCTACGCGAGCCATCAGAAAAAAGGAAGGAATTGAGAGACATATCCCGGTCATAGCCATGACCGCCAGCGCCTTGCAGGGCGATCGTGAAAAATGCCTTGAAGCGGGCATGGACGATTACCTGAGCAAGCCTGTAGAGCCGGCCCAGCTTGCCGCCAAGGTTGAACAATGGCTGGTTCAAGCCGAAGAAAGCCTGGCGGTAGCGGAACTCGAAGCTGCGGAAGAAGACGAACAACCGCTGGTTGTTTTCGACAAGGCCGGCTTCCTCTCGCGGGCCATGGACGATGCGGAACTGGCAGCATTGCTGGTACAGACCTTCCTCACCGATGCGCCTGTACAGATGGAAGCGCTGTCGGCGGCTCTGGAATCCGGCGAAACCAGGCAAGCGGAAAAGCTGGCCCATAGACTCCGGGGGGCTGCCGCCAACATGGGTGGCGAAGCGCTGAGGGATACTGCGAGAATGCTTGAAGAAGCGGGCAAAGCCGGAAACCTTGAAGGCATGAGAATGCTCCTGCCCGAATGCAGGAGCCGGTATGAAGCATTAAAAGTGGCACTGAATTCAGTTTAGGTGATAGAATGCCACACACAAACACCAAGGAGCAGAGTACATGAAGGCACTGATCGTTGAAGATGATTTTCTCAGCCGGATGCTTCTTCAGGGCCTTTTAAAACCCTATGTGGTCCCCGATGTCGCGGTAAACGGCAAGGAAGCCGTGGAAGCCGTGCGCATCTCGCTTGAGAACAAGGAACCGTACAACCTCATCTGCATGGACATCATGATGCCCGAGATGGATGGTCAGGAAGCGCTGAGGCACATCCGCGACCTGGAGAAGATGGCCGGCATCCTGCCGACTGATGGTGTCAAGGTGATCATGATAACGGCGCTCGATGACAAGAAAAACATAATGACCGCGTTCAGGGAACAGTGCGACACGTATCTGGTAAAGCCGCTTGACAAGACGAAGCTGGTAGCGACACTGGAAACACTGAAACTCATATAAAAAAACCACTTGACTCTCACATACGTGGCAAAGACAATAAAAATCAGCATTGGATATTCGAGCGAGGTACGGTATGGCGGATAAAAAGCAGGTTCTCATAATCGACGACATGGAACAGAACAGGAAGGCCATCAAGACGTTCCTGTTCTTCCTCCACTTTGACGCGACGCTCGCGGTTGATGGCCTCGATGCCAAAAAAATCCTTGAATCAAAGCATTTTGACCTGATCGTCTCGGATATCGAGATGCCCAACATGAACGGCTTTGAGGTGCTCGCCCACGTCAAGAAAACACCGGCGCACAAAGACACGCCGGTGATCATGCTGAGCACGCTCGATACGCCCGAGGTCATGGAACGCTGCAAGAAACTCGGTGCGGGCTCGTACATCGTAAAGCCCTTTACCAAGGAAAAGTTCGAATCGGCGCTGACTGCCCTCGGGCTGTTCCCGTAAGCGCGGAGCGGCACCTTGAACTCGTCAGCCCAGCAATCGGTACTGGAAGCCCTCGAGGCGATTGAATCAAGGCTCATGGAACTGGAACGCGTGTCAGAGAGCGGCATGGATCCGCTCATCTCGGTGCCGTTGCTGTTCAGGGATTTCCACAACCTCAAGAGTACCTTGTCTATGGAAGGCCTGGACCAGAGCGCGGACCTAATCCACAAGGCTGAATCCTGCCTGGACGCCCTCAGAACCGGCAAGGGCGACCCCGAGTCGGACTGGGTGGACCTGCTGCTGGCAGTCGTCGATCAGGTCCGCAAGGTTGCGGGATCTGATGAAGACTCCGCTTCCGCGGTCCTGACTGAGCGCATGGACAGCCTGCTCGGCTCATGGCTCGACCAGACACAGGTACAGGCCAGGCACATCGGTTTTCCGCTGGAAGAATGCGAGGTGCAGGCGTTGCAGGCAGCGCTTTCGTCCAGGCTTACCCCCTACATGCTTGAAAAAGTGGTAGGTGATGAAATCGATGCAGAATCCGTGAACTCGCTGCCGGTGTTCGATGCCGTAGCTGAGGCCGGCTCACTGATAGCATACCGGCTCCTGCGCGCAAAGGGTTCCGGAACGATACTCAGCATCCTGTTTGCCACCGACAAGACTCTGGATGACCTGTCGTTCGTCCTCTTCGATCCGCTGTTTCCGGTGAGCGGATTCCAGACTGCTCCGACGAACCCGGCGGATATTGGCAAAGCCAAGGCAACCGCATCGAGGAAGCACCACCCCCAAAATACGGCCGAGTTCCCTGAGGAACCGGCCAAGCTCAAGCGCATCCTCATCGTGGACGACGAACCGGTGGCGCTCATGCTGCTGCAGCGCTTCCTTTCGCCGTACGGCAGACTGGATACGGCGAGCGATGGGCTTGAAGCCATAGAAAAGGTAGCCAAGGCCATCAGCAACCATGATCATTACCATGTGGTGTTCCTGGACATCATGATACCGGGGGCTCCGGGCAGCGTGGTGCTGGAAGAAATACGCAAACTGGAAAAGCAGGCCGGGATACCCGCGGGAGACGGTTCGCGCATCGTCATGGCAAGTTCAATAAGCGACTATACATCCATCTCCACGTCATTCAAGAATCAGGGTGACGTGTACCTCGTCAAGCCCATAGATTTCCAGATTGTAGACAAGACCATGCAAAAACTGGGATTTTCAAAAATGACCTTTCACCAGACCTCGGTTCCGAGCTCCAAAAAAACCACCGGATAGTATATACTCGGCGGTATGAACCTCTACCGCATCCAGAACATCAATTGCCCGCTCGACCATGATGAGCATTACCTCAGGGGCCGCGTGGCCCGTGAACTGGGTGTCAGCCCTGTTCATCTGGCAACATTCCGGCTGGAACGCCGGTCCGTAGACGCTCGCGACAAGCGCGACATCCGTATCGTGTACACCGTCGTGGCGGGGCTGGAACTGCCCTCGCGCAGCCTCGGCGCCAAGGCTGAAGCCCTGATTCCCGCAAAGCCGTACACCTTTCCGGTTTCAGGCCCGCGGAAGCAACCCGGCGACGGGCAACGGCCCATCGTCGTGGGTTCAGGCCCGGCCGGGCTCTTCTGCGCGCTGGAGCTTGCCAGGGCAGGGTTCCGGCCCCTCGTACTGGAACGCGGCGACGACGTGGAAACCCGCGGCAAATCCATAGCCTCGTTCTGGACCGGAGGGGAGCTGGACGCCGATTCCAACATGCAGTTCGGCGAAGGCGGCGCGGGCACCTACTCCGACGGCAAGCTGACCGCCTCGGGCAGCGATGAATCCGGCCGAAACCGCCATGTGCTGGAAGAATTCGCCGCTGCCGGCGCGCCACCCGAGATACTCTATGCCAACAAGCCGCACATCGGCACCGATTACCTCGTGCAGGTCGTAAAAAAGCTGCGCGCCACCATCGAGAACCTGGGCGGCACGGTTCGCTTCCGCGCGCGCGTGGCAAAGCTGGCAACGGAAGGCGGCCAGGTAACGGGCGTCGTGCTGGCTGACGGCGAGACGATACGCTCGGGCGCCGTCATTCTGGCCATCGGGCACAGCGCGCGGGACACCTTTGAGGAACTGGCGAACGCTGGCGTGCCGATGGAACGTAAACCCTTCGCGCTGGGCCTCCGCGTGGAGCACCCCCAGGAGATGCTGTCGCGCGCGCAATATGGCGACCACTGGAACCACCCGGCGCTCGGCGCGGCCGACTACAAGCTGACGCACAAGGCCGCCGACGGCCGCGGCGTGTACTCGTTCTGCATGTGCCCAGGCGGATACGTCGTCGACGCGAGCTCGGAGGCGGGAATGTCGGCCTGCAACGGCATGAGCGACTTCGCGCGGAGCGCGCCGAACGCCAACAGCGCCATCGTCGTGGCCGTGCGGCCGGAAGACTTCGGCGGCGACGATTCCAGCCCGGCCGGCATCCTCGCCGGCGTCGAATACCAGCGGCGCTGGGAAAAGCTGGCCTGGGAATCGGCCCGCGCGGCGTCAGGATCCGGTCCCGGAAAATCAGCGCTGCCCGTGCAGACGCTCGAAGACTTCATGGCCGGTCGCGCCTCGGATTTCCTCGGAGGCGTCGTGCCCTCGATACGCGGTTCGTACGCGCTCGCGGACCTCAACGCCTGCCTGCCCCCGTTCGCGGCCGCAGGCATCAAGGAAGCCTTTCCGGCCTTCAACAGGAAAATAGCCGGATTCGGCCGCCCGGACGCGGTACTGTCCGGCGTGGAGACGCGAACTTCGTCTCCCGTCCGCATCCTGCGCGACGAAGGCCTGCAATCCAGCGTCCGCGGCCTGTTCCCCTGCGGGGAGGGTGCCGGATACGCCGGCGGCATCATGTCCGCGGCGGTGGACGGCATCAGGGTGGCAGAAGCGGTAGCCAGAGCCAGCGGAGCGGTATAGGCGAGGGAATCAGGACCGATGCCAAAAAACACGGCCATAAAGGCGGGCGAACGCAGGAACGCTACGATACTCTTCGCCGATCTCCAGGGCTTTACGGCGCTTTCCGAGCGCATGGATCCTGAAGAGATGGACGCGCTGATGAGCCGCCTGTTCGGCGCGTTCGAGGAGATCATCGTTGCCCGGGGCGGCGTGGTAGAAAAGTACATCGGCGACGCGCTGGTTGCGGTATTTGGCGTACCCGAGCTCCACGAGGACGACCCCCAGCGGGCACTGGAGTCTGCACTCGCCTTCCTGGAGCGCAACCGCAAGCTGGAGAGCGAGCTGGCCCCGCGCGGCACCAGCCTCTCGTTCAGGATAGGCGTCCATTCCGGCTTGATCGCGACGGGAGACCGGGGTGCCTTCAAGGTGGTCACCGGCCACCCCATGGCGGTAGCCCAGCGGCTCCAGGCAGCCGCCGAGCCGGACCATGTGCTGGTCTCGGAGGCTGTCAAAGAACGCTGTGAAGCGGAGTACGACTTCGAGGGTCCGCTCCGCATAGCGGTCAAA